>CAIVUX010000032.1 GCA_903909215.1 uncultured Ferrovum sp.
CCTGGGGGGGTCTGACCCCTAAAACCGTTGCGCCATGCACTTGGTGCAACCACAAGGGCTTAACACCTAAAGCGCGCGCCACGCGCCGCCGGTTTTCAAGTGCATGCTGTAAGTCATCCCCGCAGCGTATTCCCAAATTAAGGCTACTGTAGGGGCCCGCACTCACCCCGCCCTCTCGCACTGTATTCCACGTGCGCACCCAAGCTGGAGCTGGCCAATGGGCTGCAAAACCCGGCAACCTAATCACGCTGTGCCTCGCGCAATACATTCAATAACGTGGCCATATCGGTGACCATAGGAAGCGACCATTCCACATGTTGCTGGGTGTGGGGATGAATAAGCCCCAAACGAAAAGCTTGTAACGCCTGGCGCCCGAAAGTGGTGAGGGCCTCGCGAATGGTGGGATTAAAGGCAATGGCGCGCCCGCCGTAGACAGGGTCACCGGCCAAGGGATGGCCAATATGCTGCATATGCACACGAATTTGATGGGTTCGTCCGGTTTCTAATTGGCATTCCACCCAAGTATGGAAGGGCAACTGTTCCACAATAGTGTAATGGGTTACAGCCTCACGTCCTCCGGGCATGACGGCCATCTTGATGCGTTGCGTAGGATGACGCCCAATGGGGGCATCTACTTTTCCATCGCGGGTTAGAGCGCCATTCACCAATGCCCAGTAATGACGACGAACCGTGCGTTCTTGTAATTGGCGCACCAAATCAGCATGGGCTTGCAAAGTACGCGCAATAACCATTAAGCCACTGGTGTCTTTGTCTAGGCGATGTACGATGCCACAACGGGGCACGGCACTCAGTCGCCCATCCCAATGCAGTAGCGCATTTTGCAAGGTGCCATTGCGGTTGCCATTGCCCGGATGCACCACCAACCCTGGGGGCTTGTTGATCACCGCCAAGGCATCGTCCTCATACACCACTTCAATGGGGATATTTTCCGCTTCCACATCATCGGAGAGCGCGTCTTCGGGAACCTGAAGGGTGATGCGATCGCCGCTCCACACCTTAAGCTTGGGCGTGGCGGGGACGCCATTGTGCTGCAAACAGCCTTCACGAATCCAGCGTTGCAGACGGCTACGAGAAAAATCGGGGAATATCTGAACCAATGCCTGATCAAGGCGCAAGCCAGAGCATTCGAAGGGAATCAGCGCTTCTAGCGGATCCGATTCCTCGGGACTGGTATAATCAACGGATTGAATAATGGCATCAGACATGAATATCTCTAGTTTAACGCGAATCACCCTTCTTCTTCTGGCCGCTTTATTGGCCGGCTGCAGCACCTTCACGGGCACAAAAGACCCCACCAAAGACTGGTCGGCATCAAAATTATATTCTGAAGCCAAGACCGAGATGTTGGATGGCAATTATGAAAAGGCCGCCAAACTCTATGAATCCTTGGAATCCCGCTACCCCTATGGCGCCTTTTCTCAACAGGCCCAGCTGGAGCAGATTTACGCCTATTACAAACAAAACGAAATGGCTTCAGCCATTAGCGCCGCCGACCGCTTCATTAAGGCCCACCCCAACCATCCAGGGGTGGATTACGCCTATTACATGAAAGGGTTAGCTAATTTTAATGGCGATTTGGGATTATTGGGCATGTTCGACAGCCACGATTTGGCCGAACGCGACAACAAACCCACCCGTGAATCTTTCGAAACCTTCCGCGAACTGGTTACCCGCTACCCCAATAGCCGATATGCAGAAGACGCTCGTTTGCGCATGGGTTATTTGGTGAACTCTATGGCGCAAGGCGATGTGTCTATGGCGGCCTACTACTACCGTCGGCAAGCTTATTTAGCCGCTGCCAATCGGGCCCAGGATGTGGTTAAAACCTATCCGCAAACAGCTGCAGTGGAAGAAGCGTTGTTCATCATGAGCAAGAGCTATCAAGCCATGGGGCTTAAAGATCTGTCTAACGACGCCTTGCGCGTCCTGCAAAAAAGCTTCCCCAACAGCCGTTTTTTAACCGGCAACGCCACTATCGAGCGTCCTTGGTGGCGTCTTTTCTGGTAAAGCCCTTAAAGCTGCTGCACCCGATAACCCCGCGTTTTAAGGGTTTCCAACAAACCCCCCTCACCCACCAGTTGATTGGCGGGTATCAACACCAGTTGTACCTCGCCACCGGCCAGTTGAGCTTCAATGGCGCTCATTAACTTAGTGCGATTCGAGCTGACCAAGGCATGATGAAGCGCTTCCCCTTTCTCACCTGCTTCTAGGGTTAGGCGTTCCATCTGAGAGTAACAGGCAACATTCCCTTCCTTCCAGCAAGACAGCAGACTGGTGATGGTGTCCTTGTATTTTCCAGAAGCAAGATTGGCCACCGCTGAGCGCACCCAGGTTTCTTGCATGTCCGGTGTTAGGGCTTCTAATGCGGCCACTTCTCCTTTAATGCCTACCATTTCCTGTACAGGCTTATTGTCAGCACGGGCGCGTGCCACCATATAAAATGGCACATCGTACTCGGGTGATATACCCAATTGCACCAGCTCATGGTTTTGCATGGACGTGGCCAAGACATAAGGTTTAATACTGGGCGGCACTTTAAATGATTCGCCGCGCCCCGCGTACAGATCTTCAACGCTGCGCAGAACAGCCGCTGAAAGATGTTGATCGATACTGTCTGTGCCGTGGTAATACACGTCTGTTGCTTCGCGGGAAAAACGCTCGTTATCAGACAAGTCTGCGGTCACGGCCACGCGTGTAGCACGCATATAAGCCGCCTCAATCCAAGGGTTCATGGGGTAAAAATCACTGCTGGCAACGCCCGGGGTTCCCAACAAATATACGGTATTGGTAGGGCTGGCCACTTCCCACATAAAGGTTTTGGTGGTGGGTTCCGCCAAAGCCGCTGTCATGGTCATGGTCAACGCCCACAATACAACACCTTGCATCCATCGACGCTGCAACATGGTCTGGCTCCTAACAAATATTAAGGGGTGGCTTTAGGCGGGGGTTCAACAAAGCGGTAATAGGTTTCGCCCTGCCGCACCATACCCAAATCAACGCGGGCACGCTCTTCTAATGCGTCAGAACCTCTCTTGAGGTCTTGTACCTCAGCCGAGAGTGCTTGATTACGACCTTGCATTTGGGTATTGGTTTCTTTCTGAGTGAAAATTTCATGATCTAGCGAACGAATACGCAGCCAACCACCCTTACCGAGAATGAGGGAATAGGCGAGTACTGCAATCATCAACAGCAGCACGCCTGTCAGCAGTCGCCCGCGCTCAATCATGCCGGTTTACTCATAGGCGCGTAAAGGTATCGCGACCGGAGTATTGAGCCACTTCACCCAACTCTTCTTCGATACGCAGCAATTGATTGTATTTGGCCAAACGATCCGAGCGCGATAGTGAACCGGTTTTAATTTGGCCGGCGTTGGTAGCCACAGCAATATCGGCAATCACAGTGTCTTCGGTTTCGCCCGAGCGATGTGAAATCACATTGGTGTAAGCTGCGCGTTTCGCCATCTCAATGGCGGCGAAAGTTTCTGAGAGCGAGCCGATTTGATTAATTTTTATCAGCACTGAATTGGCGATGCCTTGCTGAATGCCCTCTTTCAGAATGCGGGGGTTGGTGACAAAAATATCATCGCCCACTAATTGCACTTTTTTACCCAAACGATCGGTCAGAAGCTTCCAGCCCGGCCAATCGGCTTCCGACATGCCATCCTCAATGGTGATGAGAGGGTATTTTTTAACCCAAGCGCCTAAATAATCGGTGAATTCTTCCGAGCTAAGCTGGCTCTTTTCAGCGCTCAAATGATAGCGACCGTCTTTATAAAATTCAGAACTGGCGCAATCTAAGCCAATCGCAATGTCCTCGCCGGGACGATAGCCGGCTTTTTCAATGGCTTGCATAATCAGTACCAAAGCGGCTTCGTTGTTGGGTAGGCTGGGTGCAAAACCGCCCTCGTCCCCCACGGTGGTGGAAAGTCCTTGCGCATCAATCAAGGCTTTTAATGAATGGAATATTTCAGCGCCGTAACGCAGCGCTTCGCGGAAAGTGGGTGCGCCAATGGGCAAAATCATGAACTCTTGCATGTCCAGCCCGTTGTTGGCATGGGCGCCCCCATTGATCACATTCATCATGGGAACTGGCATTTGCACAGCAGAGGCGCCACCCAGATAACGGAACAGCGATAGCCCTGATTCTTCTGCCGCGGCCTTAGCAGTAGCCAGCGATACCGCAAGAATGGCATTGGCGCCCAAGCGTGCTTTGTTTTCAGTGCCATCAAGCTCAATCATCACATGGTCAATCAACGCTTGGTCTACCGCATCCAACCCCACCAATGCTTCGTAAATTTCTGTATTCACATGGTCCACGGCATTTAAAACACCACGACCTAAGTAACGTGACTTATCGCCATCACGCAACTCAATGGCTTCACGAGTACCGGTGGAGGCACCGGAGGGCACAGCGGCACGGCCAATGGCGCCGTCTTCGGTAATCACTTCTGCTTCCACCGTGGGGTTACCGCGGGAATCGAGAATTTCTCGGGCAAACACTTCAACAATAGCGCTCATAATAATTAACCTATTTTATATTTTAAGAATACATGTCGGCTTCACTGAAGCCGCGTTTTTTAACCACCATATCAATTTCAATCAAGGTTTCCAGAAGCTCTCTCATTTTACCCAGAGGCCACGCATTGGGACCATCAGATAAGGCCTTCTCTGGACGGGGATGGGTTTCCATAAACAGCCCTGCCACACCCGCTGCCACCGCCGCGCGTGCCAATACCGGTACAAATTCTCGCTGCCCACCGCTGCTGGTGCCCTGCCCGCCGGGCAGTTGTACGGAATGGGTGGCGTCAAACACCACTGGGCAATTTGTGTTACGCATAATCGCCAAAGAGCGCATGTCCGATACCAGATTATTATAGCCAAAAGACACGCCACGCTCACACACCATGATGTTATCTTGCCCACTGGCTTCGCGCGCCTTCAGCACCACGTGCTGCATGTCATTGGGCGCTAAAAATTGACCTTTTTTTATATTGACTGGTTTTCCAGCCGCTGCCACCGCTTGAATAAAATCGGTTTGGCGGCATAAGAAAGCCGGGGTTTGCAGCACATCCACCACCGCAGCCACTGTTGCCACATCTGCGCTTTCATGCACATCGGTCAATACGGGCAATGAAAATGTTTTGCGCACCGCAGCCAGGATTTCTAGCCCTTCAATTTGACCGGGTCCACGAAAAGACGCTCCCGAACTGCGGTTGGCTTTGTCGTAAGAGGCTTTAAAAATAAGGGGGATTTCTAATTCGGTGCACAGTTCTTTTAATTGACCGGCAATCTCGAATACCAGTTCGCGCGACTCAATTACGCAAGGGCCTGCAATTAAAAACAAAGGGTGCTCAAGCCCAGCTTCAAAATGAGTTAACTTCATGCGGCCTTCCCCTTTTTATCATCCACCAGAGCGCGCTGCTTTAAGGACGCTTCCACAAACGCTTCAAACAAGGGATGGCCGCCACGGGGCGTGGAGGTAAACTCAGGGTGGAACTGGCAACCCACAAACCAAGGGTGATCGGGCAGCTCTACCATTTCACATAAGTCTTCCAGAGACGATCGCCCAGAGGTGCGCAAACCCGCTTTGCGCAATACAGGTAAGTAATCGTTATTCACTTCAAAGCGATGGCGATGGCGCTCGGTAATGCGTTCTTGGCCATAAATTTGCCGCGCCAATGAACCCTCCTCCAGCACACATTCTTGACCGCCTAAGCGCATGGTGCCCCCCAGGTCTGAATCGACACTGCGTTGCTCTACACGCCCATCTGCTGCCAAAAATTCTGTAATCAGTGCAATCACGGGCGCGTTGGTATCCGGTGCAAATTCGGTGCTATGGGCTTGGGCTAAGTTGGCACAGTGGCGCGCAAATTCCACCACGGCCAATTGCATGCCCAAACAAATACCCAGATAGGGAATGCGGTTTTCGCGTGCGTATTGAATGGCGCTAATTTTACCTTCCACGCCGCGCTTACCAAAGCCGCCGGGCACTAAAATAGCGTCCATTCCTTGCAGACAATCGATGCCTTCTTTTTCAATGCGCTCAGAATCCATGTAATGTACTTTAATGCGTGTGCGCTTGTGAATGCCCGCATGGATTAAGGCTTCAGAAAGTGATTTGTACGATTCAGTTAAATCTACATATTTCCCTACTAGGGCAATATCCACTTCGTGCAAGGGGTGCTCAAGCGCGTCAACCAGTGCATCCCAAGTGGATAGATCCGCGGGGGGCGCAATGATTCCCAGTTTATGGCAGACAATTTCATCCAACATTTGCCGATGCAACCCGCCGGGAATTCTGTAAATACAGTCCACGTCGGGCGCTGAAATCACTGCTTCTGCATGAACGTTGGTAAAGAGGGCGATTTTGCGCCGCTCGTCTTCAGGCAAAGCACGATCGGCCCGACACATCAACACATCGGGCTGTATGCCGATTTCTCGCAGCTCTTTAACCGAATGTTGGGTGGGTTTGGTTTTAATCTCGCCCGCGGAGGGCAGGTAAGGCAGTAAGGTTAAATGAATAAAACAGGTATGGTCGCGTGGCAATTCGATAGACATCTGGCGAATGGCTTCCAGAAAGGGCAAGGATTCAATATCGCCCACCGTACCCCCCACTTCCACGATGGCCACCTGGGCATCGCCTACACCTTGACGGATACAATGCTTAATTTCGTCGGTAATATGCGGAATAACCTGCACCGTGCCACCCAAATAGTCGCCACGGCGCTCTTTCTTGATGACGCTCTCGTAAATTTGACCGGTGGTGAAGTTGTTGCGTTTGGCCATACGGGTGCTGATAAAGCGCTCGTAATGGCCTAAATCGAGGTCGGTTTCCGCCCCATCTTCGGTAACAAACACTTCGCCATGCTGAAAAGGGCTCATGGTACCCGGATCCACATTAATGTAAGGATCGAGCTTGAGCATGGTAACGGTAATGCCGCGGGATTCGAGAATGGCCCCTAAAGAAGCGGCAGCGATGCCCTTCCCGAGAGACGAGACCACACCGCCGGTCACGAAAATATACTTGGTCATGGGCAAAGGCACTAATTGGACAAGAGATTATATCTCGCGTAGTCGCTTAAAACAAACAACTGTTTTACATTGTTTTCTACTACCCTCGCCAAGGCTTATACTACACAACCATGAATCCCGCACCCCACGCCTTCCCAGAAATCCTCCTTGTGCGCCACCCCCTAAGGCTCATGTTGCGCAGTTTGCTGCACAGCAATGTGGTTTTGCGTTGCCTAACCGAGCCCGAACTGATGGAACTGGAAGAACATCTCTCCATTACCGAGGTTAAAAAGGGGGAAGCGCTTCTGGTGCAAGGTGCCCAAGAAATGGATCAATATTTCATTTTGGAAGGTGTGCTGAAGCGCGTGGTCGCCAACCCGGAGGGTAAAGAAATGATTTTGCGCTTTTCCCGCGAGTTTGAAATTGAAACCAGCTACGCCGCCTGGCGCCTAGAAAACCGAGCGCCTTACAGTATTCGAGCGGTAACGCGTGTGCGGGTGGCCAAATGCCCATTACCGATCTGGGCTGAATTTATGGTCCGTCACCCCAAACTTAAATATGATTTTGAATTTGAAGTCATGCGTCTGATGAGCGAGATTATGGCGCACACCATTACCCTTCACTTACTAGACGCCGCCGGACGCATGGAGCGTTTTATGCGCAAACATCCAGAAATGGCCGGCTTAATCCCCAAAAAAGAGCTGGCTTTGCATCTTAATATTTCACCAGAGACCTTAAGCCGTCTGCTGCACACCCATTAAGGGGTCTGACCCCACCCGGGGTCAGACCCCGAAAGCACTACCCACTACAAGACTATGTTCGCGCGCAAAATCGGCGGCCGAGATTTTCTTGCCGTCTTCATGTTTTAATTTAAACACTTCAATTTGCCCGCCTTGCACCGTAATAAAAAGGCTTTCGGTACCTATGGAGGCAATTTCACCCACTTTGCCTTTCACTGCACCAAAGGTACGCACCTCATGTTTGCGTGCATCAAAAATCTGCACTTTTTTACCAGCCAAAGTGGTCCAAGCCCCCGGGGCGGGATTGCACCCGCGAATCAGGTTATAGGTAAAGCCCACGGGGTTATGCCAATTAATTTTAGATTCTGCCGCACGGCACCAACCCTGATAGCTGGCCTGCTCTTCATCTTGCACTACTTCTTGGTGACGACCGGCCATCACCAGATCGGCCGCCTCTAACATGGCTGCAATACCCATGGGATAGAGGCGGTCAAAATACACCGACCCCAAGGTGTCATCAGCACCAATGGGGGTTTCTTTCTGCAACACAATCAACCCTTCATCCAGCCCGTCGTTAGGGCGGAAAATGGTCAGGCCTGTTTTGCCCTCACCGTAAATAATGGGCCAATTGATAGAACTGGGTCCACGGTATTTGGGCAAAAGGGACGGGTGATATTGAATGGTGCCCTGTTTGGGAATGGTGACAAATTCCTGCGGAGCAAATTGCAGCACATACGCCATGATCCCGATGTCGGGGTTAAGCCCCTTCATAATGTCGATGGCGCGCGCATCTTTGAGCGAGGGTAATTGAAACACGGGCAACCCTTTCTCCTCAGCGGCAACGCGCAGCGGATCGGGGCGAGCCCCTTCTTTTTCGGGAGCACAAAAAACACCAACCACTTCATCGCCGCGCGCTAAAAACGAATCCAACACGCCTTTACCAAAATCTTGCTGCCCAATAATAACGACTTTCATTCGCTAAAAACTCCCGCTTAATTCCTGCGTCACATCACTATTTAGAAAAGGCGCCCGCGCTGCGATGGGCTTCAATTTTAGCGGCATCCCAACCCAATACATCGCCCAATACGTTATCGGTATGCTCGCCCAACAAAGGTGAGCGCTCAATTTTTACATGATTGTCGGAGAGCTTAATGGGCATACCCACGTTATACCAAGTGCCCCGCGTGGGGTGATCTAGCTCCACATACATATCACGCAGTTTTACGTGCTCATCATTGGCTAAATCTTCGGTGCTCATGATGGGACCGCAAGGCACATCCATCTCGTTTAAGACGGCCATGAATTCGCGCTTGGTGAATTGGCTGGCAAATTTATTCAGCATGTCCCACATCACACCCTGGTTCTTCCGCCGCTCGCCAATAGTGGCAAAACGTGGATCTTGCACCAGTGCGTCACCCCCCATATGTTGAGCCAATGCATTCCATACGGCCTCTTGTACCACCACGTAGATATAATCGTTGGGGCCGCCGGGTTTGCATTTCACCGCATTACCCAATTGACCGCCACCGGAATCATTGCCGCTGCGCGGTGTGGCGTGACGACCTTCGGTGGGGATGGAATACTCAGGCATGGGTCCGCGCGTTAAGCGTTGATGATCACGGAACTTAACGCGACATAAATTCATCACCGAATCCATCATGGCCACTTCTACGTACTGACCCCGGCCGGTACGATTGCGGGCTTGCAAGGCTGCCAGTAGACCAATCACCAAATGCAGACCGGTTCCGGAATCGCCAATTTGCGCGCCCGTCACCAAGGGCGGGCCATCATCAAAGCCGGTGGTGCTCATAGAGCCGCCCATGGCCTGCGCCACATTCTCGTAGGCCTTAAATTCTGCGTACGGGCCGCTCGAGCCAAAACCCTTAATAGAACCCATTACAATGGCGGGATTAATGTCGTGGATCTTGTCCCAAGTAAAGCCAAAACGGTCCAATACACCCGGGCCAAAGTTTTCCATGATCACATCGCAATTCTTCAGTAGCTCCACAAACACTTCTTTGCCCGCGTCGCTTTTCATATTCACCACAATAGAGCGCTTGTTGCAGTTCAACATAGTGAAGTAGAGACTGTCTGCATTGGGCACGTCACGCAGTTGCCCGCGTGTGGCATCGCCAGCGGGAGGCTCAAACTTAATAACATCTGCGCCCAGCCAAGCCATTAATTGTGACGCCGTGGGTCCCGCTTGCACATGCGTCATATCCAAAATCCGAATGCCTGCTAATGCTTTCTCCATAACTTCCTCGCTGATATTTTTTATAAATTTATATGTATTGCAATCAAAGGTAGTGCCACCTTAAGGCCCTAACAAATTGCTTTCAAGAGTTATTATTACCGATTACACCCGTCCATGGAAAGCCATAACACACTGAATAGGTGCCATTATCCATAGGTTATGGATGCATATTAACAGTGAACAGCACAACAAATGACAGCCTTATTGAAGCATAATCTCGCACTTTTATGATGTCCTTGATTGGGGTCAAGCGGGCCATAACATGGTGAATGCGCGCCGTTTAAGCCAAAAAAGACTGTACCGCCTGGCCACCTAATAACAGCGCCATCACGGCCAACGAACCAAAAACCATTTGGCGATATCGTTTGGGGTGAATGTTTTTTTGCAGTCGCATACCCATCAATAACGTCACCACAGAAATGATGGCCAGTGGGATGGAGAGCTGCAGCATTTCAAAATTAAAGTGCCCCGACAGACCCAAAGCGCCGGCTTGCGCGGCTTTACCTGCCATAAAACATAAGTTAAGAATTTGCGTTAAAGGGATGGCCGATAACCCCAACGTCATAAAATAGATCACCAAAGGTGGCAGCGCCACGTTCACTGCACCCGACAGCACACCAGCCAGCAACCCCAATACCATGCCAGACATTTTGGGGTGGCGCACAATCACCGACCAATCGATACGTTTAATACGGTCCTGCCCCAAATAAACGCCAATCATGAACGCCAGCAAAAGCTTTAAGGGCGCAGGGTTGGCATGCAATAGCACCTGAGTACCCAGTAAGGTGCCCAGCAATACCCATACGGCCATAGGCCAATAACGGCCCAGACTATGCTGCCACTGGCCTCCACGCAAAATACTCACTAAGTTAACGGCTAAATTGGGCAGCACAGTCACCACCACCGCCGTTTGCATATCGGTGACCAGTGCAATGACAGGAGTTGAAATTAAGGGAAAACCAAAACCCAAAGTGCCGTGGGCCAGAGCTGAAATCAGTAAGGTAATAACCACAAAGCCCAGCATTAGAGGGTCATGAAACATATCCCCTCCGTGCCGGGCTTAGATGAATACAGCAGAAACTCGAATAACTTAACCCGCCACGCTCGTACTGTTGGATTTTTCAATTAAGCGTCGGCGCATGGGAGCCAAGACAAACTTGGCCAAAAATGCAGCCGCAATTGAAATGCACGCGGCCACAATAAACACATTGTCCCAATTACCATTACCAGCGTACAACACTGAAGCCAGAGGCACCAGTAAGGAGGCTGTCCCTTTGGCGGTATAGAGCGTGCCGGCATTTCCTGCGGCAAACTTAATGCCATAGGTATCTGCACAAATGGATGGAAAGATTGAGAAAATTTCGCCCCAGAACAAGAAAATTAAAGCGGCAAACGTCATAAAGGCCAAGGGGTCGTGACCATATTGCATCAACCCCAACATGGCCAACCCTTCGCCCAAGAACACAAAGAACATGGTGTTTTCACGACCCAGTCGATCGGATATAAATCCGCATAAGGGGCGAGTGAACCCATTAGCCAGATTATCGATAGAAAGGGTCAAGGTAAGCAGTGGAACGGTGGCGCCAAAAAAGGCCATGGGTATTTTATCCAATCCATAGTTTTTGGCGATGGGGCCAATTTGCGCCGTCACCATCAAACCTCCTGCAGCCACGGCTACAAAGATAACGTAAATCAACCAAAACTCTGGTGTTTTGATCATCTGGCCAGTGGTGTAATCCACTTTGGTGGTGACCACCCGTGGTGAAGCCCTTACGCCCGCGGGAGGATTGGGGCGCACCATGAACAAGGCCATGATGAAAATGAGAATCCCTTGGCCAATACCAAACCACAGAAATGCTTGTTGGTATCCAGCCGTAGCAATCATATTGCCAATGGGAATTACGGTCACTGCAGCACCCGCACCAAAACCAGCGGCGGTTAAGCCGGCAGCCAGGCCGCGCTTGTCCGGAAACCATTTGAGGGCATTGCCCACACAGGTGCCATACACGCAACCGGCCCCAATACCCGCCACCACAGCGGCAACGTAGAGCTCGGTTAGGCTTGTGGCGTAACTGTCAATCACCCAACCGGAGGCTGCAAACACGGAGCCAATCAGCACCACAAAACGAGGGCCAAATTTATCCACCAGCCAACCTTCTACCGGCACCAACCACGTCTCTACCAAAATGAAAATAGAAAAAGAGAGTTGAATGGCGGACAGCGTCCAGCCATTTTTAGCTTGAATGGGGTTTACAAATAGCGTCCAAGCGTATTGCAAGTTGGCCACCAATCCCATGCACAAAATCCCTAAAACCAACTGAAACCAACGATTTGCCGGCTTGGGCGCGACAGCACCCGTATTAGAATAAGACGAAGACATGTCTAAACTCCCCCATTAATTTATTTTTATGACACCTAAAGTTGGTGCATTATTTTGTTACGAAACAGAGAATATCATGTTGTCTGCCGATATAAAACGCCATGACCCAGATCAAGCCACCCATCAGGCTTACTTATTTGTGGGGGCTATGGTTTTTCTGCCAAGGCCTTATAATGGCCCTTTTCACAGAACGGTCACACACTGAAAATCGCCCTCGGGCGTTTTCGCGCATCAGCCATAAAAATCAAAGGGGTAGTTTGGCATGAAGATATGCATTATTGGGGGCGGCGGCGCCATTGGCGGCTTTTTGGCGGTACAACTGGCACGCGCCGGCAACGATGTCACCGTTGTGGCCCGTGGGGTCACTTATGAGGCCATCAAGAAAAACGGCCTAAAACTGATCACCGATGAATTCCCAGAGGGGGTTACAGGAGATGTGCGCCTACTGGACCGCGTGGTGGATGCCGGCATCCAAGACTTGGTTATCTTGACCATGAAAGCCCACCAATTGGCCCCCATTGCCGAATTTTTACCCCATGTCATCGGCCCGGACACGGTGGTGGTGCCCATGCAAAATGGCATTCCTTACTGGTATTTTCAACGCCATGGCGGTGAATACGAAAACCGCATCGTGGAAATTGTCGATCCCCACGGCGTCATCATGAAGGCCATCGACCCACGCAATGTGTTGGGTTGTGTGGTTTATCCCGCCGCCATTACCGCGGCCCCTGGTGTGATTAAGCACATTGAAGGCATTCGCTTTCCGATTGGCGAATTAGACGGCACCACCACAGAGCGGGCGCAGAAAATATCCGAAACCTTTATTGCTGCTGGGTTTAAATCACCCATTTTGGAAAACATTCGCTCGGAAATATGGCTTAAATTATGGGGAAATATGACCTTTAACCCCATTAGCGCCCTCACCCATGGCACGCTTTTGGAGATTTGCCAACACCCGCAAACGCGCGAACTGGCCCATGACATGATGGTGGAAGCGCAAGATGTGGCCCATAAATTAGGCATTACTTTCCGCTTGGGCATTGATAAGCGAATCGAAGGTGCTGAAAAAGTCGGTCGCCACAAAACCTCTATGCTGCAAGATGTGGAGGCCGGACGTAGCCTAGAGGCCGATGCCCTGATTGGCGCTGTCATTGAATTGGGCGTCATGGTGGGCGTGCCCACGCCACGCCTCAAGACTGTGTTCGCGCTAACCGCCTTATTGGGCCAATCCATTGATGACGCCAAGGCAGGTCTTTCCTTAATTCGCCCCGGCAATCAACACTAAGACCATAGTAATATTAAGTTTTATTAAGCGTTACTATCAGTAATCATTTATATTAGGGGCATCTAAACTATTTTTATAGATGCCCCGTTATGCGACATGCCACATTACGTCAACTAAAAGTGTTTGAAACCGTTGCCCGTCGGCTGTCCTTCTCAAGGGCAGCAGAAGAACTCCACCTCTCTCAGCCCGCCGTTTCTACCCAAGTGAAGCAACTGGAAATTCATGCGGGCCTGCCTTTGTTTGAGCAATTGGGTAAGCGCGTTTACCTCACCCCTGCCGGCCAGGAAATGTTGCGCCATGCTCGCGCCATCATCAACCAATTCCGCGAAGTGGAAGAATCCATGGCTCAGCTCAAGGGCGTCTCAGGGGGCATGCTAAACGTGGCCGTGGTTACAGCGGGTGACTATTTTTTTCCGCACCTATTGGCAGAATTCAATCGGCATCATGAGGGCGTTAAACTTAAATTTGTATTGAGTAATCGCGAAACTCTGCTGCAAAACCTTGCGGATAATCTCATAGATCTTGCGGTCATGGTGCATGCCTCTGCAGAGGATGGGTTGATTTCCGAATCATTCGCGCCCCATCCATATGTGATTGTGGCGCCCACCGATCATCCCCTGGCAGGGGAAAAAAACATCCCATTAAAAGAGGTTCTGGAATATTCTTTTATCATTCGTGAGGCCGGCTCTGAAACTTGCAAATCCATGCACGAGGTATTTGCTGAAAATTACGCATTGGTAAAAGTGGCTTTAGAGATTCGCAGCACCGAAGCCATTAAGCAAGCCGTTGTAGCAAACATGGGGATCGCCTTTCTCTCCGCCTACAACATCAATTTGGAATTAGAGTTGGGCAATTTGGTCATCTTGGATGTGGAAGAATTTCCGGCCATACTCAATTGGTATGTGGTGCAACGCAAAGACAAGCAACTCACACCCGTGGCGCAAGCGTTTAAGGATTTTTTATTAGAACAGGGCGCCTCACTCATTCAAACCTTTACACGCTTTAAGACTAAAGGCTCGGCCTCCCGCTAGGCTTCATTGATTCATTGCAGACCATTCAAGCGCTCCAACTCCACCAAGAGCGCGCTATGGTCTAGGCCCGCACCTCCGTGTTCGGTTAGGGCTAAAAATAAATCGTGCGTTTGTTGCAGCAGCGGCAGTTGCAGACCCGCCTCATGTGCTGCTTGTAGCGCAGAATTCATATCTTTTAATTGCGTGGTGGCCTGCGCGCCCGGTGTGAAGTTACGCGCCAGCATACGCGCGCCATGCAGTTCTAACACGCGGCTTTCCGCAAAACCGCCACGTATGGCGGCACGCACAGCGGCGGGATCGGCTCCTCCCGCTTGCGCCAGCAGCAAGGCTTCGGCCACGGCCCCAATGGTAATCCCCACAATCATTTGATTGGCCAACTTAGCCAGTGCACCTGACCCCGCAGGACCCACACGTGTAGCGCGGCCTAGTGCCGCAAATATGGGCGCTGCTCTTAGAAATGCGGTTTCGTCACCGCCTACCATAATGGCCAAGGAGCCTTCGCAAGCCCCCACCACACCTCCGGATACCGGCGCATCCAACGCACTAATACCGCGCGCCTGTAAAAATGATGCGTGCGCACGCGCGGAATGCGGGGGAACGGAGCTCATATCCACGAACAAGGTGCCGGGTTTAAGGGCATCAGCCACCCCGCCCATTTCCAAGAGTTCGCTCACCGCGGGGCCGTTGGACAGCATAGTGATCACCACATCCGCATGGACCACGGCCGCCCTAGCGCTTGGGGCTGTATGAGCCCCTTGCTCCAGCAAGGCTGCCGTTTTATGCGGTGAACGGTTCCATACGGTTAACGCAAAACCAGCGCTGATTAAACGATTGGCCATGGGTTCCCCCATAAGGCCTGTTCCCAACCATGTTATTTGTATACTCATGAGTGGATTATAATGGAGGGAACCCAATTTTGATGGAGTGTGTGCAATGGCACCCCCTACTGCATTACGACAAACTATTGATACCCGCTCTTTGGCGCTTACTGAGCGCTTAATTGCTTGGCGCCGTGATTTACATCATCACCCCGAATTATCCAACCGAGAATTTCGCACTTCTGCCTTGGTGGCTCAGCATTTAGAAAGCCTTGGCCTTGACGTGCAAACCGGCATTGCGCATACGGGTGTGGTGGCTGTGTTAAAGGGTGCGTTGCCCGGGCCTGTGGTGGCCTTGCGCGCCGACATGGACGCTCTGCCGGTTACCGAAACCGTGGACTTACCCTTCGCCTCCGCCGCTACTTGCGAATATGAGGGACAGACGGTAGGCGTAATGCACGCCTGCGGGCATGATTGCCACACCGCCATTTTAATGACTGTGGCGCAGGTTTTAAGCGAGTGCCGCGATCAACTGAAAGGATCAATTAAATTTATTTTTCAACCGGCGGAAGAAGGCGCGCCGCGCGGCGAGGAAGGTGGCGCCCTATTAATGATTAAAGAGGGTGTATTAAAAAACCCAGCGCCTGAGGCCATCTTTGGCTTACATGTCATCGCCGGCATGGAAAGCGGAAAAATTGGCTACCGACCCGGCCCTACCATGGCCAGTTCCGACACCTTGCGCATCACCATTGCGGGACGCCAAACCCATGGCGCCATGCCCTGGTTGGGCGTGGACCCCATTGTGGTGGCCTCGCAAGTTATTCTGGGATTGCAAACCATTCACAGCCGACAGGTAGATGTGACCCATGAGCCCTCACTGATTACCGTGGCCTGCATTCGCGGCGGCGTACGCGACAACATCATTCCAGAACAAGTGGAACTACTGGGCACTATTCGCACCTTTGATGAAGCCATGCGCGCGGACATTGCCGAACGCGTGGTTCGCACTGCAGAAAAAATTGCAGAGAGCGCTGGAGCAAAAGCCCACGTACGAATCGAAGCCGGCTATGCCGTCACAGTAAACCACCCCGAACTTACCGAATTCATGGCTCCCACCTTAGAGCGTGTGGCCGGCCCAGGAAACACTTTAATTGCGCCAAAACTCACGGGCTCGGAAGATTTTTCTAAGTACCAAGAAAAAATTCCAGGGTTGTTTTTCTTTTTAGGCATTACACCCACCAGCACACCGCGCGGTATGGCTGCCCCCAATCACTCACCACGCTTTGAGGTGGATGAATCGGTATTGCCTTTAGGCGTGCGGGCCTTAGCCCACCTGGCGGTGGACTATTTGTTTTCTCACTGAGCCAAAAATAACCACGTGGAAATGACCGAGTCGGGGTTAAGCGACATGGATTCAATGCCCTCTTCCATCAACCAACGCGCCAAGTCGGGATGATCCGACGGCCCTTGACCACAAATGCCCACATATTTATTGGCGCGCCGACAGGCGCTAATGGCCATGTGTAACATAGCCTTCACCGCCGGGTCGCGTTCATCAAAGGCCTGTGCCACCAACCCTGAATCGCGATCCACTGCCAAGGTCATTTGTGTAAGATCGTTCGAACCAATTGAAAACCCATCAAAGCGCTCTAAAAATTGATCCGCCAAAATAACGTTAGAGGGGATTTCGCACATCATCACGATGCGCAAGCCGTTTTCGCCACGCTTCAATCCCAGTTCGGCCAGCAAGGCCAGCGTGGCGTCGGCTTCAGTTAAGGTACGCACAAAGGGCACCATAATTTCTACATTGGTAAAACCCATCACATCACGTACGCGCTTCAATGCGTGGCATTCCAATTCAAAACAATCTCTGAACGCCTCAGAAATGTAGCGTGATGCGCCACGAAAGCCCAACATGGGATTTTCTTCCTTGGGCTCGTAACGTTGACCGCCAATTAAGTTGGTATATTCATTCGATTTAAAATCGGACAAGCGCACAATCACTTTTTTAGGCCAGAAGGCCGCCGCCAAAGTGGAAATGCCTTCGGCTAATTTTTCCCGATAAAAAGTCGCGGGGTCGGCGTAGCCGTGCGTTTTCTCTTCCACCAAATCTTTCAGTTCAGCCGGCAGTTTGGGGTATTCCAAACAGGCCTTGGGGTGAATGCCAATCATAGCGCTGATAATAAATTCTAGACGCGCCAAACCCACGCCCTCGTTGGGCAGGCGCTGGAAAGAAAATGCCAGCTGCGGATTCCCCACATTCATGGTGATCTTCACCGGAATGTCGGGCATGCCCGCTAAGGTAACGGAAGACACTTCAAATTCGAGCATGCCACGGTAAATATTACCAGTCTCGCCTTCCGCGCAGGACACCGTCACTTCGCTGACGTCTGCCAACACGCGCGTGGCATCCGCACAACCCACCACAGCGGGAATACCCAGTTCGCGCGCAATAATCGCAGCATGGCAGGTTCGCCCACCGCGGTTGGTGACAATAGCCGAGGCGCGCTTCATGATGGGTTCCCAGTTGGGATCCGTCATGTCGGTAACCAACACGTCCCCTGGGTTTACTTTATCCATTTCGGACACGTCACTAATAATACGTACGCGACCAGCCCCAATTTTCTGCCCAATAGCACGGCCATGAGTGAGCAATTCGCTGGTTTGTTTTAAATGGTAACGCTCTAAACTGTCCGCGCTTTTGCGCGAAGCCACAGTTTCGGGGCGTGCCTGCAAAATATAAATTTTGCCATCCACGCCATCGCGCACCCATTCCACATCCATAGGACGCTGATAATGTTTTTCAATAATCACGGCGTAACGGGCCAATTCTTCCATTTCTGCATCCGTTAAACAAAAACGCTGACGATCTTCTGTAGAGGTTTCTACCGTAGTGACAGTATGTCCCGCCGCAGCATTGGCGCTGTAAATCATACGCGTGGCTTTCGAGCCCAAATTGCGCATTAACACCGCGGGCTTGTTATTGGCCAGTGCTACTTTGCTGACGTAATACTCATCTGGATTGACGGCCCCTTGCACCACGCTCTCGCCCAAACCCCAACTGGCGGTGATAAACACCACTTGATCAAAACCTGATTCGGTGTCCATGGTAAACAACACACCGCTTGACCCCACGTCACTGCGTGCCATGCGCTGGATGCCCGCCGACAGAGCCACTTCAGAATGCACAAAACCCTGATGCACGCGATAAGAAATAGCGCGATCGTTGTAGAGGGAAGCAAACACATGCTTCACCGCCACAATAATTTCATCAATGCCGGTAATGTTGAGAAAGGTTTCTTGCTGACCTGCAAAAGAAGCATCGGGCAAATCTTCTGCGGTGGCTGAGGAGCGCACGGCCACAGCGGGTGCTGTACCCGATTGCGCAGTAAGCTCTGCGTAAGCGGTTTTTAATTCTTGCAATAAACGTGCGGGTAATGGTGCGTCTAATACCCACCGTCTTATTTCAGCGCCGGTGCGGGCCAAGGCCACCACATCGTCCACATTCAGCGCCAACAAAGTGGTTTCAATTTTTTTATCAAGGCCGCCTTCTTTTAGGAAATCACGGTAGGCCAGTGCGGTGGTGGCAAAGCCGCCGGGAACCCGCACACCCGCGCTCTGCAATTGACTAATCATCTCGCCGAGGGAGGCATTTTTACCCCCTACAGAATCCACGTCGGTCATGCGAAGATGCTGAAACCACCGAATGTATTCTAGCGCCATGATTTTTCCCTAAGTCGGTAAAGATATCTATTATAAGATATAACAATCGCCAAGATAACCAATATTATAAGTGATTGATATTATGAAAAGAAGCGTATTTTATGTGTCCGATCGTACCGGAATTACAGCAGAAATGCTGGGTCAGAGCCTCATTACGCAGTTTGAATCCGTGCACTTTGATCGCCATACGTTGCCCTTTCTGGAAACACTAGAACAAGTCCAAAAAGCCATTGCCACCATTAATAAGGCGGGCATTAAAGACGGGCGCCGTCCCATTGTATTTAGCACCTTAATTAACGAAGAATTGCGACTGGAAATACGCAAAGCGGATGCCTTGGTGTTGGATTTTTTCGAAATTTTCATTTCCCCGCTGGAAGCTGAGCTGGGTGCGCCCTCTTCGCACGCGGTGGGCAAATCACATGGCACCGGTGACATCAACACCTATACCGAGCGCATCAATGCCATTAACTTTAGCATGTCGCACGACGATGGCGTTTCCTCCAAAGGGTTAGCAGAGGCCGATATTATTTTGGTGGGCGTATCACGCTCGGGAAAAACGCCTACCAGCCTGTATCTGGCCTTGCAATTTGGCATTAAAGCGGCCAACTACCCGCTTATCCCGGAAGACTTGGACAAACAAAAACTGCCCGAAGCCTTAGGTGCATATCGTAAAAAATTATGGGGATTGTCGATTCGGCCCGAGCGCCTGCACCAAATCCGCTCCGAGCGACGCCCCAACAGCAGCTACGCCTCACTGGCCAATTGTCGACATGAAATTCAGGCGGCGGAAGCCATGATGCGCGCCCATGGCATCCCCTTTCTAGAATCCACCAACATGTCTATTGAAGAGTTATCCACTACCATATTGCATCAAACAGGCTTAGCCCGGCATCTGTACTAAGATGCTTAGGCACTTAGGGGTCTGACCCCCCGGGGGTCTGACCCCTAATTTGCCTAATTTGACGCTGGCGCTCAAACATCAAAATAGAACCGGCCACAGCAGCATTCAGCGATTCCACTCCTGCCGCCATGGGAATACCCACCATCTCGTGAGCGACGGATTGCAGTGCAGGCGAAAGACCGGCCCCTTCATTGCCAATTAAGAATGCCACAACACCGGTTAAATTGGCGTCGCTGTAAGTCAGCTCAGCCTGCGCTACCGCGGCCAGAATACGGCCCTTATAAACAGCGGCCACCTCCAGCAGGTTAACCCCCTCATGCACGGATAACAAAAATTGTGCGCCCTGCCCTGCGCGCAAAGTACGCGGTGCCCAAGCATCAACACAACCAGGCGACAGCAGCACTTGGTTTAATCCAGAAGCCACCGCTGAGCGAAGCAAAGTCCCTAAGTTACCTGGGTCTTGAATGTCTTCTAGCATGAGGCAGGCACCAATGGGTGGTGTTGCTAAGGGGGTGACGGGCGCGTTCACCACAGCCGCGATACCCGTTGGGGTTGCCACACTCACACATTGGGCAAATACAGCATCTTCCAAAAACAAGGGTTCGATATTTTTAAATTGGGCCAACAACGCCTTAATTTCTGGCTTCTGGGCTCCGCTCTGGCTTACCGCCAACGCCACGGGCGCACCATAGGCAGCGCCATAAGCCTGCACCAAGTGAATGCCTTCCAGCACGGATTGGCCCAATTTATGCCGATCGCGTGCAGATTGCAGACGCATTAGCAATTTAACCAATGGGTTGCTGCGCGAGGAGATGGTCTTCACAGCGTTGCAGCCACGGGGGCGAAGGAGCGGCGGTGCTGAGGGCAGGCCCCATACTGGCGCAGCAGATGCAAATGGACGGGCGTGGGGTAGCCCTTATGGCGACCAAACTCATACTGAGGATATTCTTCTGCCAAGCGCACCATCAGTGCGTCCCGTTCTGTCTTGGCCAAGATGGAGGCGGCTTGAATGGCGGCCACACGGTCGTCTCCCGCCACCACCGCAACACTGGGAATGCCTACCTCAGGGCAATATAAACCATCCACCCACACAGCATCAGCACGCACAGACAACCCGTTCACAGCACGCTGCATGGCCAGAAGGGAGGCGCGCAAAATATTCAAATCATCAATTTCCTCAACAGAGGCCCAGGCCACACACCACGCATGCGCCTGCTCCCTAATTTGCAGAGCCAATGCATCGCGTCGTTGCGGGCTGAGTTTCTTCGAATCCATCAATCCGACAATCGGTCGCTGGGGGTGCAAGATAACCGCGGCCGCAGAAACCGGGCCCGCGATGGGGCCACGTCCGGCCTCATCAACACCGCACAATAAGCCAGTCGGCAATGTTAGCGGATGAGTGCGGCGAATGACCGGGTTAGCGCCCATGAGATAAGGCTCGCTCTATACCGGCTAGAATGCAAGCCTCAGAGTCCTGATACAGCATACGCTGCACTTCTGCAAAAGCCTCTAACATAGCCGAACGCAACACTGGGTTAGTCACTACTTCAGCCATTTTAGCGGCTAAAATTTCGGGTGTGGCATCCTCTTGAATCATTTCGGGTACTACGGCGCGGTCTAAAATAATATTAGGTAGCGCCACAAACTGTGAGGTTTTGCGTCGCCGCACAATCCACGCGGTAAAAGCGGACAGTCGGTAGGTTGCCACCATCGGGCATTTTAATAACGCCGCTTCTAAGGTGGCAGTGCCTGAGGCCACTAGAGCGGCATCAGCGGCAGCCAGGACATCGTGGGCCTGACCGTGCAAAATTTTAATATTAGAATCACGGCCGCTGCGACGAACGGCGCTTTCAAAAACAGCGCGGGTTTGTGCGTTAATTAGGGGCACTAAAAATATCGCATCGTTGAAATATCGTTTCAGTATGCCCGCAGTTTCTACAAACAATTGCGCGTGAAACTCCAATTCTGACATGCGGCTGCCCGGCAGCAAGGCAATAACAGGTGCTGCGCGGCCCAATTGTAAACGCTGACGTGCGCCGGTTTGGCTTATAGGCGCGGCTAGTTGCTGTGCCAGAGGGTGACCAATATCGGTAACCGGAATTCCAGCACGCTCAAATATGGCTTTCTCAAAGGGGAACGTGGTGAGTAATTCAGTCACCGCTTCACGAATTTTAGGCAATCTATTGGCGCGCCACGCCCATACGGTGGGCGCCACCATCTGCACGGTGGGGATTCCCGCCAGTTTAAGATTTTTTTCTAAAGTCAGGTTAAAATCCGGCGCGTCAATCCCTACGAATAAATCAGGTGGATTGCTTAAAAAATACTGAGTGAGTTGACGGCGAATAAACAGCAAATGCGGCAAGGAGCGCAACACTTCCCAATAACCGCGTACCGAGAGCGCCTCCATAGGAAATAAAGATTGTGCGCCCAATGCCATCATGTGCGGGCCTGCCACGCCTTCGAAAACAGCTTGTGGGTAATGAGCGCGCACGGCGCGGATGAGGTTGGCGCCTAAAGCATCACCCGAGGCTTCCCCCGCTACTACGCCAATGCGCATGATTAACGCATAATGCCGCGTTGAGAACCGGAGAGAAAATCAAGCAAGATCTGTACGCACGGAAATTCAGCGGCAATCAAGGCGATCTCTTGGCGCGCATCCTCCAGGCTGAGTCCTGAGCGATACAGCTTACGGTAGGCTTGCTTAATGGCGGCAATATCTTGTGGGGGAAGCCCTCGTCGTTTCAGGCCTTCACTATTGATGCCATACGGGGTGGTAGGGTTACCCGCCACGGTGACATAAGGCGGCACATCTTGCGTGACAACTGCCGAGATACCAATAAAGCTATGTTCTCCCACGCGACAGAATTGATGCACGCCCGAGAAGCCGCCCATGATCGCCCAATCGCCCACAGTGGCATGGCCGGCTAGGCTGGCGTTATTGGCAAAAATGGTGTCGTTGCCCACTTGGCAATCATGTGCCAGATGCACGTACGCCATCATCCAGTTTCTGTGCCCCAAGCGCGTCACACCCGTATCTTCTACGGTGCCAATATTGAAGGTGCAGAATTCACGAATGGTGTTGTCATTGCCAATTTCAAGGGCGGTATCTTGGCCACGATATTTTTTATCTTGCGGCTCGCCGCCCAACGCACAAAAAGAAAATATCCGATTGCCCTGACCAATGGTGGTGCGGCCTGAAATGCATACGTGATTAGCAATGGTGGTGCCGGCACCCACGCGCACATGCTCACCAATCATACTATAGGCTCCCACGCTAACATCGGGTGCTAGCACAGCGCCGGGATGGATAATGGCAGTAGCGTGAATCATTCGTCGATGGCTTTTTCCGTGCACAGCAAGACGGCTTCAGCGGCTCGTTTGCCGTTTACAGTAGCAAAAGTTTCGTATTTCCAAATCCGCGAAGACTGGCGCAGCAACTTTGCTTCTAGTATCAGTTGGTCTCCTGGAAATACCGGGTTTCTAAAGCGCGCTTTATCAATACCGATAAAATAAGTAACCACATGACCACGAGGTTCTATATTTTCAGTTTTAAAAGTAAGGAGTGCAGCGGCCTGTGCCATGGCTTCAATAATCAGCACGCCCGGCATGACGGGATGCCCAGGGAAATGCCCCTGAAAGAATTCTTCATTCATGGTGACGTTTTTGATAGCTTTAATGGTGTCGCCTGGCGTGTAATCCAATACGCGGTCTACCAACAAAAAAGGATACCGATGTGGCAGGTATCGCATAATTTCATTAATGTTCATTTCAGCCATGGTGTCCCCTTCTTAATTTTTTTTAGGTCTTGTTCTACGATCTTGAGCCTCTTTAGCCATTCAGGCAAGGCACGTAAATGTGCCAAGGTGGTTAACCAACTGCGATGGGGTTCGCTGGGTATGGATGAGGTGTATATACCGGGCTGGGTAATTGATTTGGTAATCAGAGAGAACCCCGACACAGTGACTCCGTCACAGAGCTCCACATGTCCCACAATGCCTACTCCACCGCCAATGCGGCAATGGCGGCCAATCTTTGTACTGCCCGACAGACCCGCACAACCCGCAATAACCGTATGGGCTCCAATACGGCAATTATGCGCAATCTGAATTTGATTATCGAGCTTAACGCCGTCTTCAACAACCGTATCCTCAATGGTGCCGCGATCAATGGTGGTATTGGCACCAATTTCAACGTCGCATCCAATCACCACGCGCCCCACTTGCGGAATCTTAACCCAAGCCCCTTGGTCCCAAGCCATGCCAAACCCATCCGCGCCAATCACGACCCCTGAGTGCACGATAGATCGCTCACCTAATTGGCATTCGGCGTAAACAGTAACGCGCGGGTAGAGTAATGAGTCTGCACCCACGGAAACGTTGTCAGCCAGCGTGGTGCCCGCGCCAATCACCACCCGCTCACCCAGCATAACCCCTTCTTCGAGCACCACGTTCGGGCCGATCTGCGCGCTAGCGGGGATATGCACGGAAGGATGGATAACGGCCGTGGCATGCACGCCTGGTGTGGCAATAGACTGCGGGTAAAGCGCTTGGGCAATGCGGGCATAACTGGCGTAGGGGTTAAGCGAAATGATGCGCGGTAATGACGTGGCGTCACGATCTACAGGGGCCAAAATAACGGCTGCGGCACGTGTGGACTTCAGTCGGTCCCGATAGAGTGTGTTGGTGAGAAAAGCAATGTCGGTTGGGCCCGCCCCGTCCAAGGTGCCCACTCCTTGAATGGTGATGGCATCGTCGCCCACAACCTCACCGCCACAGCAGCGAGCAAGGTCACGTAAAGAATGGGGTTTGATGGCTTCCAATCAAGGGGTAGGGGGTTACTTGTCGGCCAATGCCTTCAAGACCCTTTCCGTAATATCGATTTTGGGACTGGCATATATCGCGTCAGAAACGATTAAGTCATATTTTTCGGCTTCGGCCATTTCTTTAATTACTTTATTGGCGCGCTCTTGAATGCTGGCCAATTCTTCGTTGCGACGGGAGTTGAGGTCTTCGCGGAACTCACGCTGCATGCGCTGGAAGTCGCGATTCAAGTTGGCCAAATCGCGCTCCTTGCGGGTGCGGTCGGCCTCACTCATGGTCATGCCGTCTTTATCTAATTGAGCCTGTAAGTCACGGGTTTGTTTACCCAGCTTCTGTATCTCACCATCACGCTGAGCAAATTCTTTTTCCAGCTTTTTGGTGGCTTTCTGGGCCGGACCTGCTTCACGGAAAATGCGTTCGATATTAATCCAACCCACTTTCAGATCACCCGCCATGGCAGGGAATAACGCCAAAATTAGCGCTAGGGAAATAAATAGTTTTAAAATTTTCATGACCATACTCACTTAAAAAGTAGTGCCCATCTGGAACTGCAGGCGTTCAATATTATCCAAAGGTTGAGCATGCAGGGGAACCGCGTAACTAAAGGTCAGTGGGCCCATAGGAGAGTACCAAGATAACCCAACGCCCGCTGAGTAACGCAGTAAGCCTAAGCTAAAGCCACCCCCATTACCATATACATTACCGGCATCAATAAAAGTACTCAAGCGAAAAGATTTGTCGTTTTTAAGGCCTGGCATAGGAAACAGTGCTTCCATACTGCCGGTAATCATTTCGGTACCGCCCAAATTAAGAGTGTTGCCCACAATAGTCTGAGTGTGAGGTCCTAGGCTACTGGTGTAATAACCGCGCACCGAACCCACGCCGCCGGCAAAGAAGTTTTTAAAGAATGGCAAAGGCATGCCACCGTAACCATGCCCGTAACCCAGTTGCCCAGAAAAAGACAGTGAAATGTCGTAGCCTATTGGGGTTAGTAATTGCTCGTTGACAGTGGCGCGATAATATTTAAGATCGCCGCCGGGCAAACCGGCTTCAAGACTGTAGCGCTGATTCAAACCTTTGGTGGGGTAGAGAATGCTGTCACGGCTATCGCGAGAAAACCCCACGTCCGCTTTTAAGGTTTTGGCCACATCGCCAAACTGATTCACAAAATCTAGGTATTGAATGGGACTGTTGCTGATCACGGTAACGGCTGTAGATTCATACCCCATACCAAAAGAATAGGCGTTGGTTTCGCTCAAGGGAACGCTTAAATGTATGTCTCCACCGATGGTGCGTGTCATGTAGGGGCTAACGCCGGTTAGCGAGGTGGTGTTGATGGTACGGTCATACACGCTCCAGGAGCGGCCAATACCGTCTTCTGTCCAATAGGGGTTGAAATACGTTAGCGCATAAGTGCGCGAAATACTGCCAGAATTCACACTCAAGGTGAGCGAATTGCCGCTCCCAAACAAATTATTTTGACTAATGCTGGTGCTCAGCACCACTTTTTCAGCAGAGGAGTAACCGGCCCCCAATTGGATGGATCCCGTTTGCCGCTCTACAACCGTGAAATTAACATCCACTTGGTCGGTGGTGCCAGGCACGGGTGGGCTATCTACGGTTACATCAGAGAAGAAACCCAAACGATTAATCCGCTCTTTGGATCGATTAACCAATTCAATTGAATACCAACCCCCTTCCATTTGACGAACTTCACGGCGAATCACTTCATCGCGCGTGCGGGCATTGCCGAATATATTGATGTGGCGCACATACACACGCCGACCCGGATCTACCACAAAAGTGAAGGCCGCCGTACGCCCCTCTTTGTTAATATCAGGATTGGCATTGATGTTGGCAAAAGAATAACCCTCGTTACCCAAGCGGTCTGAAATAGCTTTGGTGGAATTGGTTACTTTTTCACGAGAGAAGGTGTCACCGGATTTCAATGTCACCAGTTTTTTAAGGTCATCCTCGGGCACGATAAATTGACCGGCCAACTTTACATCAGACACTTTATATTGCTGACCTTCCACCACATTAACGGTGATGTAGATGTCTTGCTTGTCCGGCGTAATGGACACTTGAGTCGAATCTACAGCAAATTCTAAATAGCCATGATTCTGATAGTAGGCACGCACGGTTTCTAAATCGCCTGAAAGTTTTTGCTTAGAGTATTGATCGTTTTTGGTGTACCAAGTAAACCAATTGGAAGTCGTGAGTTGCAGTTGATCTAACAACGTCTTCTCTTTAAATACCGTGGCGCCCACAATATTAATTTCCTTGATACGGGCCACCTCTCCTTCTGAGATGTTAAATGTGAGGGCGACTCGATTACGCTCCATGGGGGTAACGGTGGTCGTGACCTGTGCTGAATAGCGCCCTTTGCTCAGATACTGTCGCTTGAGTTCTTTCTCGGCTTTATCCAAGAGTGATTTATCGTAAATACGTGCTTCCGCCAAGCCAATGGATTTAAGCGCTTCAGTTAACTGTTCTTTGTTAAATTCTTTGGCGCCATTAATATCGATTTTGGATATGGCGGGGCGTTCTTGCACAATCACCACCAATACCTCGTGATCCGACTCCAAACGCACATCAGAAAAAAAGCCGGTGTCATACAGCGATTTAAGCGCTGCCGAGGCCTTCTCATCCGTAACGGCATCACCCACCTTGAGCGGCAAGTAACTAAAGATGGTTCCTGCCTCAATGCGCTGCGCACCTTCCACCCGAATATCCCGAATGGTAAAAGGAGAAAGGGCCAGTGCGGCGGTACTGAGCAGAAGGAGTCCAGCAGCTATAAATGCGCGAATGGTCATGGGCCCGTCAATTGGTTATCAGTCGGTGTATATCGTTATAAAGCGCAAAACCCATTAGTGCAGTGAGCAACATCAAACCGATCCGTTGCGTGACTGCCATTACCTGATCAGAAACGGGGCTGCCTTTGATAAATTCCACAACATAATACATCAAATACCCCCCATCCAATAAGGGAACCGGCAGCAAATTAAGCGCACCCAAGCTAATACTGATCAAAGCCAAGAAGGAAAGATAGGGAATTAGGCCCATTTTGGCACTTTGGCCCGCATAACTGGCAATCTGCACCGGGCCTCCTACGTTTTTCCAAGAAGCCTGCCCCACCACCATCATGCCAAAGGTTTTGAAGGTAAGTCGGGTCATTTTCCAGGTTTGCTGCCCGCCTTCCATTAATGCACCCCACAGACCATAGTGCACCGTAGTGCCCAAACGCGCCTCAAGGGTTGGGTCAATTTCTGGAGCGGCACCAATCCTGCCCACGGTTTTGCCATTTTCTCCAGTATAAAGCTCGGGGGTTAGATTCAACTCACGCTGTACCCCATCATGGCTTACTTGAACGCGTAAGGCTTGGTTGGGGTGGCTGTGGACCGTCCGCACAAAATCTTGCCATGACGCCAAGGGGGCGCCCTCCACAGACATCACGCGGTCTCCTGCGCGCAGACCTGCTCGTGTCGCCGGAGAATCGGGTAGCACACGACCCACCTGGGGGGCTATGGGGAAATCCCATGGAACAAGGCCAATTCGCTCGGTTATGGGATTTTCACCGTCACCACTATCCAATGAGGATAGGTCTAGAGTATGGACAATCAGATGATTGTTGAGGTCGATGGCTTCTACCGTAATCCGCTCATGGCTGAGCAGCGCATCAACCAGGTGTAATTGCAATTCGCTCCAATTGCGCACCTCATGCCCAGAAAAGCGAACGATTAACTCGCCCGACTGAAAACCAGACTGTGCGGCAATGGTTTCTGCTGCAGGCGCGTTCACATAAGGTTTAAGCCCTGGTATGCCATTTAGATAAAGCCCCCAGTACAGCAGCAACGCCAAAATAAAATTGGCCAACGGGCCGGCACTGACAATAGCCACACGCTTGGCCAATGATTGTTGATCAAAGGCGCGGTGTAATTCATCAGCCGCCACAGGCGCTTCGCGTTGATCAAGCATTTTGACGTAACCACCCAAGGGAAAAGCGGCAATCACAAACTCCGTTTGATCGGCACCAAGGCGTTTGGTCCATAAGGGTTTGCCAAAACCCACAGAAAAACGCAGCACCTTCACGCCCACACGTCGTGCTACCCAAAAATGTCCCCACTCATGCACCACGATAAGGAGCAATAGGGCCCCTAAAAACGCCAACAACGTTTGCATGCTGCCACCCACTCCACTCATCTTCCCACTCCTTCGATAACACTGCGCGCGATAATACGACTATGAGCATCGGCCGCTAATACAGCCGCTAGCGTAGCACCCTCTTCCACGAAGACGGCATCCATCACCGCCTCAATCACGCGCGGAATCTGATCAAAACGCAACTCGCCCCCAAGGAAGGCGGCCACTGCTATTTCGTTGGCTGCATTTAATATGGCCGGTGCTGTTCCGCCTTCGCTAATGGCACGCCGAGCCAGGGTCACGCAGGGGAAACGTGTTGAGTCTAGGGCCTTAAAATGCAACGAACCCACAGCAGCCAAATCCAATGCGGGCACACCGGACTCGATGCGCTCGGGATACGCCAACGCATGGGCAATCGGGGTGCGCATATCGGGGCAACCCAATTGCGCAATCACCGAACCATCTGCATAGGCCACCATAGAATGAATAATACTTTGCGGATGAATCACAATATCAATTTGTGCAGGGGCAGCATTAAACAACCAACAGGCTTCAATTAATTCAAGCCCCTTATTCATCATGGTGGCTGAATCCACCGAAATTTTTCGTCCCATTACCCAATTGGGATGTTTGCACGCTTCGTCTGCTGTCACGAGCGCCAAATCTGACAAGGGTCGGTTTAAGAAGGGTCCGCCAGAGGCTGTTAGGGTAATTTTTTTAACGCCCAACGCGTGCAACCCTGCGCTCTGCTCGCGCGGCAGCGATTGGAATACGGCGTTATGTTCGCTGTCCACTGGCAATAATACAGCGCCACTGGTTTTGATGGCGTCCATCAAAATGGCGCCGGCAATTACCAAAGCCTCTTTATTGGCCAATAAAATGCGTTTGCCCGCAAGTGCCGCCGCCAAGGTAGACGCTAATCCTGCAGCCCCCACAATGGCCGCCATGACCACATCCACATCCGGGTGACGCGCCATAGCTTCTAACGCCTCCGGTCCCCACAACACTTCGGTGGCACTTGTTAGACCGATACGCAATTCAACGGCCGCAGCCTCACTGCCCACCACGGCAAAATGAGGTTGAAAGCGCTGGCATTGTTCGCGCAAACGCGCCACATTGCCATGTGCCGTGAGTGCAAATATGCGATAACGGTCAGGGTGCAACGCCACTACTTCCAGGGTGTTGCAACCGATGGCGCCGGTGGCGCCCAAAATAGCCAGGTTTTGTATGCTCATGCGCTCACTCGCATCAATAGTGCGGCAGCCAGTGGTAGGGTGGCCGTGAGCGCATCAATGCGGTCCAAAACTCCGCCATGCCCGGGTAATAAATGTCCGCTATCTTTGGCATCGGCGCAGCGTTTAATCCACGACTCAAACAGATCGCCCTCAATGCCCAGCACCGCTATCAGCAAAACCCATGGCACAAAAGCCCAGCCACTGGCCTGCATCGCCAGCATCAATACATGGTTATCGTGTGCAACGCTCACCATCAACCATACGGCGTACATCGCCACCGCTACAAGCGCCCCCACCACGCCTTCCCATGTTTTACCAGGACTAATGGTGGGCGCTAATTTATGACGACCAAAAGCACGTCCAGTAAAATAGGCGGCGCTGTCGGAGAGAAAAATAACACTCAGCACAGCCAGCAATACCCAAGGACCCAAGGAACGCAACTGAATTAGGGCAAACCCTGTGGGGATAATGAGCACCCAGCCACATAATGCCAAACGCGACGCGCGCTCCACGCGCCACTGACGCGCCAGCCACAGGGGGGCTAGCAATAACCAAAATAGCGCGGACATCACAAAAAGCACCATTAAGGTGGCTTGCACATTAGGCTGCATGAAAGTAAATAACGACACCGCCAATGCGGCCGTGGTGAACACATAAAACACGCGAGAGACACCAGGAAATTTCGCCAAACCCGCCCATTCCCAACTGGCCACCAGCCCTACCATCAACACCAACAACGTCCACAGCCATTCAGGCGCCCAAAATAGGGCCGCCCCCAATGCCAACAACAACACCAATGCGGTTATTAAGCGGGTACGCAGCATAATGGTTAGGAGGTTCTCGCCGCAGATTGCGTGGTTGCAAGTTGCTCGCTGGTACGGCCAAAACGCCGCTCGCGCTGCTGGTAGGAGAGGACGGCCAGGTTCAATGCATCTGCATCAAAATCGGGCCACAATGTATCGGTAAAATAAAGCTCAGCGTAGGCTAATTGCCACAATAAAAAATTACTGATGCGTTGCTCGCCCCCACTGCGAATAAACAAATCCGGCTCGGGGGCGTAGGCCATGGCCAGGTATGGCGTAAGATCGGCCTCAGCAATGCCTTCAGACACTCGCTCGGGATGTGCTATCAACCACGCATTGGTGGCTTGTAAAATATCCCAGCGGCCGCCGTAATTGGCAGCAATGGTCAGTGTTAAGCGGTTATTATTTTGCGTGAGCGCTTCAGCGTCTTGAATTAAGGTCTGCAGTTTAACGCCCAGAGGGGCTAAATCGCCAATCACTTTCAAACGAATTTGTGCGTCGTGCAGGTGGGATACCTCATTTTCGAGGCTACTGACAAAAAGCTGCATCAAGAGCGACACCTCTTCCGCAGGACGGCGCCAGTTTTCGCTACTGAAGGCAAATAAGGTGACATACTCCACGCCCAACTTTGCAGCGTTTTCTAATAACGTGCGCACAGCTTTAGCGCCGCGACGATGCCCCGCAATGCGAGGTAGAAAACGTGCCTTGGCCCAACGTCCATTGCCGTCCATGATCACGGCAATGTGCCGCGGAATGGCTTGAGTCTCCGGGATATCGAGTGTAGAACTCTTCAGTAACGCCACCTTAATCCCCCTTCGTTCCGGTTCCTGCAGGCCAAATAGATCAGACCGCCATAAGCTCGGCTTCTTTCACTGTTAGGAGTTTGTCTATTTCGCTCACATGCTTATCGGTTAATTTCTGAATATCGTCTTGGGCGCGATGATCTTCGTCTTCCGAAATGGATTTGCTCTTCAATAAATCTTTAAGGTGGGCTATGGCATCACGCCGGATGTTGCGCACCGCCACGCGGGCACTCTCCGCTTCTGCGCGAACCACTTTGGTGAGGTCGCGTCGACGCTCTTCCGTGAGAGAGGGCATGGGCACACGAATCAGATCGCCCTGACTGGAGGGATTAAGGCCCAAATCCGCATCACGAATAGCCTTTTCAATCGCCTGTACCATTTTCTTTTCGTAAGGCGAAACACCAATCGTGCGTGCATCAATCAAGTTAACACCCGCCACTTGGTTAATGGCTGTGGGCGTGCCGTAATAATCCACCATCACATGGTCAATCAAACCGGCGTGAGCGCGCCCGGTGCGCACCTTACCCAAATCATTCTTAAGCGCTTCAACGGACTTTTGCATTTTTTGTTCAGCTGATTTTTTAACGTCGGCAATCATGGGTACTCTCCTGCTTGCTCAGTTTGTGACAAATGTGCCTTCAGCCTCTCCCATCACCACACGTTTTAGCGCGCCGGACTTGAAGATACTAAACACACAAAGAGGTAGGTTTTGATCGCGGCACAAGGTCAGTGCCGTGGCGTCCATTACTTTAAGATTGTTAACAATGGCTTCTTCAAAGGTTAAGCGCTCGTAACGAGTCGCTTGTGCATCTTTGTGGGGATCAGCAGTATAAACACCGTCCACCTTGGTGGCTTTAAGCACGACTTCAACATTCATTTCCATACCACGCAACGCAGCAGCGGTGTCCGTAGTGAAGAATGGGTTGCCGGTACCTGCAGCAAAAATAACCACTTTCCCTTCTTCCAAATAACGCAGGGCTTTGCCTCGAATATAGGGTTCGGCCACTTGGTCCACGTGTAGCGCTGATTGCACGCGGCTCACCACCCCTACGCGGCGCATGGCATCTTGCAACGCCAAGGCATTCATCACTGTAGCCAACATGCCCATATAGTCGGCGGTGGCGCGGTCCATCCCTTCAGCCCCTAAGGCCACGCCCCTAAAAATATTTCCGCCACCAATCACCACCGCCAACTGCACACCCAAACGGGATACTTCGGTTAACTCGGTCACAATACGATCGATGGTAGCGCGATTGATGCCATAAGCATCATCGCCCATCAAGGCTTCGCCAGAGAGCTTAACGAGGATGCGCTGATAGGCGGGTTTCATGGTGCTGGGCTTAGGCGTTCACCGCAGCGGCACCAGCGGCCGCTACTTCCGCTGCAAAATCTTCAACTTTTTTCTTCTCAATGCCTTCGCCCACTATAAACATGTGGAAGCGCTGTACTGTGGCCTTGCGCGCTTGCAACAGCTTTTCTACGGTTTGGTCGGGGTCTTTAACAAAAGGCTGACCTTGCAATGTCACTTCGGCCAAATATTTCACAATACGGCCTTCCACCATGCGCGCCACGATATCGGCGGGTTTGCCCGATTCAGCCGCTTGGGCGGTGTAAATTTCACGCTCTTTGATCAATAATTCGGCAGGCACATCTTCTTTTGACACGCAGACGGGCCGGCTGGCGGCAATGTGCATGGCCAAATCGCGGCCCAACGCTTCATCCCCGCCCACCAAGTCCACCATCACGCCAATTTTAGAACCGTGCAGATATTGTGCCAGCTGACCCTGGGCATCAAAGCGCACAAAACGGCGCACTGAGATGTTTTCGCCCAACTTCATCACCAGCGCCTTGCGGGCATCTTCTAACGTATCGCCATTGGGCAATGAGGTCGCCAACAATGCCTCTACACCGGTAAAAGAGTGTTGCACCACCAACGCCGCCACTTGTTTGGCCAACGCCACAAAGTCTTCGTTTTTGGCCACAAAGTCTGTTTCGCAATTCACTTCCACCAAGGCCCCTGCTTTGCCGTCAGTGGACACGTGTGCTGCCACCACGCCTTCGGCGGCAATACGCCCTGCGGCTTTGCTGGCTTTGGCACCGCTGCGAATGCGCAACAAATCTTCAGCAGCTTTTAAATCGCCACCGGATTCACTTAGGGCGCGTTTGCACTCCATCATGCCCAACCCCGTCAGTTCACGAAGCTCTTTAACCATTCCTGCGGTAATTTCCGCCATTTCCATGCTCCACAAGTCCCCAGTCTCCCGGGGGTTTAAAAGTTATTCAGCGGCCGTCTCTTCTGCTTCAACGAATTCTTCTTCCTTAGCGATTTCGGTGAGTGCTTGGGCACGTCCTTCTAAGATGGCATCGGCCACACCACGGGCATACAACCGAATGGCGCGGGTGGAATCATCGTTACCGGGGATAATGTAATCCACCCCTTCAATAGAGTTGTTGGTGTCCACTACGCCAATAATAGGAATACCCAACTTGCGTGCTTCTACGATGGCATTTTTTTGGTATCCCACATCAATCACGAACATGGCTTGGGGCACGCCATTCATTTCTTTAATCCCGCCCAAGCTGCGCTCCAGCTTTTCCAGCTCACGTTGGTAGTTCAGCGCTTCTTTCTTAGAGAGTTTGTCCATGGAGCCGTCATTGGTCATGGTGGTTAAGTCGTTTAAGCGCTTAATAGACTGCTTAACGGTCTTGAAATTAGTCAGCATGCCACCCAACCAGCGGTGGTCCACAAAAGGTGATCCGGCGCGCAGGGCTTCTTCGCGCACGATTTCGCGGGCTTGGCGCTTGGTGCCTACAAACAGCACATGCCCCTTATTGGCCGAGAGTTGGCGAATAAACTTCATGGCCTCTTGGTACAAGGGCAATGTTTTTTCCAGATTAATAATATGGATTTTGTTGCGATGGCCGAAAATATACGGGGCCATCTTGGGGTTCCAATAGCGGGTTTGGTGACCGAAGTGAACTCCGGCTTCAAGCATTTGACGCATAGTAACGGATGACATGGTGAAACTCCTTATAAGGGTTAAGCTTCCACCGGCCCAATTGGCCCGCTATTGCGGACACCCTGGTCTTACCAGGCCGGTGCGTATATGGGCCACGTTGCCACGGCCCTAAAATGAATCAGGATGATGCTAACCCGCAATTCTAACAGCGAACCCCTCATTTACACAAGTTACACCTGGGGTCAGACCCCAGGCGATGCTATACTTGCCCGTTAGTTAACAACGGCTTAGGCTCATGAAATCCCTGATTAAGACTGCGGACGAAATTCAACACATGCGCGTGGCGGGTCGCTTGGGCTCTGAAGTGCTCGATTTCATCGCCCCCCACGTAAAAGCCGGAATCACCACCGGGGCCTTAGACGCCCTATGCCATGAATTCATGGTGAACGTGCAGGGTACTGTGCCCGCCCCGCTCAATTACTGCCCTCCCGGGCATACCCCTTACCCCAAATCCATCTGCACCTCGGTTAACCACCAGGTGTGCCATGGTATTCCCGGTTCTAAGGTGCTTAAAAATGGCGATATCGTCAATATCGATATCACGGTCATCAAAGACGGCTTTCATGGGGACACCAGCCGCATGTTTATGGTGGGTGAACCCAGCAAACAGGCCGCACGCCTATGCGCCATCACCTTCGAATCCCTATGGATTGGCATTCGCGAGGTGCGCGCCGGTGCTCATTTGGGCGACGTGGGCCATGCCATTCAAACCTTTGCAGAAAACGCCGGCTTCAGCGTGGTGCGTGAATTTTGTGGTCACGGCATTGGGCGAAACTTTCATGAAGAACCGCAGGTCTTGCATTATGGTCGTCGGGGTAGCGGATTAGCCCTTAAAGCCGGTATGATTTTCACCATCGAACCGATGATTAATGCCGGTCGACGAAACATTCGCCAGTTGGCCGATGGTTGGAGCATTGTAACCGCCGATCACAGCCTTTCGGCGCAATGGGAACATACAGTCCTGGTTACCGATGACGGTTTTGAAGTACTGACACTCTCTGAAGGATGCCCATTACCGCCGTGACTCCTGTCGATGTAAAAGCCCTACGTCAGCATCTGGCCTTGGCGCGCGAAACGCTTAAGGAGGCCTACCTCAAAAACCCACAGCCCGCCAAGTTACTGTCCCAATGGCGTCGCACTGTGGATGATGTGCTTAAAAGACTGTGGATAGATTCCGGGTTTAGCCCCCGCTCTGCCTTAGCGGCTGTGGGGGGGTATGGGCGAGGCGAACTCTATCCCTACTCTGATATTGACTTGCTGCTGCTCATGCCCGAAACGCCTAACGCAGATACAGCGCAACGCATTGAACGTTTAATAGGCGTGCTGTGGGATATCGGTTTAGAAGTAGGGCATAGCGTGCGCACGTTAAGTGAATGCATGAGCGTTGCACAACAAGATCTTACTATTGCCACCACGCTTACCGATGTGCGTCACTTAAGTGGCAGCATTGGGGCCATAGCGCGGCTACGCATCGCATTGGTGCAGCATCTTAATTTGCCGGAATTTGTATTGGGTAAAATACATGAACAACGGGCACGCCACCTCAAACATAACGACACCGCTTTTAATTTAGAACCCAACCTAAAAGAAAGCCCAGGAGGCATCCGAGATTTGCAATCGGTGCTGTGGTTGGCATGGGGCACCGGACTAGAAACCAATTGGGCGGCATTGGCTGGGGCGGGACTCATTACCGAAAAAGAAGTACGGCAAGCGCGCCAACTGCAGCGCTTCTTGCAAGACTTGCGTATTCGTCTGCATTACCTAGCAGGGCGCCGTGAGGACCGCCTGCTGTTCGATTTACAAGGGCCCTTGGCGCAACAACTGGGCTATCACGACCAGGGCACACGACGCGCCAGCGAAGAGCTGATGCAGGCCTATTACAAAACCGCCAAATTGGTGCTGCTGCTCAATACCATCTTAATGGAACAATTGAGCGCCCGCATTCACGCCAGCGAACCCACTGAGCGCGAATCATATAATAAATTTTTTGAACGGCAGGGAGACTTGCTGAGCACCGTTCCTGAAGATCTGTTCGATCGCGACCCAGATCAAATCTTAGAAGGTTTTTTAATGCTGCAGCATCACCCCAAGCTGCGCGGCTTTACACCGGCGGCCTTGCGTGCCGTATGGCGTGGCAAAAATCGCATTAACGAAGCCTTTCGCGCCAAACCTGAAAACCAACAACGCTTCATGGAAATATTGCGTCAGCCTTTGCGCACCGCCGATGTATTGCGTCGCATGAATTATTACGGCGTGCTGGGTCGTTACATTCCCGCCTTTGGTCGCATTGTGGGGCAAATGCAACATGACTTATTTCACGTCTACACAGTGGATGAACATATTCTGCGTGTATTGCGCAACATTCGTCGCTTCGCCATCCCGCAATACGATCACGAATTCCCTTTTTGTTCAGTATTAATGCGCGAATTCGATCGCGTAGATTTACTCTACCTTGCTGCTTTATTCCATGACATTGCCAAAGGTCGTGGCGGGGATCATTCCGCATTAGGTCAGTCTGATGCCCGCTCTTTTTGCCGCCGCCATGGTTTATCAAAAGCGGATAGTGAATTTGTTGCTTGGTTGGTGGCCAATCACTTGCACATGTCCGCGGTCGCGCAAAAACAAGATTTATCCGACCCAGAGGTGATTGCCACTTTCGCCAAGCGTATGGGTGATGGGCGCCATCTCACCGCACTCTACTTGCTTACTGTGGCCGATGTACGCGGCACCAGTCCCAAAGTATGGAATGCTTGGAAAGCAAAATTATTGGAAGACTTGTTTCGCGTTACGCAACGCCATCTAGAAGGGATAGGCCCCGATGCCAACATGGTTATTCAGGAAAAGCGTAGCGCCGCGCTGCTTATCCTACGCCAATACGGCATGACAAAGGAACAAGACATCAACCTGTGGAAAACCGTGGATGAGTCGTATTTTCAGCGCCATGATGCACCAGACATTGCCTGGCATGCGCGCAACTTGCAAGGATTAACCACCGCCCACAATCCTATCGTGCGGGCGCGCCTTTCTCCATTGGGCGAAGGCATTCAGGTTCTAATCTACACACCCGATCAAGAGGCTTTGTTTGCCCGCATCTGCGGTTATTTTGATCGCATTGCCTACACCATACAAGAAGCACGTATCCACACCACGCTTGATGGACACGCATTGGACACCTTTCAGATTGTTCATCGCAGCGGCGAATCAGAGCATTACCGCAATGTGATTAAGCGCATTGAAGAAGAATTACAGCTGCGCCTTAAAACCCAAGCCGCTTTGGAAAACCCACAAAAAGTGCGCCTGTCGCGTCATCTGCAGCATTTTCCTATTCCACTTATGGTGCATGTGGGCGAACCCGAACGCAACCATTTGCGCCCCATGACCATTGTGGCAGGCGATCGTCCCGGTTTGCTGTACCGGGTATCGCGCGTGCTGGTGAACAACGGCATTAACTTGCGCGGCGCGCGCATCAACACCCTGGGCGAGCGGGTAGAGGATACTTTTTTACTGGCAGGAAAAGCGGTGGAATCTGCCACCGGGCGCGAGCAGCTTAAACAGGACCTACTAAAAGAGCTTGAAGCATAGCCCTCTCACTTAGGTATACCCTTTGGCAATTTTGGGGCCGGCTTCCACACTGATAGGTAATCATTAATCGGCTGACTGATCGTCGTCAGACCAGTCGGTAAATTTAAATGTGCTGAAATCTCGAATGCGCATAGGGTAGAGAATGCCCATTAAATGATCGCACTCATGTTGCACCACGCGGGCATGAAACCCTGTCACGGTGCGATCGATAATTTGCCCTTTGGGGTCAGACCCCACGTAACGCAATGCTGTAAAACGCGGAACCAGCCCGCGCAGTCCCGGCACAGACAGGCACCCTTCCCAGCCCTCTTCTTCTTCATCCGACAATGGCGTCAATACGGGATTAATTAAAACCGTGTAGGGGACTTTTTCTGCATCCGGATAACGCGGATTGCTTTCTACACCAAAAATCACCACTTGTAAGCTCACACCAATTTGCGGCGCCGCCAGTCCGGCGCCATCGAGGTGCGCCATAGTGTCGCGCATGTCCCCTAACAGGGAATGCAGTTCGGGGGTATTAAATTGGGTGACCGGTGCCGCCACTTGCAACAGCAGCGGATGGCCCATACGCAAAACTGGTTTAACCGCCACGGGGATTCCTGCCAAATTGAATAAGCCACTGAGTAAAATCATCGCCCACTTCATCATGGCGCACGCCATAGGTTACCGTGGCTTTCAAATAGCCCAACTTGCTGCCACAATCGTAGCGCACGCCCTCAAAGGGTAAGGCCAATACATCTTGTTCTGCCAATAGACCCGCAATGCCATCCGTAAGTTGAATCTCTCCGCCACTACCAGGCTGCACATGGCGCAGGTGATCAAAAATAGCAGGGGACAATAAGTATCGGCCCACCACAGCCAAAGTGGAGGGGGCCAGTTCGGGCTTCGGTTTTTCTACAATGCCGACAATTTTTTGATGCCCCATAGGGGTGAGTGCCGTTTTAACAATACCGTATTGACGGGTTTCTTCGCGCGCCACATTTTGCACGCCCAGCACAGAAGATCCGGTGGCTTCATAGAGGTCCACCATTTGTGTCAGCACAGGCACTGCCGCATCCACCAAATCATCCGCCAACAAAATGGCGAAGGGCTCGTCCCCCACCAAAGGCGCGGCACATAAAATAGCATGGCCCAAGCCTAAAGCTTCCGGCTGGCGCACATATGCACAACTCACACCGGGCGGTAAAAAATTACGTACTTGCTCCAGCAGTTGTGTGCGTCCCCGTGCGGCTAGTTCCGTCTCTAATTCATACGCTTTATCAAAGTGGTCTTCAATGGCACGTTTACCGCGACCCGTGACAAAAATCAACTCGGTAATGCCTGCGGCCACCGCCTCTTCCACCGCATATTGGATAAGGGGCTTATCCACAATAGGCAACATTTCTTTAGGGCTGGCTTTGGTGGCAGGCAAAAAACGACTGCCCAAACCAGCGACCGGAAATACAGCTTTTTTAATCGGCTTCATGATGGCGAGTGTTCCTGTTTAAGGAGTAAAAGAAGTTGTGCTTCGTCGAGTACTGTCACGCCCAGCGCTTGTGCTCGCTCTAATTTGCTACCGGCTTCACTGCCCGCCACCACGTAATGGGTTTTGGCCGATACACTACCAGCCACCTTACCCCCCAAAACCTCAATTCTAGCGCGCGCCTCATCCCGACTCAAATGAGGCAAAGTTCCAGTGAGTACAAAGGTTTTACCACTTAAAGGCAGCGTGCTAGAAGCCTCATGTATAGGCCAATGAACGCCTTGTTGCTGTAGGCGCTCAATCACTTCACGATTATGCCCCTCAGCAAAAAAATCATGAATAGATTGCGCCACCACTGGCCCCACATCCGGCACCTGCAGCAAATCTTCAGTAGAAGCGCTCATGAGTGGTGCTAAGTCACCAAACTGACGAGCCAAATCGCGCGCCGTAGCTTCCCCCACATTGCGAATGCCTAAAGAAAAAATAAAACGGGCCAAGGTGGTGGTGCGGCTGCGTTGAATGGCCGCTATCAGATTTTCTGCAGACTTTTCTCCCATCAAGGGCAGTTGAGAGAGCTGCTCCATAGTCAACCCATACAAGTCGGCAGAGGAATGCACCCAACCCCCATCCACCAATTGATCCACACGCTTATCTCCCAGGCCTTCAATATCCATAGCGCGCCGGTGAGCAAAGTGCAGTAACGCTTCTTTACGCTGTGCTGGACAAAATAATCCGCCACTGCAACGACTGGCAGATTCACCCTCTTCACGAATCACCTGACTGCCGCACACTGGACAATGAGTGGGCATGACAAAAGCGTGCGCGTGCACGGGCCGCTGCCCCAGCTCCACAGACACCACCTCCGGAATCACATCCCCGGCACGACGCACCCAAACCGTGTCTCCTACATGCACATCTTTGCGCCGCACTTCATCTTCGTTATGCAAGGTGGCGTTGGTTACCGTCACGCCGCCCACAAATACCGGCTTCAAACGCGCTACCGGTGTAATGGTTCCGGTGCGCCCCACCTGCACATCAATCTCCATAATTTCAGTAAGCGCTTCTTCGGCAGGAAATTTATGCGCTAGGGCAAAACGCGGTGCGCGCGACACAAAGCCTAATCTGGCTTGTTGGGCAAAATCATTCACCTTATACACCACGCCATCAATGTCGTAGGGCAACGCTGCGCGGGCATTCTGAATGCGCTTAAAATAAGCCAGCAAGCCTTCCACTCCGCTCACCAATGCGCATTCTGCGGCCACCGGAAAATGCAGTAGCGCCAATTGCGCCATCAGCGCACCCTGCGTGGCGGGTAATGCAAAGCCTTCCAGCGCACCTACCCCATAAGCAAAGAATGATAGCGGACGGCGCGCCGTGAGGGCCGGGTCCAGTTGGCGCAGGGTACCCGCTGCAGCATTGCGTGGATTCACAAAAATCTTTTCACCGCGCGCTTTCTGCGCAATATTCAATGCCTCAAAATCGGCCTTCTGCATCAACACTTCACCACGCACTTCCAAGCGCTCGGGTGGGTTTTTGATGGGCAAACTCAGGGGAATGGTATGCAAGGTGCGCAAGTTGGCCGTCACTTCTTCGCCCGTTTCACCGTCTCCTCGGGTACTGCCTTGCACCAACAGACCTTTCTCATACGTCAAACTTACCGCCAGCCCATCAAACTTGGGCTCACAGGCATACTCTACACAATCAACGCCCAAGGATTCTCGAGCGCGCCGATCAAAAGCCTCAATCTCGCTATTTAAAAACCCGTTGTTGAGCGACAGCATGGGTATACGATGCGTGACTTGAGTAAAACCCGGACGAGCGTGCGCCCCCACCCGTTGCGTAGGGGAATCGGCGGTTAAGAGTTCAGGGTGTAGGGTTTCGAGTTGTTGCAGTTCTTGATACAGCGCATCGTACTGCGCATCGGGTATGGTGGGGTCATCCAATACATGGTATCGGTAATTATGAAGCGCCAATACCTCACGCAGAGTACGGGCGCGAGCAGAGAGGTCGGTCACGACTAATGGGAGAAGAGGCGCAGCGCCAAAGGGCTGCCTGCAGGAATGCCGTAACTTTCCATGTCTGAGCCAAGCTCTGTTAATTGTTTGGCAATCAGCTCCATCTGGCGCACACCCAATACCACACCGTTGTCGTCCACGCGACTGCCGCCTAAGGTTGCGGCCAATCGTCCCGCCAGCTCAAACATGTCGCCCAATGTGCCAGCGCCATCGACTACGGCAGGCACATCCAATAACAACGTGATTCCGGATACGGAGGTGGCATCGTTTTCAATATCAATAAAGGGGCGGCCATCACGGTTGGACAGCGTAAAGCGGTCTTGCCCTTGTGCGTCTCGTGCATGAAACATACCGTCATCAGCTAAGATCAGCCCTTCGGCCTCGGTGGCCAGACGAATGGCATGGGCGGTTTGCGCAGCACCTTCTTCAAACACCACATTAATGCCAATCAACACATCCACACGTGCACAAAAACGTTCTAATGTATCCGCGGATACCAGTGCGACAGTGGTATTACCCGCTTCACAGGTCAACCCTAATTGATGGGCCACGCTATTCATTTCATCGACAAAACGTGTTAATTGGACGGCAGTTACAGGACCCGCACGACTGGAAAGTTGCAAGGTGGCGCCTAATCGATTAAAGCGCTTGACGGCCGGGCCGTATATAGGCAACCAGCGGTCCAAAGTGCTGTCATAACCCACCCAACGAATGTTGCGCGTGGCCAAGGCGCTGGCGTTTAGCGTTTTCCACAGCACTTCGGCACTGACGCCCTCAGTGGCGTTAAATGTAACGCCGAACTCCACGTCTTTATTAACAGGCGCGCGCTCCGAGGGGTCAGACCCCGAATTGGGGTCTGACCCCAAACCGGGCTCATGAGGCAGGCCGTCTTTGATCTCACCCATTAATGCATCTTGGGAGTTTTCAGGTAACAGCTGATTGGCCATACGCCGGTAACGGTATTCTTGAATTCGGGTTAGCACAAAAATACCCACAATCAATACCGCACCCAGCAACACCAAATTGGTTTGTAGATCGCTCATTACCCTACATCCTCCCTATCAGGCAGCAACAATCTCCGTCAAACGAATGGCCTCTTCAATATCCACAGCCACCATGCGTGACACACCTGATTCGGCCATAGTAATGCCCACCAACTGCTGAGCCATTTCCATCGCGATCTTATTGTGGGTAATGAATAGGAATTGGGTTTGTTCCGACATTTTTTTCACCAAACGAACAAAGCGTTCGGTGTTAGCGTCATCCAACGGCGCATCCACTTCGTCCAGCAAGCAGAAGGGTGCTGGGTTTAATTGGAACAAAGCAAACACCAACGACAACGCGGTCAATGCTTTTTCACCACCAGACAGCAAATGAATGGAGGTGGTTTTTTTGCCGGGTGGTTGCGCGATAATCTGCACCCCGGCATCCAGTATCTCATCGCCCGTTAATTCAATACGTGCATGTCCGCCACCAAAGAGCGTGGGAAACAGCGTGCTAAAGCTGGCGTTAACACGTTCAAAGGTTTCTTTGAGTTGCTCGCGGGTTTCACGATCAATCTTATGCATCGCTTCTTCAAGCGTGGCCACAGCTGCTTCTAAATCAGCCGTTTGTGCATCCAGCCAATTCTTACGTTCGCGCGATGCTTCTAGTTCTGCCAAGGCGGCCAAATTAACAGCGCCCAATGCTTCAATGTCTTGGGTCAGCTGGTTTATTTCAGCCTGCAACGTACTGGTACGCGTGCCCTTTTCCATCAACAGGGTTAACGCCACTTCATCGGCATGGTTTTCTAATAGGGTTTCTGTGGCGCGCTCCACATTCAAGCGGGCTTCTTGTTCTTTTAGTCGCACATCACCCATGCGGTTGCGCAAAGGCTCTAGGCCTTGCTCAATCTGCAAGCGTTTTTCTTCTTGCTCGCGCAGTGCAGCCCCAGCATTATCAAGAGTAACTCGCGCATCTGTAAGCGCGGATTCGGCTTGCGCACGCGCACCCAAGGCGTTTTGCAACAACGCAGCCAGGTTATCTTCTGTGCACTGTTCTAAATCGGCAATCAGTTTAACTAAGCGCGGGCGCCGTTGCTCGAGGCGTTGCTCTGCCGCCTGCTGCTGGGTTTTCACATGGGTAATGGCGGCAGAAGCGGTTTTTTCTAAGTAGATTGCTTCTTGCAAGCTGCGCTCAGAAGACTGCAAGGAGGTGCGCGCTGCATCGCGCGTGCGATCAGCCTCGCCCCAGGCAGTTTGAGCCACTTCCAATTGCTTGGCGCGTTCTGTTAGTTGAGCGCCAGTTTGGGTCTGGCTATCTTTGGCTGCTTGCAACACCGCTTGTTCGGCGCCCAACTGCTGCGCTAGTTCACTCAACTCAGCGGTAATTTGTTCGCTGCGCTGTTGATAGCGGTTTAATTCACCCGCCAAACGTGTACGGTCCACTTCCACTGCATGACGCGCGGCTTCCGCTTCGCGGCCTTCACGTTGAGCATGGTTTAGGTCTTCGCGACATTGGGTCAGCGCTAATTCTGCTTGGTGATGCAGATCTTCCGCGTGAGCCACGTTCCGCCCAAGTTCTGCCAGGGCCACACGATGCTCTTCAATTTCACGAGCACGTGTCAGCGCCCCATGGGATTCGCCTTGTGGCGTAAAGAACAACACCGCTTCGTGGGTGACGCGATGCCCTTCAGGCGTCACTAACGTAACCCCCTCAGGCAAGCGGTTCATACTGGAAATAGCGTTGGCCAAGTTATCCACGCACCACACATTACTCATCCACGCGCTTAAGGCCCCTTCGCAGGCAGTGGTTCGAATGGTGACCAAATCGCTCAACGCTACAGGGTTACCGGGCAGTGTAGGCAAGACGGCCTTGCTGTGTGGCGCGGCGGATTGCGCTGAAAAAAGTGCCACACCGGCCGGCATCTCATCCTTGGTCCATTTTGAGACCGCTTCAAAGCCCTCTATACGGAAAGCGTTTAAACGCTGCCCCAAAGCAGCTTCTACGGCCAACTCCCAACCCGCACGCACTTCAATACCTTGCCAAAAAACAGGCAGCTTAGCCAAACCATGTTGGTTAACCAGTTCGCGTGCGCGCTCATTCACCGACAGTTTAGATTGCAATGCCACCAATGCATTAAGCTCAGCTTCAATGCGCGCTGCTTCATGGCGCATGGCCTCTGCATGGCTGCGTGCTGCGCTGGTTTCCACCTCAAATTGTTTTACACGCGCTGCTAAGGCTTGTTGCGCTGCATTTAACGCAGTGCCTCGCACTTGCCGCTCGCTCAGATCAGCGTCTTGCAAAGCCAATTGCTGACTGTCGGGCGCCACCATGCGGCTCTGCTCATCCTTTAGTCGTGCCCCACGTTCGGATAGTTGTACCAACAGGCGTTCTGCATTGGCCTGCCCGGCGCGCGCCACACCCAAGATGCTTTCTAATTGACCTTGTGTTTGACGCAGTTCGTCTAAGGCCTGACGTCGCTCAGCAGCCATGCCCTCTGTGCGCGGTAAGGCTTCTTGTTCCTGCGCCACACGCAATGTACCCACCCGTACCAATTCTTGCGCGCGCGCTTGCTCGCTTTTATGTTGAATTAACGCGCCTTGGTCTGCTTGTAGACCGGCCTCATCAGCGGCAATTTCTTGGCGCAAGGCAGCAGTCTCGCCTTCCAGACGACGGCGCTCGGCGCGCAATGTTTGTAATTGGTTTTCAATGCGGGTTACTTCACTATTGGCCTGATATACCACGCCTTGGGCCAGATTAAGCGCATCGCTTAAAACGTAATGCTGCTGGCGTTGCAATTCAATAGAACTTTCCACTTCGCGCATGCGCGCAATTTCGGCTTCTAATTCAATTTGAATTTTTTCCAGCTCACGCTGCGCGCGTGCACGGGCTGCTTCGGCATCACGCTTACGCGATAATAACAATAAGTTTTGCGCTTCTAGGAGTTGGGCTTGAAATTCACGGTACTGTTGAGCAACCACAGCCTGGCCTTCTAATTTTTCAATTTGATTGCCAAGCTCTAGGCGAATATCGCTGGTGCGGGACAAATGACCGCGGGTATCATTTAAGCGCAGCTCGGTTTCGCGGCGTCGCTCTTTATAACGAGAAATGCCCGCCGCCTCTTCTAAAAAAACACGGATTTCTTCTGGTTTTGATTCCACGATGCGCGAAATCATGCCTTGCTCGATAATGGCGTAGGCACGTGGGCCTAAGCCGGTACCCATAAACATGTCTTGTACGTCACGCCGGCGCACGTGGGTATTATTAATGTAGTAGCTGGAAACGCCATCGCGGGCCAAAACCCTTCGTACCGCCAGTTCGGCGTAGGCCGCCCACTGACCTGGGGCGCGACCTTCACTGTTATCAAACACCAGCTCGACGCTGGCGCGACCCAAGGCCTTGCGCTCTGCGGTACCCCCAAAGATGACGTCTTGCAAGGTTTCGCCACGCAAATGCTTGGCCTGTGACTCGCCCAATACCCAACGTACGGCGTCGATCACATTGGATTTACCGCAACCGTTGGGGCCCACGACCCCCACCAATTGACCGGGTACGGGTATTTGAGTGGGTTCCGCGAAAGACTTGAAGCCTGCTAGTTTGATATGTTTAAGATGCAATTGAGCGCCAGATGATTAAAAGAAGTTTAGAATAGCTCGATTTTACCCGATATTAGGACAAGTCCCCAATGGCTCTGCAACCAAACCGCAATCTAGAGACCTTCCCCAACCCCTATCCTGGGCGTGACTACTTGATTCATATGGAAATGCCCGAGTTCACCTGCCTCTGTCCTAAAACCGGCCAGCCCGATTTTGCTTGGCTAACTTTGGACTACGTGGCCGATCAGCAGAATGTAGAGCTTAAAAGCCTCAAGCTCTACCTCTGGTCTTACCGCGACGAAGGGGCTTTTCATGAAGCTATCACCAACCATATTCTAGAGGATTTGGTTAGTGCGTTAAATCCTCGTTTTATGCGGCTACAGGCGCGCTGGAATGTACGTGGCGGCATATACACCCAAGTAGTGGTGGAGCATCGCTCGCCCAACTGGACCAACAGCGCCCTCACCTTGCCCCCTCTGGGGTTTAACCGCGAATCCCCCAGCGGAAGCTAACTCATGAATCCGCGCTTAGAACGTCTTCAGCCCTATCCTTTTGAACGCCTGCGCGCGCTGATGCAGGGCATTACACCAAACCCCGCCTTACCGCTCATTTCCTTATCTGTGGGTGAACCGCGTCACCCCACTCCCGCTTTTATTCAAAAGGCCCTAAACCAAAACCTAGCGGGGCTCTCTCATTACCCCGCCACATTGGGTAGCACGGAACTGCGCCAGGCAATCGCTGATTGGATTAAACGGCGTTATGGCTTAGAGGCAGTTGATGCCGCCTGCGAAGTGCTGCCCACCTTGGGCAGTCGTGAGGCGCTCTTCTCGCTCACTCAAGTACTCATCAACCCAGACATGCCACAAGCCATTGCGGTGTGCCCCAATCCGTTTTACCAAATATACGAAGGAGCCGCCCTGCTGGCTGGAGCGCAGCCCCACTTTGTTAACGCTGATCCCGCACAAGGTTTCCGTGTGGATTACGCAAGCGTGCCAGAAGACATTTGGAAGCGCACTCAGGTGGTGTTTACGTGCTCGCCCGGTAACCCCACGGGCGGCGTCATGACCTTGGACGAATGGAAAGTTCTATTTGAATTGGCCGATCGCTTTAACTTTTCGATTATCAGCGATGAATGTTATTCGGAAATTTACCATGACGAAGCCCATCCACCTCTGGGCTCGTTACAAGCGGCACAGCTCTTGGGGCGCAAAGGCTATTCTCGCTTGGTGTCCATGGGCAGCCTGTCGAAGCGCTCTAACGTGCCCGGTATGCGCTCGGCCTTCGCGGCGGGGGATCGCAACCTCATTCAAGGCTTTGCCCTTTATCGCACCTATCACGGTAGCGCCATGAATCCAGCCATACAGGCGGCCAGTATCGCGGCCTGGTCTGATGAAACGCATGTTGTAGAAAACCGACGTCTGTACCGTGAAAAAATGTCCGCCTTTTATGAGATTGTTCATCCGGTGATGCCGTTGGAAAAACCCGAGGCCGGTTTTTATTATTGGGCCAAAACACCCATGGCGGATACGGAGTTTTCTCGCCTGCTGCTCTCAAGCGCGGCAGTGGCGGTATTACCCGGCAGCCTATTGGCGCGCACAGCCCATCGCCTCAACCCGGGACAGGATAGAATTCGTATAGCCTTGGTGGGCAGCCTTGAAGAAACCCTTGAAGCGGCCAAACGATTGGTTAACCTCATTACCTCACTGCAGGAAAAAGCCTAATGAACGCCTTACAAGCTTTAATCGACAGCGCCTTTGAAGAGCGCGCCACACTCTCCCCCGCCAACGCCCCCGCCACCTTGCGTGCAGCCGTGAATGAGGTCTTGGATGGCCTTGATGCCGGACAGCTGCGCGTGGCTGAAAAAATAAACGGCGAATGGATCACGCACCAATGGATTAAAAAAGCGGTATTGCTGTCCTTCAGACTTACGGACAACCGCCTAATGGAGGGCGGATTTACTCATTATTGGGACAAAGTAGAGAGTAAGTTTGCAGGCTACAGCGCAGAAGATTTTAATGCCGGTGGGTTTCGCGTGGTACCACCGGCCACCGCACGACGCGGCAGTTTTATTGCGCGCAATGTGGTGCTGATGCCCTCCTATGTAAACATTGGCGCCTACGTGGATGAAGCCACCATGGTGGACACCTGGGCCACTGTGGGCTCTTGTGCACAAATTGGTCGTAATGTGCATCTCTCGGGCGGCGTGGGTATTGGCGGTGTGTTAGAACCCGTGCAAGCCAACCCCACCATTATTGAAGATAATTGCTTTATAGGTGCGCGCTCTGAAGTGGTGGAAGGCGTTATTGTAGGGGAAGGCTCCGTCATTTCCATGGGCGTGTATATAGGTCAGAGCACTAAAATTTACGACCGCGAAACCGGCAGCGTCACCTACGGCTACATCCCCCCGGGCTCTGTGGTGGTGTCAGGAAACTTGCCAGCGGCCAATGGCCAATACAGTTTGTATTGCGCCGTGATTGTTAAAAAAGTGGATGCCAAAACGCGCGCCAAAACCAGCATTAACGAGTTGTTGCGCGGCGACTAACCTGTGTGCCTAATTCTTATGGCTTTGGGGTCTGACCCCGAATTTTCATTGGTGGTGGTGGCCAATCGCGATGAATTTCACGCACGCCCCACAGCGCCTGTGGCTTTTTGGAAGGATGCTCCCGATATTTTGGCTGGGCGCGACTTGCAAGCCGAGGGCACTTGGTTGGGGGTGACGCGCCAAGGTCGCTTTTCTGCCGTCACCAACTACCGCGACCCTTCTCAGTTTGAACAAAAACGCCGCACACGAGGAGATCTGACGCGAAACTTTTTATTGGGCATCCATAGCGTCTTGGAAGATTTGCAGCAGCCCAAACAAGAAGCCGCGCAATACAACGACTTCAATTTATTGGCCGGTGATGGCACTCATTTTTATTGTTTAGAAAGCCGCACCGATACCCTTATTCCATTAGCGCCCGGTATTTACGGCGTCAGCAATCATCTGCTGGATACGCCGTGGCCCAAGGTGGTGGCTGGTAAAACACAACTGGCCGCATGGTTAGCCGCACGCGCCGCTCAGGGTGCGCCACAGGGTCGCGCTGAAAATAACCCCGCTACTCTCATGCACTTATCATCATCCTTAATGAACATTTTGGCCAACCCCACACCTTACCCCGATGAGTTGTTGCCCGATACCGGTATAAACCCAGAACGCGAGCGGCTCATTTCAGCCGCCTTTATTCGGGATGACGTTTACGGAACACGCAGCACCACGGTGCTGTTACAACGCAAGGACGCCAGCGGCTGGTTTCATGAGCGCCGTTTTAATTCTGACGGCAGCATGGCCGGTGAATCCGGCATAATGTTGTGAAGTAAACCCTAGGACCTCTGTGTATGAGCAAAACATTAAGCCTTGCCCAAGAACTGATCCGCCTACCCTCCGTTACCCCTAAGGACGGCGGCTGTCAGGACTTGATTGCCGCACGCTTAACCCCTTTGGGATTTACAGCCACACCCCTACCCTTTGGTGCCGTATCGAACCTCTGGTTACGGCGCGGCAACACAGCCCCTTTGGTGGTTTTTGCTGGCCACACGGATGTGGTGCCCACAGGCCCTGAAAGTGGCTGGATCTCGCCCCCCTTCGCACCCGAAATACGTGATGGTTTGCTATATGGGCGGGGAGCTGCGGATATGAAAACCTCGCTGGCCGCATTTGTCACCGCCATTGAAGATTTTATATCAGCCAACCCCACGGCTCCCGGCTCTATTGCCCTGCTGCTCACGTCTGATGAAGAAGGCCCTGCCGTGGATGGCACTGCGCGCGTGGTGGCCTGGCTGAGGGAAAGGGGTCAGACCCCTGATTTTTGTGTGGTGGGCGAACCCACCGCCGTAGAACGTTTGGGTGACACCATTAAGAACGGGCGGCGCGGTTCACTGTCGGGCGTGTTAACCGTGCGCGGTACCCAAGGCCATGTGGCCTATCCCCATCTGGCACGTAACCCCATTCATGAAGTGGCGCCGGCCTTGAGTGAGCTGTCGCAAACCATATGGGACAGCGCGGGCGAAGACTTTCCGGCCACCACTTTTCAAGTGTCTAATATTCACGGCGGTACCGGCGCCGGCAACGTCATCCCTGGTGAACTAACCCTCACCTTTAATTTCCGTTTTTCTACCGCCAGCAGCGAAGCCTCGTTGCGTGAGCGCACGGAAGCGCTATTAACGCGCCATGGACTGACGTTTGAACTCCATTGGGAATTGGGCGCCATCCCTTTCCTGACTCCACGCGGAAAATTAGTACAAGCAGTAAGCGCCACGATTAAAGACGTGCTGGGCATCACGCCAGAGGTTTCCACCACCGGCGGCACATCCGACGGACGTTTTCTCAGCACTCTCTGCCCTGAAGTGGTAGAGCTGGGTCCACGCAACGCCTCTATTCATCAACTCAACGAATGCGTAGCCGTGGCGGACATTGCACCGCTCTCACGCATCTACCAAGGCATCTTGCAGCGCCTACTGGACAATGGGGTCAGACCCCCCCAGGGGTCAGACCCCAAAGGGCGCGTTTCATGAGTACAAATCGGGGTCTGACCCCAGCAACAGAAACTGCGTTTGCTTGGGAAAACGCAGCTGTGCAACTCCTCACGGTGCGAGACCTCATTCGCTTTTCCGTCACCACCTTTGAGTCTGCAAAACTATTTTTTGGTCACGGCTACCCAGGCCCTGTGGAAGAAGCCAGCTACTTGGTGCTGCACGCATTGCAACTTCCACTTGATCAACGCGCACTCTGGCTGGATGCCCGCTTGATGCCTGAAGAACGTCAGCGCGCATTGGGTTTGGTACGTCGGCGCGTGGAAGAACGTGTGCCCGCGGCCTACATTACCCAAGAGGCTTGGTTAGGCCCCTTCCGTTTTTATGTGGACGCACGCGTCATCGTACCGCGCTCATTTATTGCCGATGCCCTGGACGGTGGGTTGGATGCGTGGATTCCAGATTTTGAAGTGCTGACCCGCGTGGCGGATATTTGTACCGGCGGTGGGTCGCTGGCTATTTTACTGGCCTTAAAATGCCCCGCCGCGCGCGTGGACGCCGTTGATTTATCTGCAGACGCACTATCCGTTGCTGCAAAAAATGTAGCGGACTACCAATTGAGTAACCAAATTCATCTCATGCAGGGCAATTTATTTGAAGGCTTGACCCATGGCGCATACGATTTAATCATCTCCAATCCGCCTTACGTGGATGCCAAAGCCATGGCCGAGCTGCCCAATGAATACCGCAGCGAACCTGAGATGGCCTTGGCCAGCGGCGCGGATGGATTGGACCATGTGCGCCGACTGATCGCCGACGCGCCGGAATTTTTGAATGCAGAAGGCTTGCTGGTGGTGGAAATTGGCCATCAACGGGCTGTGCTAGAAGCGGCCTTTCCGGACATTCCTTTTGTGTGGCTGGATTTGCCTGGCGGGGATAGTTATGTTTTTGTAGTGCGCCGCGAAGACCTTCTCTGAGGGGTGGCGCGAGTTGAAGGCGCACGCGATGCGGGCGCGCTGGTTTTGCTCTGCACGCGTCCCGCGGTTCTCACTCTTGTAGGCGCTTCTGCCGTGCCCCGCGTTTTGCGCGTTGGAGCCGCAGTCCTTCCTTGGGTTTTGGTAGCGGTTGGTGCGTCACGTGCAGATCCACGTGCTGTACTGCGCGCATCACCGCGACTGCCTCGGGCATCAGCGCGCGCTGCATTGCGCGCCTCTGCGCGAGCAGCACCCTCGCGCGTAGTGGGCGCCTTACGCACGGTGGAGGATTTGCGCACAGACCCTGGGGTGTTGGCACGACCGTCTCGTGTGGGACGGCGCTGCGGAGTATGCATGGGCTCCATTTCAGCCCATTTCAAAACTTGATTCACAGCCGTGGGTTCTAACTCAAGAAACTGACCGCGCTTTAAGCGTGGTGGCAAATCGATCATGCCAAAACGCACGCGCATTAAACGCCCCACCATTAAATGCAAGGCTTCAAACATACGGCGCACTTCGCGGTTGCGCCCCTCTTTCAACACCACCTGATACCAATGGTTAGTGCCCTCTCCGCCATTGTCGCGAATGCGCTCAAAATGCGCCGGCCCATCATCCAACATAATTTCTTGGCAGGATTCTTTTAATTGCTGTTCGGTTAATTCGCCCACCACGCGCACGGCATACTCACGCTCCACTTCAAAACTGGGATGGGTTAGACGATTGGCCAAATCACCGCTGGTGGTAAAAATGAGAAGGCCGCTGCTGTTGAAATCGAGCCGGCCAATGCTAATCCATTTGGCACCCTTTACACGTGGTAAGGCGTCGAATACGGAAGGACGGCCTTCGGGGTCGTCGCGACTAACAATTTCACCTTCGGGTTTATGGTACAGCATGATGCGTGGCGCTTCTTCAGAAAAATTCAGACGCACGCGTCGTCCTTCTACGGCCACCATATCTTCTGATGATATGCGCGTCCCCACGGTAGCCACTACGCCATTCACGCGCACCTCGCCTCGCTCAATCAAGGCCTCCATATCGCGACGCGACCCCAGGCCCGATTGGGCCAGAACCTTATGAAGCTTCTGGTTGGTTGGAATCATGGTCGCCCTCAATCTCGTCTAACAGCAATTGGCCATCATCGGCCTCGGGCACAAAAGGTAGCGTCAATGCCGCTTGATTAAAGTCTTCCTGTAAATCCATCAAGGGCGGTAGTTCGGCCAATGTGCGCAGATTAAGGTCATCTAAAAACTGTTTAGTGGTACCCAATAATTCTGGGCGGCCTGGCGCTTCACGATGACCCAGCACCTCCACCCAACCGCGCGCCTCAAGGGTGCGAATAATTTGCGTAGAGACGGTGACGCCTCGAATGTCTTCAATATCGCCGCGTGTAACAGGTTGACGATAGGCAATGATGGCTAAGGTCTCTAGCACCGAACGCGAATAACGTGGGGGTTTGTCCGGATTAATGCGTGAGATTTTTTCTTGCCACTCGGGGCGCGTCTGAAAACGCCAGCCACTGGCCACCTGAACCAATGACACGCCACGCGGCTCCCACTCTTGCTGCAATTCATTTAACAGTTGCGGAACCTGCTCACCCTCCTCAGGGTTCTCAAACAGCTTTCGCAATTGCGCAACAGACAGAGGTTCCTGACTGGACAGCAGTGCCGCCTCTAGCAATCGTTTGGGTTCGGGGTTTTGCAATTCGGACGCACTCATCACACAGACTCCAGGGATTTCTCAGACAAGCTCAAATACAAGGGTGCGTAGGCTTCCGCCTGCGACACCGCCACCAATGACTCTTTAACCAATTCCAAAATGGCAATAAAATTCACCACTGCCACGGGTACCGACACCTCTTCCTCGAATAAGTCATGAAAAGATACAAAATCTTGATCGCGTAGTCGCTTTAAAATGCGTGTCATATGTTCGCGCACAGACAGCTGTTGTCGGGTAATGCGATGATGTTTGTTAATTCGTGCGCGCGACAATACCAACACCCAGGCGTCTTGTAAATCACGTAGAGTGACATCGGGCAAGCGTTGCCCCACTGTATCGTCCACCCAAGATTGCGCCACATTAAAGTCACGCCCCAAACGTGGATGTTCGTCCAACGACTGTGCGGCCATTTTAATGCGCTCATATTCCAATAGGCGGCGCATCAATGCGGCACGCGGATCTCCTTCATCATCATCACTGGACGCAGGTGGGCGCGGCAATAACATGCGTGCTTTAATTTCAATTAGCACGGCTGCCATCACCAAATACTCAGCGGCCAATTCAAGCCGTCCAGAGCGCATGGCTTCTACATAAACCATATATTGGCGCGTCAATTCCGCCATGGGAATGTTGAGGATGTCGAGAGAGTTTTTGCGGATTAAATACAGCAATAAATCCAACGGGCCCTCAAAGCTTTCTAAAAACACCTCCAGGGCTTCTGGCGGAATGTAGAGATCTTGCGGCAAACCTACATAGGGCTGCCCCATAACCCTCGCCACGGGAGAGGCTATAGGAACATCGAGAATGTCGGGACTGTTGCTCATGTATACGACAGGCCCATGGCTTCGCGCACATCACGCAATGTGTCAGCGGCCAGCTTGCGCGCCTTCTCGCCACCGTCGGCGATAATGTTGCGCACCAAGGTAGGGTCGTCCAAATATTCTTGGGATTTTTCTTGCATGGGTTTAAGCTCGGCCAAAATAGCGTCAATCACAGGTTGCTTACATTCTAAGCAACCAATGCCCGCCGATTGGCAGCCTTGCGTTACCCACTCGCATGTTTTATCCGTGCTGTAAATTTTATGAAAAGTGAACACCGGGCAGCGCGCGGGGTCGCCCGGATCGGTGCGGCGCACCCGCGCCGGGTCCGTGGGCATGGTGCGAATTTTCTTGGTCACGGTTTCTTCGTTATCACGCAAGGCAATGGTGTTGTTGTAGGACTTGGACATTTTTTGCCCATCCAACCCCAATAAGCGCGAGGATTCCGTAAGCAACGCCTGCGGTTCCACCAAAATCATTTTACCCGTACCTTCCAAGTAACCAAACACGCGCTCGCGGTCAGCTACTGTGAGGTTTTGGCTCTCGCCTAATAATTCGCGCGCGGCTTCAAGGGCTTCATTATCCCCTTGCTCGTTATAACGTGTGCGCAATTCTAAATAGCGCTTGGCCATTTTATTGCCCAGCTTCTTTACTGCGAGCATAGCTTTTTCTTCAAAACCGGGCTCACGGCCGTAGAGGTGGTTAAAGCGACGCGCCACTTCGCGGGTAAACTCAATGTGCGGCACTTGGTCTTCGCCCACCGGCACACGGTTGGCACGATAAATTAAAATATCCGCCGCTTGCAGTAACGGGTAACCCAAAAACCCATAGGTAGAAAGGTCTTTGTCCGTGAGTTTTTCTTGTTGCTCTTTGTAAGTAGGCACACGTTCCAGCCAACCCAAAGGGGTCATCATGGAGAGCAGTAAATTCAGTTCGGCGTGCTCGGGTACGCGCGATTGTATAAAAAGCGTGGCTTGATTGGGGTCCACACCCGCCGCCAACCAGTCAATCACCATGTCCCACACATTGCTTTCAATGACCTGGGGGTCATCGTAATGCGTGGTCAGTGCGTGCCAATCCGCCACCATGAACAAGCACTCATGTTCGTGCTGAATTTTGAGCCAATTTTTTAACACCCCATGAAAATGTCCAAGGTGCATGGCGCCGGTGGGGCGCATGCCTGAAAGCACGCGATCGGGATACATAACGGTTAAATTCTCCTGCCAAACGAAATCATTGAATCTGGGTCTCGCCCCAAGCCGTCCAAACGGGCATGCACTGTAAGGGCAATGGTGGAATTTTGCCAGGTTCAAAATAGCTCTCACCAGGGCCGTGGTAGTCGGAACCGCGGGAGGCGTACAGCTGCCGCTTAGCCGCGTGAGCTGCGAAACGCTCCACTTGTTCGCGCGTGTGACTACCTGTCACCACTTCAAGACCTTGGCCGCCGGCTGCTACAAATTCATCAATTAGATTATCCATAGAGGCGCGGCCCACTTCATAGCGGCCCGGATGTGCCAAAACCGGCACGCCCCCCGCGGCTCGAATCCACGCCACGGCATCGCCCAAATCGGCCCAGCGGTGCTTTACATAACCCATTTTGCCTTTTACCAAAAATCGTTTAAATACGGCAGGCACATCACGCGCCACACCCTGCTCCACCAAATAACGGGCAAAATGCGGGCGCGCCACAATATTAGGGTTGCCCGCATAACGCAGTGCGCCCGCTAGCGCCCCCTCAATACCGCCCTTGGCCAATTCATCTGAAATGCGTTGCGCGCGCTCCAATCGACCTTGACGAACACTTTGCAACCCATTTACCAAATCGGCCTGAAGGGAGTCGATATTAAGCCCCAAAATATGCAGGGTATGATTGCCCCAAGTGACCGAAATTTCTACGCCATTAATGAGGCGGATACCCACCGCTGCAGCAGCCGTACGGGCCTCTGCCAGACCCTCAACATCGTCGTGATCGGTTAATGCGAGCGTGGTGACCCCGTTTTTAGCCGCCAAGGCGACCAGTTCAGTGGGGGTTAATAGCCCGTCTGAAATTCGAGAATGGTTATGTAAGTCTATGTTTTGCATTGAATAAATTGAATTTTTGCCAATGCTATTATAACTGATTTGGGGCCCACCTGAAACACTCTGTCACGCAGGCGTCATGGACAAATCCCTATTAATTCAAGGACAATAGCAGGCTATGAGATTTCTGTTCGACCTTTTTCCGGTCATTTTGTTTTTTGTGGCCTACCAATGGGCCGGTATTTACTGGGCTACCGCCACGGCTATGGTGGCCAGCGTGGTGCAAATTGGCGGGTTGCTCGTCACCAAACGTCGTGTAGAACCAGCCGCTTGGATTAGCTTGGGCGTGATCACGGTGTTTGGGGGGTTAACCCTATGGGCCAAAGAGCATGGTATTTTGGGCATTGAACCCACGGTATTTATCCGCTGGAAGCCCACAGTTTTATATTGGATTTTTGCCGGCATTTTGTTCTTGGCGCCCGCATTGTTTGATCGCAACCCCATGCGTGCCCTAATGGGCAAAGAATTGCATCTGCCCGATACCCTATGGGGGCAACTGAATTTGGCTTGGGCTTTGTTTTTTAGCGCATTAGGTGTACTAAATTTATATGTGGCCTTTAATTACCCAGAGTCTGTGTGGGTGCAATTCAAATTATTTGGCCTATTGGGTTTGATGGTGATATTTGTAGTGGCTCAAGGCTTGGTGTTAGCCAAACATTTGGAGAAGAAAGAGGATGAGTGATGCGCTAATGAACGAAATGCGCACTAGGTTGTCCGTACTGAACCCGGTATCGGTACACATTACGGATGACAGCCATCATCACGCAGGCCATGTGGGGGCGGCTGGTGGTGGTGGGCATTACCAGATTAAAATTGTCTCAGAAGCGTTTCGCAATCAGCCTAGCCTAGCCCGTCATCGCATGGTGTACGACGCATTGGCTCCACTCATGCAGCAACGCATTCACGCCTTGGTGATTAACGCCAGTGCGCCGTAACTTAATTTTGTAGTACCGATTGATTTTTTAACGAGAGGAAGCAACATGAAATTGAAACAGGCACTAATGTCATTGATACTGGTGGGCGGCCTTCTGGCACTCACACTCTCCTACGCCGACCAAGTTACAGATAAAACCAAGGACAGCGCAAAGGCCGCAGCGACCAAGCGTTTGGTGGTGAATGGTGTCACCATTCCCTCTGCACGCATTGCGCTGGTTACCGAAGCTCAAGTGGCTCAAGGTCAAGCCGCGGGTCCTGAATTAGACCGCAGCGTGCGTGAAAACTTAGTCGCCTTAGAACTCATTTCGCAAATGGCCACGCGCGATGGTTTAGACAAAGAAGCCAAGAACCAAGCGCAAATTGATTTGGCTCGCCAACAAATTTTGGCACGTGCCGTGCAAGCGCATTACGCCAAAGTTAACCCCATTAAAGATGATGCATTAAAAGCCGAATATGAGCGCATGAAAACCGAACTGGGTAGCACGGAATACATGGTCGAACATATTTTGGTGGCCAAAGAAGAGGATGCCAAAGCGATTGTTGCCGATCTTAAGAAGGGCGGCGACTTCGAGAAGACTGCTAAAGAAAAGAGCCTGGATACCGGTTCGCGCGACAAGGGCGGCAAGTTGGATTGGGCCACACCCGTGTCCTACGACAAAGCCTTTAGCGAAGCCATGGTGAAACTTAAAAAAGGTGAGTTTACCGATACCCCAGTTAAGAGCCCCTATGGCTACCACATCATTCGCCTAATCGATTCACGTCCTCTGGAGGCCCCTCCTTTCGACACGGTAAAAGATCGTATTCGCCAAGCCAAAGAACAAGAAGTTTTTGGCAAGATGGTTCAGGACCTGCGCACCAAAGCCAAGGTCGAAGAAAAATAATTGTTACACCCTTGGGATTTTTCTCGCTACGCTACGCGCGTTATTGCCGCAGGAAAAATCCCACTTGAAGTACTGGAAGCGTCTGCGGCAATGCCGTGGACGCGCTCCCGCTTAACTGAACGCCTCGCCTCTCTTCAGCAATCCTCTTCTGTTGTCGACCCCGAACATCGCCTGATGGCATCGCTACGATTATTGCGGGCCGAAGTATTGCTCGGGGTTATGGCACGCGATCTTGGCAATAGTACCAACCCCACCAGTTTGCACGAAGTCATGGAAAGCATGACGCTGCTGGCGGAAGCGTCAGTGCAAGCAGGTGTCGCCTTTCTTCATGAAGAATTGCGCCAGCGCCACGGATCACCAATCGGCGCCGAATCTGGTACCGCACAAGAGTTGCTGGTGGTGGGTATGGGTAAGCTGGGCGGACGAGAGCTTAACGTCTCATCAGATATTGATTTAATTTTTGTTTACGAAGAGGATGGTGAAACGGATGGACAGGGCAGCCTAGGGCGGCTCTCCAATCATGATTTCTTCTTTCGCTTGGCTCAACGGTTAGGCGCCCTGCTCTCTGAGATTACCCCTGACGGTTTTGTGTTTCGCGTTGATTTATTATTACGCCCCAACGGCCGAGCCGGTCCATTGGCGGTAAGTCTGGCTATGCTGGAAGAATATTTTATTGTTCAAGGGCGCGATTGGGAGCGCTACGCTTGGATTAAAGGGCGCATCATATCGGATCCCGAACGTGCGGGGGTTACGCGCGGCAGTAGCGCTTTGAGGCAATTGACCGCATCTTTTGTCTATCGTCGCCATCTGGATTACTCGGTCATCGGCGCCATGCGCATCCTGCACCAACAAATTCGCGATGAAACCAATCAAAAGGATGCTCGCCAGTCGCAATGGAAGGGTGCGGATATTAAATTGGGTCGTGGTGGTATTCGAGAAATTGAGTTTGCAGTTCAAGTGTTTCAACTGATACGGGGCGGACAAGACGCTACCTTAAGGCTTATTCCCACTCTCGCCATGCTGCCCCTATTGGGCGAGCGCGGATTTATAACTCCTGAAGTCGCTCAGGCACTGCAGGAGGATTATGTATTTTTAAGACACCTCGAACATCGGTTGCAATATCTTGATGACGCACAAACCCATAGCCTGCCCATAGAGGCTGAAGACCAATTGCGCGTGGCGCAAGCCATGGGTTTTAATGACTACCCCCAGTTTAAGAGTGCGTTGGATCAGCGGTTACAGGCTGTAGCTGCCCAATTTGACAGTATATTTCCTGCTGAAACCAACGCCCCTTTGGCTGGTGCTGGCGAGCAATTATGGGCGCTGGCCCAAATCACATCACCTGAAAATATTACCGAATCGCCACAACGAGAGTTGCTACAAAAACTAACTTCCATTTGTCACAGCACCCGCTATCGGGCACAAAGTGAGCGTACGCGCGAACAATTTGATATCGCCATGGGTCGCGGCCTGAGCTTAATATTAAAGCAGGAGCCGAATGGCGATATTGATTTTCTAACCAACCGTTTTCTTCATTTCATGGAAGCCATTAGCCGGCGTGCCTCATACCTCATGCTATTGGTGGATTACCCCATTGTAATGGACCGTCTTCTCTCGCTACTTGCAGCATCAGAATGGGCTGCTCGTTACGTTACACAGCGACCGCAATTACTGGATGAGTTTTTAAATCAACCAGATGAGCAGCGTGATGATTTTGCAGGCTACTGGGAACGCTTTCGCACCAAGCTTTATGTCCGGTTAATGGAGTTGGACGGGGACACTGAAGGGCAAATGGATTTGTTACGACGCCAGCGTCATGCAGAAACCTTCCACATTCTCCTGTGTGATTTGGATGGTATGTTAAAGGTAGAGCAAGTGGCTGATCGCTTAAGCGCCTTAGCGGATGTCATGATGACATTGGTACTAGGTGTTGCGTGGCAGCAAGTGCCTCAACGTCATTGCAAGGACCCCCGTTTTGCCGTTATTGCCTATGGCAAATGGGGCAGCAAGGAAATGGGTTACGATTCGGATCTGGATCTAGTTTTTATCTACCAAGATGACCATGAGTTGGCCCAAAACAACTACGCAATACTTACCCGCAAAATTTCACAGTGGATGACCACCTTGACCGGTGCTGGTATTCTCTACGATGTCGATACGCAATTACGCCCCAATGGTAATGCAGGCGTTTTGGTTAGTCCGCTGGAAGCGTTTCAACACTACCAACTACAAGATCGCGATAATTCTGCATGGGTATGGGAGCACCAAGCATTAACCCGTGCCCGCTTTTGCTGTGGAGATAAAACAATTGGTGCCGCATTCGACGACATTCGTCGCGCTGTATTACAGCGTATACGACATTGGGATGTCTTACGTCTGGAAATACTTAACATGCGACAGCTTATACATCAAGGCAATATCAACCATAGCGACCGTTTTGATGTAAAGCACGATAGCGGCGGAATGATTGATATAGAATTTATTGTGCAAGCGCTTATTTTGGCCCATGCCCACCAACACCCAGAACTCATCGACAACGTGGGGAACGTGGCCTTGTTGCAACGCGCAGGAAAAATGGGGCTGATTAATTCAGGATTGGCCGAACAAGTTGCTATTGGTTACGCGCGCCTACGCAGCTTTCAGCATCAAGAACGATTGAAAGGCGCCAGGCAGGCGCTCGTTGACAGGGCTTTGGTGGCAGACATAAAACCCGTCGTCATTGCGTTATGGAATGATGTGTTGCGCCCTTAACCAACAAACAAACGTGCATTGCGGAACATGCGTAACCACGGACCATCCTCGCCCCACTCTTTGGGATACCATGAATTTTGCACGCTGCGAAAAACGCGCTCGGGATGGGGCATCGTAATAGTGAAGCGACCGTCGGGGGTGGTCAGTCCCGCAATCCCGTCCGGTGAACCATTGGGGTTAAGGGGGTATCTGTTGGCCACAACGCCATGGCCATCCACGTAACGTAACGCCACTAACGGCTGTGCGGCGGCCCGTGCGGCGTCATCCGTAAACTGAGCAAATCCTTCTCCGTGTGACACCGGCACAGGTATTCGGCTACCGGCCATACCGTCTAGAAAAATGGAGGTGTTGCTCACCACGTCCAATAAGACCACCCGGGCTTCAAACTGTTCAGAACGATTGCGTGTGAAGCGCGGCCAACGCTCGGCACCGGGGATAATGCCGGAGAGCGCACTCATCATTTGGCAGCCGTTGCACACGCCCAGCGCAAACACATCGCCACGCTCAAAAAACGCACTGAATTGATCGCGCGCACGGCTGTTGTATAAAATAGATTTGGCCCAGCCTTCACCGGCGCCCAGCACGTCACCGTAGGAGAACCCGCCGCAGGCCACAAAGCCCGAGAAATCGGCCAAGGAAAGGCGACCGCTTAAGATATCACTCATGTGCACATCCACCGCGTCAAAGCCGGCGCGATCAAAAGCCGCCGCCATTTCCACCTGGCCGTTTACACCTTGCTCGCGCAGCACCGCCACCGGTGGGCGAGCTCCCGCGTTAATAAAGGGGGCAGTCACATCTTCATGGGCATCGAAACTTAAGGCCCATGTAAGGCCGGGATCTGATTGGTCACCAATGCGAGCAAACTCTTCATGGGCGCATTGCGGATTGTCACGCAGCGCCTGTATGCGGTGTGTGGTCTCTGACCACACCTGGTGCAACGCCGTTACAGATTGTTCTAGGACATTGATTCCGTCGTGGTTGATTATGAGGTAGTCGCTATCATTAACCGGGCCCAGCACATGACTGCACTCACCCAACCCCACTGAGGACAATGCTTTTAGCACCGCCACTACATGGGCTTGGCGTACCTGAATCACGGCCCCCAGCTCTTCGCTAAACAACTGCCCCAACAGGGGGTCAGACCCCACTAGGGGTCTGACCCCAGATAGGTTAAGTGTTGCGCCACGCCGTGAGCAAAACAACATTTCGGCTACCGTCACCAGCAAGCCGCCATCAGAGCGATCATGATAGGCCAGCAATCGGCCTTCACGATTAAGCGCTTGGATGATAATAAAGAACGCGGAAAGGTCTTGCGCAGAATCTAAGTCGGGGGGGACGTCACCCACTTGGCCATAGACCTGCGCCAACGCACTGCCGCCCAAGCGATTTTTACCGCGGCCCAAATCAATCAAGATAAGCGCACTTCCGCCTTCTACACATTGCAATTCAGGGGTTAACGTTTGACGCACATCCGCGCAACGAGCAAAGCCCGTAATCACCAAGGATAGGGGTGCAGTAACGGAATGTTCGTCGCCATCATTCCACACGGTGCGCATGGATAGGGAATCTTTACCCACCGGAATGCTGATATTGAGATCGGGGCATAATTCCAGAGCCACGGCGGCCACCGTATCAAACAAGGCCGCATCTTCACCAGGCGCACCAGCCGCCGCCATCCAATTGGCCGACAGTCGAATATCGCCTAAGCGCGCAATAGATGCTGCTGCCAAATTGGTGATGGCCTCTCCCACGGCCATACGCCCTGATGCAGGACCTGAGAGCAGCGCAATAGGGGCGCGCTCACCCAGGGCAAATGCTTCACCATGATGGCTTTTAAAATCGGCCAAGGTAACGGCCACATCCGCCACCGGTACTTGCCACGGGCCCACAAAGGGGTCGCGTGCGGACAGACCACCCACAGTGCGATCGCCAATGGCAATTAAAAATGTTTTATCGGCCACACCCGGTAAGCGCAGCACACGATGAACAGCCTCCACCAAGTGGTTTGCAGCATCCGTCAGTTGTAAGGGCTGTCCCACAACTGCAACGCGCTTCACATCACGTGTCATACGCGGGGGTTTGCCCAGCAACGCATCCAAACCCATATCCACAGGAGCTACCCCCAAGAGCGGATCGTTCACCAGCAAACGTTTGTTTGCCGTACCTTCCCCCACAATGGCGAAGGGGCAACGCTCGCGCACGCAGAACTCCTCAAACAGCGCACGGCTTTCAGGGTGAATGGCCAACACATAACGCTCTTGCGATTCGTTGCTCCAAATTTCGCGCGGCGACATACCCGGTTCTTCGGAAGGAATTTTACGCAGATCAAAGACGGCGCCCACCCCTCCATCATGGGCCAGTTCTGGAAAGGCATTAGACAGCCCGCCTGCGCCCACATCGTGAATTGCTAAAATAGGATTATGTAACCCCATTTGCCAACAGCGATCAATCACCTCTTGTGCGCGCCGCTGCATTTCGGGATTAGCCCGCTGCACAGAATCGAAATCTAGGCTCTCACTATTATGTCCGCTTTGCATGGAAGAAGCGGCGCCGCCGCCCAAACCAATGCGCATGCCAGGCCCTCCCAACTGCACAAACAAACAGCCTGCCAAGAGGGGCTTCTTGAAGGTATGGGCATCCTCAATGGCGCCCAATCCACCGGCCAACATAATCGGTTTATGGTAGCCGCGCATGCGCCCTTCAAACGATTGCTCGAAGGTGCGGAAATAGCCTGCCAAATTGGGACGGCCAAATTCGTTGTTAAATGCAGCACCCCCAACGGGACCTTCGGTCATGATGGAAAGCGCCGAAGCGATACGTGCAGGCCGTTGCCCCGAGCCCGCTTCCCAAGGTTGAACAAACCCAGGAATATTAAGATTAGATACGGAGAAACCCGTTAAGCCGGCCTTGGGTTTGGCGCCAATACCAGTGGCCCCTTCATCTCGTATTTCCCCGCCACTGCCCGTGGCCGCTCCTGGAAAGGGAGCAATAGCTGTAGGATGATTGTGCGTTTCTACTTTAATTAAAAAATGTGTTTGCGCTGATTGATACCCATAATGGCCGCTGGCGGGGTTGGGGTAAAAACGCGCAGCGGGTGCACCTTCAATGATGGCGGCATTATCGGAATACGCCACCACAGTACCCTGCGGATTTTTTTGGTGAGTGGTGCGCACCATCTGAAATAACGATTGGCTTTTTACTTCACCATCAATCACCCAAGAGGCATTAAATATTTTATGGCGACAATGCTCGGAGTTGGCTTGCGCAAACATCAAGAGCTCCGCATCCGTGGGGTTGCGCCCTTCTGCTGTAAACAAGGTCACCAAATAATCGATTTCGTCTGCGGCCAAAGCCAAACCCATTTGGGCGTCGGCGTCTTTTAATGCATCGCGCCCTCCGCCCAACACATCCACGCGGGTTAAGGATTGGGGGGCATGTGGTTTAAACAACAAGGGGGCTTGGTCCAAGCTGTCTAAAACCGTTTCGATCATGGGGTCATGCACGTGGTGGCGCAACGTCTCGCGCTGAACGGCGTTTAATTCATTGGCCAGCCGCATTTGATAGGTGGTGCCGCGCTCCACGCGAAGCACAGAGGGTAGCCCGCAATGATGCAGAATATCGGTAGCCTTGGTAGACCATGGGGATAAGGTGCCCAAACGAGGCACCACGTTTATCTGTAAGCCCGCTTGGTCTAAGGGCTCGGCGGGTTGACCGTAGGTGAGCAGGTCTTGCAGGCGCGCTTCATGGGGAATACTGAGCGCAGTACTGAGGGCCACAAAGTGGTCGTACCAAGCGGTAAGCCCTTGTACCACAACGCCTTGCTCGGCCAATGTGGCGCGCAATCGCTCAACCCGAAAGGGGGATAGGGCCAATGGGCCGCGCAAATGAAGAACCGAAGTCATAACAGGTCAGTGGGGGCTGTTTAATAGCCACTCATTATAGCGGATGGCGCAGCAAAACCCGCAGAATGCGATTGCAATCTGGATGGGTGGCGTCTCGTGCCACCACGCAATAGCGCACAGCTCCGCCACTCGCTAGGCGATAGCGCAAAATAACCCCATAGGGCGCCACAAAGCTGCCCGGCAGAAGAACGCCCAATGAGCGTTGGCCATTGCGTGTAATCAGGCGCAACCGTCCTCCTCCCTCCAGGTCTACACGCGTAACAGCTTGTGGAGATTGGCGCCAAGCCTCATGGCGCAAGGCACGCAGCAGGGCCACTAATACAAGGATGAGTAAACCTTGACGCAACCCGCTGGGTCCCGGCCATAACAGCAACCCTCCCGCACAAAACCCATGGGCCGCCAGTAGCAGTACTGTCAATAGCCTCGATTGGTCCAATGTGATGCGCACCATGCCGGGAAATTGTTGAGTCATACAAAAAAATCTCGGGCAAATATGTCATCATGACGGTATAAAGAGTTTAACGGCATCACAACAACAACATGGATTACTTCCTTGACCACGCCTCGACTCATTGATCTCTCGCATCGATCCCTACTTTGCGTCACGGGCGCGGATGCGGGCACCTTCTTGCAAGGCCAACTTACCCAAGACATCACAGCACTTGAGTCGCCGGTAGCCCTTTTGGCTGGCTACTGCTCACCCAAAGGCCGTTTATTGGCCACCTTATTGGTGTGGCATGAACGTGATGCCTACTGGCTGGATGCCGCAGGCGATTTGGCCGAATCCTTAGTGAAGCGTCTTGGCCAATATGTATTGCGCTCTAAAGCATCCATCTCATCCGTTGGGGTCAGACCCCTAGTGGGGTCAGACCCCACTAGGGGTCAGACCCCCACTGCACCTATCTCGGCACTGGGGTTAGTGGGCGATACTAGTGCCGCTCTGAGCGCCGCGGGCCTTACGCGTCCCACTGTGCCCCAGCACGCCACCTCGGGCGATATCACCGTAATCAGCCTCTCCGCGGAACGCACGATGCTGCTGGGGCCCAGCATTGCCCTAGATGCGCTGCAAGAACGCCTGGCGCCGTATTGCACACCAGGCACAGTGCATGATTGGGCGAGCGCTGCGGTGCGTGAAGGGGTGGCCGAAATCACCCTGGTCACCCAGGACGAATGGATTCCGCAAATGCTGAACTGGGATTTATTGGGCGGAATTAATTTTAAAAAAGGCTGCTACACGGGCCAAGAGATTGTGGCACGCAGCCATTATTTGGGACAAGTAAAGCGCCGCCTGTATCGCTTGAGCGTGGTCAGTCGCTCGGACAACGTGCAAGTGGGTGATGCGGTTTATGGCGCAGATGCCCAAAGCCCTGTTGGCAAAATTGCCATGGTCGGCGGCCCCTCCGCAGAAGGCTGTGAAGTATTGGCCGTTCTGACCCGTGAGGCTGCGCAGGGTCCTTTGCATTTGGCAAGCCCCGCTGGCGCTGCGCTACAATTACTCCCCCTTCCCTACGAACTGCCCGCACCATGACGCGCGTTGCCCTTGCGTTGTTGTGGTTGCTGCATTTCTTGCCCCTTAGGGCGTTGGATATTTTGGGACGTGGGTTGGGTGTGATTGCGTTTTACACACGCTTTAGCCGCACCACACGAATCAATCTACACGCTTGCTTCCCACAGCTTTCATTGCAAGAACGCGATCAATTGGCGCGTCGTCATTTGGGTGCGCTGTGCCGTAGCTTTTTAGAGCTGGGTATTTTATGGTGGTCGCCGCGCAAACGTATTGAATCCATGGTGACCTTAAACAATCTCAATCACACCGAAACCAACGGACGCCCCATCATTTTTTTAACGCCTCATCTGGTGGGTCTTGAAATGCAAGGCGCGCGCATGGGTATGGCGTTTCGAGGGGTGGGATTTTTTACGCCCCATAAAAATACCCTGATCGATAACTTGATTAGAAACGCACGCAATCGCTTAGGCGATGTAGTGATGCTGGAGCGCAAAAAAGGATTGCGCCCACTGGTGCGCGCCATTCGCGATGGGCGCAATTTATATTTCCTGCCGGATATGGACTTTGGTGATAGCGCTTCCATCTTCGTGCCTTTTTTTGGAATTCCAGCCGCCACCGTCGCCACCTTACCCTGGTTGGCCACCCTCACCGGCGCAGTAGTCGTGCCCTGCGTATGTCATCGCGCAAATGATGGAATGGGGTATGAGGTGGATTTCTTTCCAGCCTGGACCAATTACCCCAGCGGGGATGAGCCGGCCGATGTGCGCCGCATGAATGACTTTATTGAGGCACAGGGACGCGCCTATCCGGAACAATATTTTTGGGGTCACAAACGTTTTCGCACGCGCCCCAACCCCCAAGAACCTAACTTTTACCGCTGGCCAAAACCGCTAGATTAAAGCGAAGCGATTGGGGATAGGTGCGCTGCCTTGCCACACAGCACGCATGCTGGCAATGCCCTGCCCCCCTGCCCTCCACGCGCCTTCTAAATCAGCCAACCCCAAACCGCCAATACCAAATACAGGGATACCGCACTCCCCTGCCCAGCGAGAAAACGTTTCAAAACCCATGGCGGCTACACCGGGATGGGTGGCGGTCATGGCCACCGGACCCAACACCACAAAATCAACACCCATACGCTGGGCTTGGCGCAAATCATCAGGCGTATGGGTCGAAGCCCCCACCCAGGTAAAGTCAGGACGCTCTGTGCAGCTGCTCAGTTGCTGGGCGCTTAAGTGCACCCCATCGGCCCCTACCGCACGCGCCACATCTGGGTTGCCATTGATGAGTACACATGCCCCAAAAGGGCGCGCCATTTTCACGACCTGCTTTGCAAAGGTCTGAAGACGTGTTTCACTCCACTCTTTTTCACGCACTTGTATTAAGCGCAAACCCCGTTGCAAGGCTTCTTGCAGTGCCTTTAAAAATGCAGCCTCTCCCATCTCATGGGCATAACTGATGCCATACACAGTGGGCAAATCCAAGGCGCGCAACAAAGGGCCGTTGGCTGGCAACATGGGAGTAACCTGCTCGCAACCCGCACCCTGCCAAGAAAAGGACTGATTTTCTAGGGATTGCGGCGTGCCCGTCCAATGGGTAACACGAAACACATGAAGGTTGACCTGCGCGTGCGGATAATCGAAATGCAATGTCATCCAAGGGTAAGCGCGCGTAATATCTAGGCCTAATTCTTCACGAATTTCACGCACCAACGCCTGATGATGGGTTTCACCCACCTCCACTTTTCCGCCGGGAAATTCCCAATAACCTGCATACACTTTTCCTGTCGGCCGTTGTGCCAACAGATATCGTCCTTGACGGTCCATGAGCACCGCCGCCACCACTTCAATACGCGCCATGCTTAGCTCTGCCGCCCCGCCCAGTCGCGGGCAAAATGCCAAGCAGAACGACCACTGCGCGAACTGCGCAACAGCGCCCATTGCAAGGCTTCGCGGCGAAAGAGTTCTGGATCGGGAATAGCGGCGCCTAAAGTGCGTGCCCAATGGGTAGCAATATGCAGATACGCTTCTTGGTCGAAGGGGTAAAAGCTGACCCAAATACCAAAACGATCGGACAAAGATATTTTTTCTTCTACTGTTTCGCTGGGATGAATTTCATCATCCATATGTGCGGTGTCGCGGTTCTCAGCAAAATACTCTGGCATTAAGTGACGACGGTTGCTGGTGGCGTACACCAGAAGATTATTTGATGGCGCTGCCAGCGAACCATCCAACACCGATTTCAGCGCTTTGTAATGCGCTTCGCCGGACTCAAAAGAAAGGTCGTCGCAAAAAATGATGAAGCGTTCAGGGCGCCCTGAAATGAAATCCACCACGTCTGGCAAATCCACCAGATGGTCTTTATCCATTTCGATGACGCGTAGCCCTTGCCCAGAAAACTCATTTAACAGTGCCTTGATAAGGGATGATTTACCAGTGCCGCGCGCGCCGGTGAGTAACACGTTATTGGCCGTATGGCCGTTAACAAACTGGCGCGTATTGATCAGCACGCGTTCTTTTTGCACATCAATATCGCACAGATCATCCAAACAAATGGGGTGCAAGCTGGTAATGGGCTGCAACCAGCCCGCATTACCGCGGTGGCGCCAACGCCAGGCCACTGCATCGGTCCACTGCGGGGCAGCGGGCACAGCGGGTAGCCACGCCTCTAAGCGGGCTAATAATGCCTCCGCGCGTGCAATTAAAATCGTTAAGGGTTCCATGGCAGCCAGTTAAGGGTTCCGTGAACTAGCTGCGGTAATCGGCGTTGATGCGCACATAATCATAAGAGAAGTCACAAGTCCACACCGTGGCCTGTGCGTTGCCACGCGCTAAGCGCACACGAATGGTAATCTCCGCTTGTTTCATGACGCGCTGACCGTCTGCTTCCTGATAACTTTGGGCGCGCCCACCCCGATCGGAGACCAATACATCATCCAAATACAACGTGAGACGTGACACGTCCAAATCGCCAATGCCCGCATACCCCACTGCCGCCAAGATGCGTCCCAAGTTGGGATCTGAGGCAAAGAAAGCCGTTTTCACCAAGGGCGAATGGGCGATGGCGTAGGCAACCTTTAAGCATTCTTCTTCCGTAGCGCCCTCTTCTACGGTTACTGTAATAAATTTAGTGGCACCTTCTCCATCGCGCACAATGGCTTGTGCCAATTCCGTAGCCACCGCCACCACAGCCAAGCGCAGCACGCGATAATCATCACTATCCGCGCGCGATATTTCAACATTTCCCGCAGCACCGGTGGCCATCACCACAAAAGAATCATTGGTGGAGGTGTCCCCATCAACCGTAATGCGATTAAAAGAATGATCGGCCGCGTCTTCTGTAAGGGTTTGCAGTAAGGCGGCACTCACAGCGGCATCGGTGGCCACATAACCCAACATGGTGGCCATGTTGGGGCGGATCATGCCCGCTCCTTTAGAAATACCGGTAACGGTAACGGTGCGGCCTTGCAATTGGATTTGCCGGGAAGCTGCTTTAGAAACAGTATCCGTGGTCATGATGGCTTCGCTGGCTTGCAGCCAGCAGTCCGCTTGCAAAGCGGCTTTGGCTGGTGCGATACCCGCCAGTAAGCGCTCCATGGGCAAACGTTCCAAAATAACCCCAGTAGAAAAAGGCAATACTTCCACGGCACTTACTCCCAGCGCTGCGGCCACAGCCTCGCAGGTGGCGCGCGCATCTGCCAAACCGGGTTCACCGGTACCGGCGTTGGCGCAACCGGTATTGATGATTAATGCGCGCGGCGTGGATTTTTTTAAATGATCACGACAGACTTGTACCGGGGCCGCACAAAAACGGTTTTGCGTAAATACGGCACCCACGCGGCTACCGGGAATTAAAGTAATGAGCAATAGATCGCGGCGGCCCGCTTTGCGAATACCGGCCGGTACTACGCCCAGCAGAACGCCAGGCACGCAATGGAGCGCATGGGCTTGGGGGGGGTTCAGATTAACCGGCATAAACCAACGCTCCTAAATGCTGCACATGATAGAGCCTTTATTCTACGCCAACAGCGTCCTCAAAAACCCTTACGAACGAAGAATGCCCATTTGGGACGAGCGGTATCTAACCCTCTTCCATCGGTAAAGACAGCAGAATTGGCCGTAGTTTCGCTATGCGCTAAATTAACCGCCCAGTTATTACCCAGATCCTTTTCCAGTCCAATACGGTAATCATTAAAATTCATACTCTCGTAATGTTTAACCACTTGGCGGGCGGCGTGTAATTGCAGCGTGAGCCCATAGGGAAGTTCGGGGTTAAAATTAAGTTCGGTGTAACTAGAGCCAATTGAGTTGCCGTTAGATATTAAACCAAAATCAGGGCCGGCTGACTGAGCACCCACACCAAAATAATCGGTAAATTCACGCCAATAACGCATATTCACGCTTTTATACGCCAAGCCAAAGTAACCCTCCAAGGTGTCGTAAGTCACTCTTGCCACAGGAGTGTTTCCACCAAAAAAGGTCCAATGCCAAGCGCCAATATCGTAAGTCACATCTCCTACAGACCCTATATAGCCCCCATAAGGATCGGTTTCCATAGGAGCGCCGTAGATGGTGTAGCGACTAACATTAGAAGCCCATAATCCGATGTACCAACCATTGGGAAAATCATATTGAATATCCCCTTGCAGAGCGGGTTTTTCTCGGGAATAGGTTACTCCACGAATAACGTACTGGGAATAAAGGCCAATATTCCCTGAAAACCCACCAGCAGGTGAAATTGGTTCAGGGGTGGGCACTGCAGGCAGGACAGAGTTATCCGCGTGAGAACTGGCAGCGGACAGCAGGGCGCATAGCACAAAGGCGACCGATAGTATTAGGGGTTTAAATGAGCTCATCAATACTCACAGAATGTGTAATAAAACAATTCTTATTGATTTTGGTGGTTGCTGTATATAACCCTAAATGCTTAGTACGGATTGCCTATTGAGGCAATCCGTCATAACGCCAATTTAGGACGTACCACTTAAGAGAGGCGGCCGTGACATTGCTTATATTTTTTACCCGATCCACAAGGGCATGGATCATTGCGCCCCACCTTGGCCACCTCGCGCTTAAAGGGAGCTTCGCTGGATGCGCCCACTTCGTCGTTGCTGGCTAAAGCTTCGTCATAATCGGCGTGATGATATTGTACGTTGGCAGGGGCGGTGACCACCTCTTCGGCTACCGCTTCTACCGCCGCCGGGCTTTCCACCACCACCAAACACAGCGTGCGCGTCACATCGCGCTTAATGGTGTCTAACATGGCACCAAATAACTCAAAAGCTTCGCGCTTATATTCTTGCTTGGGGTTTTTCTGCGCATAACCGCGCAAGTGAATGCCTTGACGCAAATGATCTAAGGCGGACAAATGCTCACGCCAATGAGAATCGATGGACTGCAACATGACGGCGCGCTCATAGCCGTGCAGCATGGCAGGCTCTACCAGCGCAAACTTGCCGTTATAGGCCGCATTTGCAGTTTCAATAATACGGGCCAGAACCCGATCTTCATCCAAACTGGGTTCATCGCTCATCCATTGGCGTACTGGACAATCCAAACGGAAGTCGGCTTCTAATACGCGCTCTAAGCTCACCAAGTCCCATTGCTCTTCAGCAGTTTCATGCGGAATAGCTTGTCGAAATTCCATGCTCAACACATCTTCGCGCATGGCACGAATGGTATCCGAGATGTCTTGCGCTTCTAATAATTCATTGCGCTGCTGATAAATTACTTTGCGCTGATCGTTGGCCACATCGTCGTATTCCAACAATTGCTTACGCATATCGAAGTTGCGCGCTTCTACCTTACGCTGCGCATTCTCAATAGCGCGCGTTACCCACGGATGCTCAATGGCCTCACCTTCTGGCATCTTCAAGCGATCCATGATGGCGGCCACACGATCAGAAGCAAAAATTTTGAGTAACGGATCTTCTAATGATAAATAAAAACGGCTAGAGCCCGTGTCGCCCTGGCGACCGGAGCGACCGCGCAACTGGTTATCAATACGACGCGATTCATGACGCTCTGAACCGATGATATGCATGCCGCCGGCGGATAACACCGCGTCATGGCGCGCTTGCCATTGACTGCGCACTTCTTTGGTTCGCAGATCTTTTTCTGCATCGGAGAGTGTTGCATCGTCGCGAATGGCACGAATATCTGTTTCTGGATTGCCGCCCAATACAATATCCGTACCACGACCGGCCATGTTGGTAGCAATGGTAATCACACCCGGACGTCCCGCTTGAATAACGATGTCTGCCTCGCGCGCATGCTGCTTGGCGTTGAGCACTTGGTGATCTAATTTATGTTGCGTCAAAACATCCGAGAGCAATTCAGAACTCTCAATGGAGGTGGTGCCCACCAACACCGGTTGCCCCCGTTTCTGGCAGTCTTCAATATCCAAAATAATGGCGTTGTATTTTTCTTTTGCACTGCGAAACACTTGGTCCATACGGTCTTCGCGCACCATAGGGCGGTGCGTGGGTACGATAACAGTTTCTAAATTGTAAATATGTTGAAATTCGAAGGCTTCTGTATCGGCCGTCCCCGTCATGCCCGAGAGCTTGCCATACAGTCGGAAATAATTTTGGAACGTGATGGAGGCCAAGGTTTGTGATTCATTTTGAATCTTGACGCGCTCCTTGGCTTCTACTGCTTGATGAATACCCTCAGACCAGCGCCGACCGGGCATCATGCGTCCGGTAAATTCGTCCACGATAATCACTTCATCTTCTTGCACCACGTAATGCTGATCGCGGTGATACAAGGTGTGGGCACGCAGTGCGGCATAGACGTGATGCATCAGCATGATGTTGGCAGGCTCGTACAGACTAGCCCCTGCGGCCAATAACCCGGCTTGGCTCAGCAAAGTTTCAGCATGCTCATGACCGGCCTCAGAGAGCATCACCTGGTGAGCCTTGAGGTCCACCAGATAATCGCCCTCACCCTCTTCAGCCGCCTGCGCTTTAAGATTGGGTATGAGGGCATCAATTTGACGGTACAGTTGCGCACTGTCTTCGGCTTGCCCTGAAATGATTAACGGTGTGCGTGCTTCGTCAATCAGGATAGAGTCCACCTCATCCACAATGGCATAATTGAGCGTGCGCTGAACGCGCTCGGCGGCTTGCGTTACCATGTTATCGCGCAGGTAATCAAAACCGAATTCGTTATTGGTCCCGTAGGTAATGTCAGAAGCGTAGGCCGCTACTTTTTCATCATGAGACATTTGGGACAAATTAACACCCACTGTCAACCCTAAAAACTGATGCACTCTGCCCATCCATTCCGCGTCGCGACGGGCCAAGTAGTCATTCACCGTCACCACATGAACGCCGCGTCCTGAAAGCGCATTTAAGTAAGCAGGCAAGGTAGACACCAAGGTCTTGCCCTCACCGGTGCGCATTTCTGAAATCTTGCCCTGATGCAGCACCATGCCACCCACCAATTGCACGTCAAAGTGGCGCATACCCAGAACGCGCCGACTGGCTTCACGCATCACAGCAAAAGCTTCGGGCAGCAAGTCGTCCAGTGTTTCGCCGGCACTTAAGCGTTGGCGGAACTCACCGGTCTTGGCTTGCAGCTCAGCATCATTTAAGGCGCTAAGCCCAGGCTCGAGGGCGTTGATGAGGGTTACATTCTTGCGATACCCCTTAAGCAAGCGCTCATTACGGGAGCCGAAGATCTTTTTCAGGACATTGGTGATCATAAAATGGAGGGCCAGAAGCGCAAAAGCTTCGATTTTAACAGATACAATAGCCCATGAGCTCACGACCCTTACAAGACATTCTGCGCGACGATTCAACGCTGACCCAATTGCAAGGCCGCATGGCCCAATTGGCCCCTGTGCAGAAGGTTTGGCGGCAGGTGGTACCCCATCCTTTGGTGGATTACGCTGAAATTACGGGCGTGGAGGGCGATGCCTTATTGATTCGCGCGCGTGGTGGCGCAGTGGCCGCCAAACTAAAACAAATGGCGCCAAGCCTGACACGCGCCCTATCCCAATCCTTTCCTGAAATTAAAATCCTTAAAATTCAAGTCGCTACGCCAGAATCACCACCCATTATCCGTCATCGAACCGGGCATGGGCTGTCATCTACAGGTCTGGGATACTTTCAGGAATTATGCGACACCCTGCCCCCCTCACCGCTTAAAGACGCCATCGAACGGTTGATTAAGGAGCGGCAGGAGCCTCGTCGGGGTCAGACCCCACCCGAGACTTCATCCGGGGTCTGACCCCCCAAAAAAAATAGACAGGCCCTTAAAAGCTGGGTTGGGGTTGGGCTTGGGTTAAGGGCTCGATAAAGGTGGAAGGGAGGGGGTCGCCGGGCTGAAAAGAGATAAACGACCAGCTTGAGGTGTCCGACAAAAGCGCGCGGGCCGCTCTATTATTAAGTGCATGACCCGATTTATGGCCGGTAAAGGCGCCAATCACAGGATGCCCCAGCAAATACAGATCGCCCACCGCGTCCAAAATTTTATGGCGCAAAAATTCATCGGCAAAACGCAGACCGTCGACATTCAACACTCTAAACTCATCCATCACAATAGCGTTATCCAAGCTGCCGCCCAAGGCCAAGCCTTGCGAACGCAGCATTTCTACGTCTTGAGTAAAGCCAAAGGTGCGGGCGCGCGACACTTCGCGTACATACGAGGTGTCGGCAAAATCCACCGTCACGCTAGAGCCGGTTTTATCGAAGGCGGGATGGTTAAACTGACCTTCGTAGGTGATGCGAAATCCATTGTAGGGTTCGAAACGTGCTGTTTTTTCGCCCTCCCTCACTTCCAGAGGTTTTAGAATTTTGATGTAACGCTTGGCGGTGAGTTGCTCTACCAAACCCACCGATTGGATGAGGTACACAAAGGGGCCGGAACTGCCATCCATAATAGGAAGCTCTGGGCCCGACACGTCCACATAGGCATTATCCACACCCAGTCCTGAAAAAGCCGACATCAAATGCTCGATGGTGCTGATTCGCGCTCCATGGCATTCTATTAACGTGGATAAGCGGGTGTCGGTGACATTTTCAGCAATGGCAGGGATGGCGGGCGCTCCTGGCAGATCGGAGCGCAAGAACACGATGCCGGTGTCCACAGGGGCGGGGCGGATGTTCAACACCACTTTTACGCCGGAATGCAGTCCGATGCCCGTGGTTTGTACCGCCGTTTTTAGCGTTCTTTGCTTCAACATCCCATCATTATAGTCAAAACAGGCCGCTCGAGCGAGCCCGAGCCCTTAATCGGCCTGCTTGCGCAAGAACGCAGGAATATCCAAAACATCCATACCCGTGTCTTTCATGGCTTCCACAGTGGTACTGCGACCGCGGCGCATGACAGCCGGGGTTTCCAGATTGGCATAATCTAAGTTCACGGAAGCGTTATCGGTACCGTTGCGAACCACGACGAAAGGCTGAGGTTGTGCACGCTTAACCGGTACATCACCCAAACCAGTGGCCACAATGGTCACCCGCAAAGATTCGCCCATTTCATCATCAATCACGCTGCCAAAAATGACCGTAGCATCTTCGGCGGTAAAGGAGCGAATGGTGTTCATCACATCATGCACTTCTTTCAGCTTCATTCCTTGACTGGCGGTAATATTCACCAACACACCGCGGGCACCCGTAAGATTCACGTCTTCTAAAAGAGGGCTTGCAATCGCTTGTTGAGCGGCAATATGAGCGCGATCAATGCCAGCAGCCACTGCAGAACCCATCATAGCCACTCCCATTTCAGACATCACGGTGCGCACATCAGCAAAATCAACGTTCACAAGCCCTGGGCAGTTAATCACTTCAGAAATACCCGCCACAGCCCCTTGCAACACATCATTGGCCGCTTGATAGGCTTCTAGCATGCCCACATCGTCGCCCAGCACGCTCATCAGCTTTTCATTGGGGATCACAATGACAGAATCCACATATTGAGTCAGTTGCTCAATGCCCTCCAAAGCCGCTTTCATGCGACGGCCTTCAAAACTAAAGGGTTTGGTCACCACGGCCACGGTAAGAATACCCAATTCGCGAGCAATTTGCGCCACTACCGGGGCGGCGCCCGTTCCGGTTCCGCCACCCATACCGGCGGTGATGAACAACATATCAGCACCTGTAATCATTTCGGTAATGCGTTCGCGGTCAGCCAGGGCGGCTTGGCGACCCACTTCGGGATTGGCTCCGGCACCCAAACCACGGGTCAGCTCGCCACCCAATTGCAGCAATACGCTGGCTTTACTGCGCTTTAATGCTTGGCTATCGGTGTTCATGGCAATAAATTCCACACCCGACACACCACGACTCACCATATGCTCCACGGCATTTCCACCGCAACCCCCAACACCAACCACCTTGATGACGGCTTCCTGACTTTCATTTTCCATAATTTCAAATGTAGACATGCTATTTTTCTCCTTGCTCTGCATAACGAAGTGTACCGAATTAAAACGCACTCTTGAACCAATTTTTCATGCGTTCTACCAATTGCGAAAAAGATGTGATGTTAGCGCGCGACACTCTCTCCTTCTGATGCTGCTCAAACCCCGACAACAACAACCCCATCCCGGTGGCGAAGCGCGGATTGCGCACCACATCCGAGAGTCCGCCGCGGTAATTGGGCACACCCACCCGCACCGGCATATGAAAAATTTCCTCGCCCAACTCCAGCATGCCCATCATGGCGCTGGTGCCCCCGGTCAAAACGATGCCTGAGGCCATCAACTCCTCAAATCCACTGCGACGCAACTCCGCCTGAATCAGAGAAAAGAGTTCTTCCACGCGCGGCTCAATCACCTCGGCCAAGGTATGGCGTGACATCTGGCGCGGCCCGCGATCCCCTACCCCTGGCACTTCCACCAATTGATTGGCATCCGCTAATTGACGCAACGCGCAGCCATGGGCAATCTTGATTTCTTCGGCGTCCTTGGTGGGCGTGCGCAAAGCCATGGCAATATCGTTGGTAATTTGGTCGCCTGCGATGGGAATTACCGCGGTGTGACGAATGGCGCCTTGCACAAATACAGCGATGTCTGTGGTACCGCCGCCAATATCCACCAGACAAACACCCAAATCTCGCTCGTCTTCCGTAAGAACGGCCATGGCTGAGGCCAAGGGCTGCAAAATAAGGTCGCGCACTTCCAACCCGCAACGACGCACGCATTTCATGATGTTTTGCGCGGCTGAAACGGCACCTGTGACGATATGAACCTTTACTTCCAAGCGCACCCCGCTCATCCCCACGGGTTCGCGCACGTCCCCTTGGTCATCAATAATAAATTCCTGGGTAAGAATGTGCAGAATTTGCTGATCGGTAGGGATACTCACCGCGCGCGCCGTTTCCAGCACCCGCTCCACATCGCTGCGCGCCACCTCTTTGTCTTTAATGGCCACCATACCGTGAGAATTAAAGCTCTTGATGTGGCTGCCCGCAATGCCGGTAATCACTTCGCGAATTTTGACATCCGCCATCAACTCGGCCTCTTCCAAGGCGCGCTGAATAGAATTCACGGTGGCTTCAATATTAACCACTACCCCTTTTTTAAGCCCCCGAGAGGGGTGCTGACCCAGGCCAATCACCTCCAGACCGCCGTCGGGCAGCACGGCCGCCACAATCACCACGATCTTTGAGGTGCCAATATCCAGGCCTACGATGAGGCTTTGGTTTTCTCGGTTTTTTGAAATCATGGGCCGCTATCTCCGGGTAACAGGGGTACGTAGGGTAAAGCCGCTGGCGTAGCGCAAATCAGCCAACGCCCCTTCAGTGGATTCTTTTTTAAACAGTAAGGGGTACGCACTAACAAATTTCTTCAAGCGGTCATGAATACTGTCTCGCCCCAATGCAATGGTCAGTCCATCATCCAAGTGAATGGTCCAAGCGCGTCGCTCGGACAGACCCAGCGCCTCCACCTTGCGGCCAATAGGGGTCAGCTCACGGTTAAATTTCTGAAATTCCCGTGCCATTTCCGCACCGCTGCCCACAGGGCCATCAAAACGAGGCAAGGCTCCTGAGTAATCAGCGGCAAAGGGTTCTCCTTGCGCATTCAACAGGCGTTCATCGCCCCAACGGGCCAATGGTTGGTTTTCTTCTACCTCTACTTCCATACCATTGGGCCACAGGCGACGCATGCTCACGGCATGCACCCAGGGCAAGGTGCGTAATTCGCTGGCAGCGGCACGCAAATCAAAGTTGAAAAAATTGCCATGCAAACTGCGCACCCGCTTAGCCACCAATTCGCGGTCCACTTGCTGCAGATCGCCGCTCACCACCACGCGCTGAATCTGGAACATAGGGCGTGAGGCGGCCCAACCCACCAGAGCTGCCAACATCAGCACCAGCAACCCCGCGGCCACCGTACGCAAAACAAGGATGAGCGTTTCGCGTGGATTAACCAACGGGTGCGATTCCCTTTCAGCACGCTTACGGCTGCCCATGGAGGCTCCGCGGCGGCGATTTATGCGTACGGGTTGTTGTTCGCGTCTATCACGCCCCTGTTTTCCCCGTTGCCCCCAGCCCAGCCAGCCGGGTATGGTTAGTGCAGCCATGTTTTTCTCCTTAACATCATGCGTTGCTACCGACAATTCGAACTTCCGTCATCAGCGCTACCCCTTTGTCCTGCAACACCCGGGATTGCACACGATAAATAAGTGTTTCAATGTCCAAAGCGGTGGCCCCGCCGCGATTCACGATAAAATTGGCATGCTTGCGCGATACTTCTGCCCCACCTTCGCGCTCCCCTTTCAAACCGCACCCTTCAATGAGTTGTGCGGCATAAGCCCCCTCGGGGTTACGAAATACCGAACCGGCATTAGGCTCGCCCAAAGGCTGGGTGGCCACGCGACGCGCCAACAACTCTCGAATGCGTTGCAATGCAGCAGCAGAGTCGCCGCGCGGAAAAGTAAGGCGTGCGGAAATAAACCATTCCGCACTGGGCTCTAATGGAGTGGGTGGGGCCATTGTTGGGGTTGTTGGGGTTGTTGGGGTCAGACCCCTGGTGGGGTCTGACCCCTTTATAACCACATGACGATAACCAATCTCGTAGTCCGCCGGTGTGCGCAGATGCAATTGACCCGTGCGGTCCAAGGTCACCACAGAAGTGACAAAGTCCCAAGTTTCAGAACCGTAGCAACCGGCATTCATGGCCAGCGCACCGCCCATGGTGCCGGGAATGCCCGCCAAGAATTCTGCTCCGGCAGCGCCTAAGCGTGCCGCTTGGCGCGCCACTTTGGGCGCCGGGACCCCGGCTTCCACTTCCAACGTCAACCCATCTTCATGATTTGGGGTCAGACCCCATTCTTGGTTTGGGGTCTGACCCCGTTGCGTCAATACTTCCAAGCGGCGCAGCGCACCATGGGTCAGCACCACGATAGCGTCCAACCCACCATCACGCACCAGCAAATTGCTGCCCAATCCCACCACATGCAAATGCTCTGAGGCTGCACGCGTAGCGACAAAATCGGCTAAATCATCACTGTCTTTGGGTATGTAGCATGCGCGAGCCAGGCCACCGGCGCGCCAGCTCACATGACGGCTCATGGGTTCTTGCCCGCGCAAAACACCTTGTGGCACGTAGGCACTCATCACCGGCCCTCCTGCGCGAGCGCGATGAGTTGTGCGGGTAATTGACCAATGCTGCCCGCCCCCATGGTGATCACCACGTCATTATCTTTAAGACAGCTCAATACAACAGATGGGAAATCCGTTAAGTTGCGCACGCGCAGCGGTTTCACGGCACTGCTTTTGGCCACGGCCTCTGCCAAGGCATCGCTATCAGCGCCGGTAATAGGCGTTTCGCCCGCGGCGTATACATCAGCCAACACCAAGGCGTCCACGCTGCCCAGCACCCGCACAAAATCAGCAAAGCAATCATGGGTACGCGTAAAACGATGGGGTTGAAAGGCCAGAACCAAACGCCGATTCGGAAAAGCACCGCGTGCAGCACTTAAGGTGGCCGCCATCTCCACAGGGTGATGGCCGTAATCGTCCACCAAGGTAAAGTGGCCGCCGCTGGGCAACAGGCATTCGCCATGACGTTGAAACCGTCGCGCCACACCCTTAAATTTTTCTAACGCCTTGATAATGGCAGGATAGGGCGCCCCCACTTCAATGCCCACACAGATGGCCGCCAAGGCGTTGAGTACATTGTGGTGGCCGGGTAAATTAAGAATAACCTCCAAGCGCCGCATTTCACTCTTACTGCGTTCGGCCTTTAATTCCACAGTGAAGCGCATTTGCCCGCCCGTAGCCACCACATTCACAGCACGCACTTCAGCGTCCTTGCTAAATCCATAGGTCAGCATGGGTCGGCTCACGCGCGGCAATATTTCACGCACCACGGGGTCATCCACACAAAGCACTGCAATGCCATAAAAAGGCAGGTGCTCTAAAAATTCTACAAACGCTGATTTTAAGCGTCCAAAATCGTGACCATAGGTTTCCATATGGTCCTCATCAATATTGGTGACCACGGCCATCACCGGCTGCAGCACCAAGAATGATGCGTCTGATTCATCGGCTTCCACCACAATAAATTCGCCACTGCCCAAGGCCGCATGGCTGCCGGCACTGTTAAGCCGTCCGCCAATAACAAAGGTGGGGTCCAGCCCCGCTTCAGCCAACACGCTGGCAATTAAACTGGTGGTGGTGGTTTTGCCATGTGTGCCGGCAATGGCAATGCCTTTCTTTAGGCGCATCAATTCCGCCAACATCAGCGCGCGCGATACCACCGGAATACGCGCCACACGTGCCGCCATCACTTCTGGGTTATTGGCCCCCACCGCCGTAGACACCACCACAGCATCGGCCCCTTCCACATGAACGGCGTCATGCCCTGTGCGAATCAGCGCTCCTAAACCGCTTAGGCGCGCCGTGGCAGCGTTGCTGTTGATATCCGAACCCGTGACTTGATAACCCAAATTCAGCAATACCTCGGCGATGCCGCTCATGCCCGAACCGCCGATCCCGACAAAATGTACATGGCGCACTTTATGTCTCATGGCGCCAACTCCAGACAAATGTTCGCCGCTTGCGCTGTGGCGTCCGGTTTAGCCAAAGCCCGTGCGGCCTGGGCCATCGCTTGCAGCCCCGCACGTGTCAGCGATTGCAAGCGTTGCGCCAAATCGGCGGCTTGCAATTGTTTTTGGGGAATAAGCCATGCGGCGCCCCCTTGCTCCAAAAATCGGGCGTTGGCCGTTTGGTGGTCATCCACAGCAGATGGAAACGGCACTAAAATACTGGCCACACCGGCGGCGGCTAATTCTGCAATGGTAAGGGCGCCAGAGCGACAGATCACCACGTCGCACTCTCTGTACGCCTGCGCCATATCATCAATAAAGGGGCGCAAGTCCGCGGCCACCCCATACTGCGCATAGGCTTGCACCAATTCCTCTTGCATGCGCGCACCGCCCTGATGAACCACCATAGGCCGACTCTGTGCAGGAATTAAACCCAGCGCTTGCGGAATAAGGGTGTTCAAGGCACGCGCACCCTGACTGCCCCCCAGCACCAAAATGCGTAATGCGCCGGAGCGTCCAGCATAGCGTTGCGCGGGAGGGGCCAATGCCGTAATCGATTCACGCACCGGATTACCCACCCATTCCACATGACGGGGTTTGGGTAACCAGCGTGAAAACGGGTTTTGTGACGATGCACCAAACGCTTCTGGAAAACCGACCAGCACGCGCCGTGCAAATAAGGCCAGCACGCGATTGGTTAACCCGGCGATGGAGTTTTGTTCGTGAATAATGAGAGGTCGGCGCAACAGGGCTGCACTCAATCCACCCGGGAATGCCGCGAACCCACCAAAACCCACCACCACATCGGGGCGATGGCGTAACAATACGCCCAAGCTTTGCATGCAGGCCCATAACACCATGAATGGCGCGCTTAACACGCGCGCCATTCCTTTGCCGCGCAGCCCACTCATAGAGATAGTTTCGAGGAGGTATCCCTTTTCAGGAACCAGGCGTGATTCAATACCGGCACGCGTGCCCAGCCACACCACACGCCAACCTTTGGCACGCAAGTCATCGGCCAATGATAAAGCAGGAAACACGTGCCCTCCGGTGCCACCGGCCATGATGATTGCGGTGTGTGTCATGTGGCCTGCCCTCGCATCATCTGGCGCGATTCATAATCGATACGCAGCAACAGCGCCAAGGCCAGCACGTTGGTCATCATGCCGCTGCCCCCGTAGCTTAATAACGGCAAGGTTAAACCCTTGGTGGGCAACAGGCCCATGTTGACACCCATGTTGACAATGGTTTGCACGGCAATCCACACGCCAATACCTTGCGCCGTGAGAGCCGCAAAGTAACGCTCCATAGAGGCCGCTCGATTGCCGATGGCAAAAGCACGCCACACAACAAAAACAAATAAGCCAATGGTGAGTACCACGCCCACGAGGCCCAACTCCTCAGCAATCACGGCCAGCAAAAAGTCGGTATGCGCTTCAGGCAAATACAATTGTTTCTCTACACTGGCCCCTAAGCCCACGCCCAACCAACCCCCGCGACCAAAGGCAATCAATGCATGGGTAAGTTGATAGCCCTTCCCAAAGGGGTCGGCCCAAGGGTTCCAAAACCAAATGAGGCGATTAAAGCGATAGGGTGACAACACCACCAGCAGCACAAAGCTTACCGCCAGAATCACCATCAGAAACAAGAAGAGGCGCCAGTTGAGTCCGCCTAAAAACAAAATGGCAGCAGCAATGGCGGTCATCACGGCTAGGGCACCGAAATCCGGCTCGCGCAGCAACAGCGCCCCCACCAACACCATTACCATAAACATCGGCACAAAGCCGCGCTTTAAACTATGCATGAAAGCCGCTTTGCGTACCGTGTAGTCCGCGGCATAGAGCAGCACAAAGAATTTCATAAATTCGGAGGGCTGTAGGTTAAGTATGGGCAATGACAACCAACGGCGCGAGCCATTCACTTCATGCCCTAGGCCCGGTATCAACACCAAGATCAAGCCCAGTAAACCTACGCCAAACAAATATGGGGCCCATTTCTGCCAGACATCCACTTTAATCTGGAACACCACAAAGCCCGCACCCAGCGAGAGGCCCACAAATAATAATTGACGCACAAAGTAATAACTGGAACGGTAGCCCACATGACGATCGGCTTCTGCCGTGGCAATGGATGCGGAATAGACCATCACCACACCCAAAGCCAACAAGGCCAATACTGTCCACAGCAAGGTAAGGTCGTATTCTGAGCGCAGTAAGCGCGGTGTTGAGAAGGGGTTCATGCGTTTACCGCCCCCTTAGCCAACATACAGGTCTGTACAGCTTCCACAAACACGCGCGCGCGATGCACATAGTTATCAAACATATCAAAGCTGGCACAGGCCGGTGACAGCAGTACGGCATCGCCGGGTTGTGCCAAACGCACCGCGCGCTGCACAGCGTCCATCATGTCGTGCGCCTGCTCAATAGGCACGCCACTGCGCGCTGCTGCATCAGCAATTTTGGGGCCATCACGACCCATCACAATTAAAGCCCGCGCACGGGCTTTAAGGGCTGGCACCAACGGCGAGAAGTCTTGTCCTTTGCCATCCCCGCCGGCGATCAACACCACCGGGCACACCATGCCGTGCAAGGCGGCTACGGTGGCGCCCACATTAGTGCCTTTGGAATCGTCATAGAAAGAAACGCCGGCGTACTCGGCCACTTTTTCCACGCGGTGCGGCAAGCCCTTAAAGTGCTGCAGCGCATGCACCGCGATGGCGCGATCAATATTCAGCGCATCGCTCAAAGCTAAGGCTGCCATGGCATTGGCTGCGTTATGCAAGCCGCTCAGCGGCAAAGAGCTCAGCGCCATCACCGCATCCAGCCCGCAACAAATCATGGTTTGTCCATGCACTGTTTTAAGACCCCAATCACGCGCGTTTACTGGCGCATCCAAACCGAACGACACCGCATTCTCATTGGCCATGGCATGCGAAGCAGCGTCTTCGCGGTTTACCACCCGTCGTGCGCAATGATTAAAGATGCGCGCCTTGGCAGCGGCATAAGCGGCCATATCCACATAGCGGTCCATATGGTCTTCTGTGACGTTTAACACTGTGGCCGCTGTCAGTGCCAGATGCTCAGTGGTTTCCAATTGAAAACTGGAAAGCTCTAACACAAACACTTCCGCAAAGGGTACGGTGAGGGCTTCTAATACGGGAGTGCCGATGTTACCCACCACCGCGCAACGCAGTCTTGCGGCACTTACAATGTCACCCACCATAGTGGTGACGGTGGTTTTACCATTAGCCCCGGTGATGGCCACCACACGTGGCGGCTGTTTCGATGCTTGGATGGTGCGCGCAAAGAGCTCTACATCACCCACCACTTCTAAGCCACGCGCCTGCGCCGCCGCAAGCTCGGGCTCACTCAAGGGTACGCCGGGGCTGGCCACAACCAAAGTGACATCAGCGAAGGTTTGTGCTGTAAACGCCCCCGTAAGTAATGTCACTTCAGGGTGTTCGGCATGTAAGGCTTTTTCATGGGGGGGGTGCGCCCGGGTATCCGCCACACGCACGCGCGCACCTTGTGCCGCCAACCAACGAGTGGTGGCTAGCCCAGTGTCACCCAGCCCTAAAACCAGGACGGAGCGGTCTTTAAGCGATGGGGATGAAGTGGCGATTGGGTTCATATCAACGCAGCTTCAACGTGGAGAGGCCAATCAATACTAAAATAATGGTGATAATCCAAAACCGCACCACCACTTGGTTTTCTTTCCAGCCTTTTAATTCATAATGGTGATGGAGCGGCGCCATCCTAAAAATTCGCTTGCCGGTTAACTTAAAAGAAGCCACTTGCAACACCACAGATACTGTTTCTACGACAAATACGCCGCCCATCACAAACAGCACAATTTCTTGGCGCACAATGACGGCAATTAAACCCAGCGCAGCACCTAAGGCCAAGGCGCCCACGTCCCCCATAAAGACTTCAGCTGGATAGGCGTTAAACCACAGGAAGCCCAAGCCCGCGCCCGACATAGCGGCACAGAACACCGCCAACTCGCCAGCCCCTGGAATGCTGGGGAATACCAAATAAGCGGCGAATACTTTATTCCCCGCCACATAAGCAAAGATGGCCAACGCAGAAGCGATCATGGCGGTGGGCATAATGGCCAAACCATCCAAACCATCGGTCAAATTGACCGCGTTGCTGCTGCCTACGATCACAAAATAAGTCAGAATGACAAAACCGATGCCACCCAGAGGCAGCGCAATGGTTTTGAAAAACGGCACGATCAATTCTGTTTCTGCAGGTGTTACAGCGGTCAGCATTAAATACACGCCCACCACAATGGCGATGACTGATTGCCAAAAATATTTCACACGCGCGGGCAACCCTTTGGGGTTGCGATGCACCACTTTGCGGTAGTCATCCACCCAACCAATCACGCCAAAGCCCATCATGGTTAACAGTACCAACCACACATAACGATTGGAGAGGTCGGCCCACAGCAAGGTGGTGACGGCAATAGACACCAAAATAAGCGCACCACCCATGGTGGGCGTGCCACTTTTAACCAAATGGCTTTGCGGACCATCCTCGCGCACCGACTGGCCAATTTTGTAGTCGGTAAGCTTGCGAATCATAGTGGGACCCACGGCAAAAGAAATCGCCAAGGAGGTGATAGCCGCCAGTACCGCGCGCAACGTGATGTAGTCGAACACGCGGAAGCCGTGAATGTTGGTGGACAGCCAATGCGTCAGTGCTAGCAACATGCGATTATTCCTTGTTGAGCATTCATCATTACACCAACCCCTCCACCACACGCTCCATGCGCATGGCACGCGATCCTTTTACCAATACGGTGGCTTCGGCATTCAGCTGAGGCTCTAAGGTGGCCACGAGATCTGTAACGGTTTCAAAGTGACGGGCATCACTACCAAAAGCTCGGTCTGTTTGTGCGGTCAAGCGGCCCAAGGTGTAGCAATCATCAATATGTGCCGCACGGGCAGCGCGCCCTACTTCAGCGTGCAGCTCAACGGCAGCGTCACCCAATTCACCCAAATCACCCAACACCAAAATACGCCGTCCTTTGCGTGCTGCCAGCACCGCAATAGCGGCAATCACGGAGTCGGGATTGGCGTTGTAAGTGTCATCAATCACCATGGCCCCGCGTGCAGAAAACTTGGCTTCCATGCGATGGGGTACACCTTTAAAGCTTTCTAAACCTTGGCGAATAGACTCGGGTTGAACGCCCATGGCACTAGCAGCAGCGGCAGCGGCCACAGCATTACGTTGATTATGTTGGCCCAGTACGCTCAAACGGACGGTGATGAGGATGTTGGTTAAGTGGATGTCCAGCATCTCACCGCGCGACACTCCGTACACTGTTGGTGTGGTCGTTGGGTCCTTTGGGGTCAGACCCCCGAGACCCCCGTTCGGGGTCTGACCCCAAATGACTTCACTGGCGTAATGTGCAAATTCCACAACGGGATGCGACCCAACGCATTCACGTAACAAAGGGGTCATAGGCTCATCCGCTGGAATAACCGCCACGCCTTTGGCAGGCAGTCCAGCAAAAATCTCGCCTTTCGCACGTGCCACTTCTTCTATGCTGCCCAGTAATCCAATATGTGCACGATGCACATTGGTGATAAGCGCCACATCCGGGCGCGCCACCTGCGTCATGTTTAAAATTTCACCACGATGGTTCATGCCCATTTCCACCACCGCCAAGCGATGATCGGCACGCAGCCGCAGCAGCGTCATAGGAAGACCTAAGGTGTTATTCAAATTACCTTCAGTAGCCAGCGCTTGAGTTTTGGGGAAATTCAAAATAGCAGCCAGCATTTCTTTAACCGTGGTCTTGCCATTACTTCCCGTTACCGCAATCACCTTCGGGGCTATTTTCATTCGCCAGTAATGCGCCAACGCACTCAATGAATCAGCCGTGTGGGTTACCGGTATTAAACGCGTTGTATCCAAGGATCTGGCACCACCCATATCACTTGCACGCTTTGCAAAACCCGATTCCACCACAGCGCCCACGGCGCCCAAGGCTAAGGCTTGTGCCACAAAGTCATGACCATCAAAGTGCTCGCCACGCAGGGCAATAAATAAATCGCCTTCCATTAAACTGCGACTATCGGTGCACACGCGTTGGAAGGGTGATGGTGCATAGGAGCCTTTAACCCCCAAGACCTGCGCCGCTTCTTTTAAGGTCATCATGCCCACCTGTGGCAGCGGTGCGCTCATGGGCGACCTCCGGCCAAGCAGGCTTCTGCAACGGTGCGATCTGAAAACTCAATCTTTTGGCCGGCAATATCTTGATATTGCTCATGACCCTTTCCGGCAATCAAGACCACGTCTGTCGGTGCGGCATGAGTAATGGCGTAGTCAATGGCCTGGGCACGATCCGCGATGCGCTGATAAGACCCAGTCATGCCCGCGGCTATACCATCCAGAATGGCGTCCACCGATTCAAAACGGGGGTTATCACTGGTGAGGACCACATGGTCGGCCAGACGTGCGGCCACAGCACCCATCAAGGGGCGTTTACCGACATCACGGTCACCCCCACAGCCCATCACGCAAATTAATTTTTGCTCAGTCGTCATGGTGTCGCGCAGGGTGGTTAATGCTTTGTCTAGCGCATCCGGCGTATGCGCGTAATCAATGACAATCGTCGGCACGCCGGGCCCGCCCAAACGCTCCAATCGACCTTGTGGCGCTTGCAGTGTTGCCAATCCGGCGCACACTTCCTCTAAACTCAGACCGCTCATCACGGCGGCTGCCATTACTTGTAATAAATTGGCTGCATTAAAGCGGCCCAATAATGCCGTGCTGGCATGAGCGCGTCCAAAGCAACCTGTTACATCAAACTGCAATCCCCGGGCACTGGCAACCACGTTTTCTGCACATACCCACTCAATACCGGCGGGAGGGGTCAGACCCCTATTCAGCGTGGTGCCGATGACGCGCGGGACTGTGCCCACCAGTCGTCCAGCCAAAGCAAAACCAAAGGCATCATCTAGATTAATCACGGCAAATTGCAAACCTGCTGCGTGGAATAATAATTCTTTGGCGGCACCATAGGCCTCTAGGTTGCCGTGGTAATCCAAATGATCGCGCGACAGATTGGTAAAGATGGCACCCTTAAATGAAACCCCGGTCACACGGTTTTGCACCAAACCGTGGGAGGACACTTCTAAGGCACAGGCTTCGGCACCGAGTCCGCAAAAGCGTTGCAGGGATTGTTGTAACGCAATGGCATCGGGTGTGGTGTTGAGAGTGGGTTCCAACGCGCTTAGCATGCCGTTGCCCAAGGTGCCTACCACCGCGCAGGGATTGCCGCTGCGGTTTAGCAGTTGTGCCAAGTAGTGGCTGCAACTGGTTTTTCCATTGGTGCCGGTAACACCCACCATCCACAATTTTTCTGAGGGGTGACCGTACACAACATTGGCAATTTCACTAATGCGACTGCGCAAACCCTTCACGGCCACATTGGGCACCGTCCATTGTTCCGGCCATTCAAAGTCATCGCATTCCCATAACACGCTGGAGGCCCCCGCCAAAATAGCTTGCGGAATAAATTGCCGACCATCGGTAGCGTCACCCGGATAGGCGGCAAAGGTCATGCCCGGCGCCACGTGCCGACTGTCTGCTGTAAGGGCTGTAATAGGCGGCCCAGAATGCAGCAGGGCCGCGATATCACGAGGATGACCGCGGCCTGGGGAAATGGATGTGAGTCCGTGGGTGGCGATCATGTGTCCTCCGCCGCACCGGTTTTGCTGGCCGGAATCTGGAAGTCACCACTATTGGGATCATCGGGGGGAATGGAGAGCATCTGCAGCACATTGCCCATCAACAACGAAAACACGGGAGCCGCCACCAAGCCACCGTAATAACGGCCGCCCGAGGGTTCGTCAATCATCACCGCAATCAACACACGGGGATTGGAGGCGGGAGCAAACCCCACAAAGGAGGCCACGTACAGATTGGCGTAACGTCCGGCTACCACTTTATGCGCCGTTCCGGTTTTACCCGCCACACGATAGCCGCGCACTTGTGCCGCTGGTGCTGTGCCCTCTGGTTTTACCACCAGCTCCAACATGTCGCTCACTTGGTGCGCGGTCTGCGCTGAAATCACCGTGCGACTTTGCGCGGGACCAGTTACTTTGGTAAGAGACAAGGTACGCAATGAACCGCCATTGGCGAAGATGGTGTAGGCGCGCGCCAATTGTATAAGACTGACCGATATGCCATTGCCATAAGCCATAGTGGCTTGCTCAATGGGGCGCCATGTTTTAAAGGGGCGTACGCGGCCCCCCGCTTCACCAGGAAAACCCAGCTTCGGCAATTGACCAAAACCCACATCGGTAAATGTGTTCCACATGGATTCCGGCGGCAACGAAAGCGCGATACGCGCCGCGCCCACGTTACTGGAATGCTGAATGACTTGTGACACGGTTAATCCGTTTGACGCATGGGTGTCTTTAATCACTGCAGGCCCAATGGTCATCTGACCGCCCGTGGTGGGGATGACGGTATTGGGCGTTACTTTCCCGGTTTCTAATGCCGTGGCAATGGTGAAGGGTTTTAACGTAGAGCCGGGTTCGAAAGTGTCGGTAATGGCACGATTGCGCAATTGCGTACCCGTGAGATGCTCGCGATTATTAGGATCGAAATCGGGGTAATTGGCCAACGCCAAAATCTCACCGGTTTGCGTATCGAGAATCACCACCGCGCCCGCTTTGGCATGGTTGAGTGCGATGGCGTTGCGTAACTCGCGATAGGCCAAATGCTGAATACGGCCATCGACACTGAGTGTAACGTCTTGCCCGGGACGTGCCACACGAATGCTTTCCACGTCTTCAATGATGTGCCCCGCGCGGTCTTTAATGACACGCTTAGCCCCTGCGGCGCCTCCCAATAAGGATTGGAAGGCCAGCTCAACCCCTTCTTGACCGTGATCATCAGCATCCGTAAAGCCCACTAAGTGAGCGGTTTCCTCACCTTTGGGGTAAGCGCGGTGATAGCCTGCTTGGTCATACAGGCCAGAAATTTTTAGTCCCATAATTTCTTGGGCGGTTTCTGGGGTCACTTGGCGCTTAAGGTAAACAAAGTTGCCGCGTCCACCATTTAAGCGCTGATTTAATTCGGCGGGATCCAGGCTCAACAAGCTGGCCAATGCACGCGTTTGCTCAGGCTTCATTTCCACATCTTCACGACTGGCCCAAATGGATTCAGAGGGCGTGCTAATGGCCAAAGGCTGCCCATTGCGATCACGAATAATGCCGCGACTGGCTGGCATTTCAATGACGCGGCTATAACGCTCATCACCTTTTTGTTGCAAGAATCCTGAATTAAAACTTTGCAGATAAACGGCGCGCATACCCAAACCCACGAATGCGCCAATCAGCAATAGCAACAACGTGCGCGAGCGCCAACCCTCCAGCTTTAAATGCAAGCGTGTGCTTTTGGCGCCCACGTTCATCGTGTGGCCTCCTTGCTGGGTACAGCATTTTTAACTGCTGCAGAGTCGCTGACGGGGGCTACCTCTTTTTCAGCGGTGACACCCGTAACCATTAAGCGGGTTTTGCTGGCTGCCGGTAGCTGCATTTGCAGCGCACGAATGGCGCCATCTTCAATACGTTTGCTGGAGGTGAGCGTCCCTTGGTCAATTTGCAATTGATTCCATTCAATTACCAATTGATCTGCGGTGTCGCGCTCTTTTTGCAAATCCACAAATAGGCGTCGTGCACGATGCTGCGCATAGACCACCGAGATGGCCAGCGTAATTAAGCAAGAAAATAAAATCATGTTGACGCGGCTCATGCGGCCGTCCTTTCTGCCACCCGCATCACCGCACTGCGGCTGCGGGGATTGGCAGAAATTTCTGCGGCAGAGGGACGTATGGTGCGGCCAATAAGGTGCAAGCGCGGACTGGGCCGATCGCTCTCGCGCACGGCCATACCACGGGGAATTTCGGGGGGCGTGGATTGCGCGCGCATGAATTGCTTCACCACACGGTCTTCCAACGAATGAAAGCTAATCACCACCAAGCGTCCGCCCGTGTTCAGAGCTTCTAGCGCTTGCGGCAACACTTCAGCCACTTCTTCCAGCTCGCGGTTGAGATGAATGCGCAGGGCTTGGAAGGTGCGTGTGGCGGGATCTTGTCCGGGCTCGCGGGTGCGCACAGCAGACGCAACAATTTGCGCCAGCTGTCGTGTGGTTTGAATGGGGCTGATGGTCCGTGCATTAACAATCGATTGAGCAATTTGACGTGCGAAACGTTCTTCACCATATTCGCGTATTACACGCGCAATGTCGTCCATCTCAGCGCGCGCCAACCAAGCACTGGCAGGCTCGCCATGGTCCACGTCCATTCGCATATCCAGCGGCCCATCAAAACGAAAACTGAAGCCACGCGCCGCCTCATCGATTTGCGGTGAAGACACGCCCAAATCCAGCAGCACACCATCCACATGTGCTATTTGGCGCTCTGCCAATACATCGCGCAACGAAGAAAAATGGGCGCGCACTATTTCAAAACGTGGGTCGGTGAGTTGTGCGGCGGCATTCACTGCAGCGGCATCACGATCGAGCGCAATCAGTCGGCCGGTGGCGCCCAAGCATTGCAGAATTTTGCGGCTATGCCCTCCTCGTCCAAACGTGCCATCCACATAAGTGCCGGTGGGACGGATGGTGAGTGATTGAACTGCTTCTGCAAGGAGGACGGTGACATGTTGCACGAGGGTACTTGTGGTTGCTGGGCTGGACATCGCTAAAAGGAAAGATCTTCCATGCCAGCAGGGACCAAATCCGGTCCCAATTTTTCGATTTCTTCAAACTGTTTGTCCCAAGCCTTGGGGTTCCACAATTTAAAGTGGCTGCCCTGTCCCAGCATAATCAGCTCGCGATCAATGCCGGCAAAGCGACGCAATGCGGGAGAAATTAACACACGTCCAGTGGAATCCATTTCCACATCATCCGCATGACCCACCAATAACCCTTGCAACAGCGTGGTTTGGCGATTCAATCCGGAGGTCTTCATGATGGTGTTGCGAATGGGTTCCCAAGCAGAGCGGGGATAGAGCAATAAACAGCGATGCGGGTGGGCGGTAATGACCAAATGACCATCACTTTCAAGACGCAGGGCATCACGATAGCGCGTGGGGATCGCTAGCCGGCCTTTGGCGTCCAAACTGATTTCCGATGGTCCTTGAAACACATTCCCCCCTTTTTGTGGTCTTTAAGCTCCACAAAAACCCATTTTTCCCTACTTCTTACCACTATATGGCAAACAAAAAACCCGGTCAAGGGTTTATTGGTCCAACGGGTTGATTTTTTTATGAGAAAACACAGTTTGGGGTGGTCAATAACGGGGCGCGGAAACCATCGGCCAAGCCCGTCATGCGGCTTAGCGAAGCAGAAAAAGAAGCTGGCCTATAAGCCGGGTTTTGTCGTGAACAGTCATTCCTCTAGGCGGCCGATTACTCGGTCGCTCAAGCAACCTACCCGGGAACGACGCGAGCCACGCCAATGTTCCCCTATTTGGTCTTGCTCCGGATGGGGTTTTACTTGCCGTCCACGTTACCGTGTCCGCGGTGCGCTCTTACCGCACCTTTTCACCCTTACCAGCCCAGTTTGCACCGGACTTCGGCGGTTTAAGTTTCTGTATCACTATCCATGGCCTCACGGCCTCCGGTCGTTAACCGGCATCCCGCTCTGCGGAGCCCGGACTTTCCTCCCCGCACCAAGGTGCGCGGCGACTGTCCAGCCAGCTTCAGGCGAGATTTTACCAGAATATGACGAAAAACCCGATTTTTCAAAGGGCTGGCAGTGCAGGAGAGACTTTTAAGGCATTAATTGCCAAGACATTTCTTCCCCAGCACGCAGCGGCACCAGAGTATCGTCGCCAAAAGGCAGGCTGGCGGGCATAAGCCAAGATTGACGTTTAAGCGTGATCTTCTGCGAATTTCGCGCTAAACCATAGAAATCTGCCCCAAAATGACTGCAAAATCCCTCTAAATGCTGTAACGCTTCCGCCTTATCAAAAACCTCTGCGTATAACTCAAGGGCACCATGGGCGGAGTAAATTCCGGCACAGCCACAATCGGCCTCTTTGGTACTGCGTCCGTGGGGGGCGCTGTCGGTGCCTAAAAAGAACTTGGGGTTGCCCGAGGTTACGGCTTTAATTAAGGCCTGACGATGGGTTTCGCGTTTTAAAACCGGCAGACAATAGTAATGGGGACGCAGCCCACCTTGGAACAATGCGTTGCGATTATAAAGCAGGTGGTGCGGAGTAACTGTGGCCGCCACATTGCTGTCCGTAGTGAGTACAAACTTCACCGCAGAGGCCGTAGTAATGTGCTCTAGCACCAATTTAAGCTTGGGGTAGCGCATCACCAAGGGGGTTAAATGGCGCTCAATAAAGACCCTTTCGCGGTCAAAAATATCCACATCTGGGTCCGTCACCTCACCATGCACCAGAAGCGGTATCCCCAAGGCTTCCATAGCCTCCAGCGCCTCGGCGCAATGGGTTAAATCATGTACCCCATTGTCAGAGTTGGTGGTGGCCCCCGCGGGGTAATACTTTACCCCGTGAACATGCCCCGATCGGCTGGCGCGCTCAATTTCCAAAGCAGGCATGGTTTCTGTGAGGTAGAGCGTCATGAGAGGGTTAAACGTGGAACCGCTGGGCAACGCCGCCAAGATACGTTCACGATAGGCATCGGCCAAAGCCAGAGTGGTGATGGGGGGTTTAAGGTTGGGCATAACGATGGCGCGGGCAAAACGCTGCACGGTATCAGCCAATACGGCCTTTAACCCTGCGCCGTCACGCAAATGCAGATGCCAGTCATCGGGGCGCGCTAAGGTGATGGAGTCTGTCATGGCCTAATTTTATCACGAGGTGACCAGGGGTCAGACCCTGGCAGGGTCTGACCCCTATTCCACTGTGACGCTTTTGGCCAGGTTGCGCGGTTTGTCCACATCATTACCGCGCTTGCAGGCCGTGTGATAGGCCAGCAACTGCAACGGCACCACA
>CAIVUX010000033.1 GCA_903909215.1 uncultured Ferrovum sp.
GGGGTCTGACCCCTGGGGGGGTCTGACCCCTAACGTCTTGCGCGCCCAAAGCCGTCAAGCAACGCTGCTCGGCAGGCGTGAGCGGATTGGGGGCTACCACTAAGCAGAGGCCTGGTTTTGGACCGGCAGCTAAAGCGGCCAAGCGTTGCTGATAGGCCATGGCAGGCGAGAGCTCTAACGGATCTTGATTGAGCACCCACCATAGGTCGTGCACAAAGCGTGCTTCAAACTGCAAGGGTTCTGATTGTCGTGCGGCGTAGGCTTCTGCCAGACGATCAGCAAAGTCCTTAGGATTGGCAGGGAGTGTAAATCCCCAATGGGTCAGCTCGTCTACTAAGCTTAGGGTTTCGCGCGCCAAAGCCCAACGGTCTTGCAACTCAAACCATTTGCGCGCTTTTAACGCCTCAACCACCAAAGACAGGCGTTCCAACTGCGGCACCACGCGGCCTTGCAAGGGCTGCTCCTCGGCCCAGAAGGCCAAGGTGGTGGCACGAACGGGGGCGCGCGGCCCCATGAGTTGGGTGAGTTGCTTTGCAAAAGGAGTAACGGCTAAGGAGTGAGGCAAGAGCACCATCACCGATGGGGTGCCCGCCTTTAAGGCCTGATGGACCCGATTGAGGGCCTCATCCAGCACATCCTCGCGGGCATTCACCATCTGGCAGGGCTAGCGTTCCAACAAATGGGCTTTGTCTGTAACGTCTTTCCAATCGTCTGCGTCCGCCGGCGCTTCGTGGCGTTCGGTAATCACTTTCCATACCTTGGAGAGCTGCGCATTAAGCGCAATAAATGAGCGTTGATTTTCTGGCACGTCATCTTCCGCCAAAATGGCTTCCACAGGACATTCGGCTACGCACAACGTGCAGTCGATACATTCATCAGGATCGATCACCAAAAAATTGGGTCCTTCGTGAAAGCAATCCACGGGACACACATCCACGCAATCGGTGTATTTGCACTTAATGCACGATTCGGTCACCACATAAGTCATTACAGCCTGCCTCCAACTGAGTTCTAAACATTTCACTACCTAATATTCTATCAGCAAAGGCTTCTACAGGGGGGTTATGGCCCCCTCTTCCCATCCCCCTTGGTTTTGGGTAGGATAGCTTCCACTCACCCCTCGCAATGCTCCATTGCGATGCATACCTGAATTAATGACTATCGAAGGATTTCCATGACCGCCGAAAATATCCACCACGTAACCGACCGCTCTTTTGATGCGGATGTATTACAAGCCACCACCCCCGTTTTGCTCGATTTTTGGGCAGAATGGTGCGGTCCTTGTAAGCTGATTGCCCCTATTTTGGAAGAAGTGGCGCGCGATTATAACGGCCGCCTCAAAATTGCCAAGCTAAACGTAGACGAGAACCCGGATATGGCCCGAAAATACGGTGTTAGAGGCATTCCAACGCTGTTGCTGTTCAAGAACGGTAATGTAGAAGCCACCAAGGTGGGTGCCCTGTCTAAATCTCAATTGAGCGCCTTTATTGACAGTCATATCTGAACAGGTTACTCTGCTCCGCAGACGCTGGATTTTCCCAAAGCTTTTCCCGATGGTCGCAATATCCCCGGTTTCAGCCCTGCGGCGCTAAGCACTCCTTAAGGTTTCCCCCCTAAAGCTCTTCCTTAAAACTTTATATTCCCTTCGAACCACCCAAAACTGACCCCTATATGCATTTATCTGATCTGAAAACCCATCATGTGACCGAACTGGTGGAAATGGCTGTAAAAAATGAAATTGAAGGCGCCAACCGCCTGCGCAAACAAGAGCTGATTTTTGCGCTGTTAAAAAACCAAGCCAAGCGTGGTGAAAGCATTTTTGGGGAAGGAACCCTGGAAGTGCTGCAAGACGGTTTTGGGTTTTTGCGCTCGCCCGAGACCTCGTATCTGGCCAGCCCCGATGACATCTATATTAGCCCGTCGCAAATTAGACGTTTTAATCTGCACACCGGCGACAGCATTCAAGGAGAGATCCGCACCCCCAAAGAGGGCGAGCGTTACTTTGCCCTGGTGAAAGTGGATTCCGTTAATGGCGAACCCCCTGAAAATTCTAAGAATAAAATTCTCTTTGAAAACTTAACGCCGCTTTTCCCCAATCAGCCCTTGGTGTTAGAGCGCGACATTAAAGCCGAAGAAAACATCACCGGCCGCGTGATTGACATTATCGCCCCCATTGGCAAAGGTCAGCGCGGTCTGTTGGTGGCCAGCCCCAAAAGCGGCAAGACCGTTATGCTGCAACATATTGCGCACTCCATTGCGGTAACCGCCCCGGATGCGCATTTAATTGTGCTGTTGATTGATGAGCGCCCTGAGGAAGTGACGGAAATGCAACGCTCTGTGAAGGGCGAAGTGGTGTCTTCCACCTTTGATGAACCCGCTACACGGCACGTACAAGTGGCTGAAATGGTGATTGAGAAAGCCAAGCGCTTGGTGGAACATAAACGCGATGTGGTGATCTTGCTGGATTCCATTACCCGCTTAGCGCGCGCCTACAATACCGTGGTACCCGCTTCCGGCAAAGTATTGACCGGCGGCGTGGATGCCAATGCGCTGCAACGCCCCAAGCGTTTTTTTGGTGCAGCCCGCAACATTGAAGAAGGCGGCTCGCTGACCATTATCGCCACGGCTTTGGTGGAAACCGGCTCGCGTATGGATGATGTGATCTACGAAGAGTTTAAGGGTACCGGTAACATGGAAATTCACTTAGATCGGCGCATGGCAGAAAAACGCATCTACCCCGCCATTAACGTAAATCGTTCCGGCACCCGTCGTGAAGAATTGCTGATTAAGCCTGAAGTGCTGCAAAAAATCTGGGTGCTGCGCAAGCTGCTCTACCCCATGGATGAGCTGGAAGCCATTGAGTTCTTGTTGGATAAAATTAAGGCCACCAAGAACAACGCCGACTTCTTCGATTCCATGCGTCGGGGTTAAAGAGGGGTTTACAGGGAAAGGTTGCAGAAATTTCCCTTTTGAATCATAATGCAGGGCTCATTACTGGCCTTAGGCCGCAAAGAACTCAGGAAAGACCATGAAAGCTGAAATTCACCCGAAATATGAAGACGTTACCGTAACGTGCAGTTGCGGGAACTCGTTCGTGACCCGCTCCACGCTGGGCAAACCCGCGCTGTCAGTGGAAGTTTGTTCTGCCTGTCATCCGTTTTACACAGGCAAGCAAAAGATTGTGGATACCGCTGGCCGAGTTGAAAAATTCCGCCAAAAGTACGCCCGCAAGTAAATCGCAGCACAATCGCTCTAACCCGAGAGGCAGCTTGCGCTGCCTTTCTTTTTACTGGGGGTGTAGCACTTGGCATCGCTCCTGTCATCGGATAAAAACATCAATTTTGACGGGAATTACTCGCCGTTAAAGACCGGCTTATTCTTGTTGGTCTGTATCGCCTGGTTACTCCCTGGCCTCACGGGCCACACTCCCTGGAAATACGATGAAGCCGTCAGCCAAGGCATTGTGCATGGCATGCTGCATGGCGGCAGTTGGCTGTCCCCCACCTTAGCCGGTGAACCCTATTTTGCCCACCCCCCGCTCTACTACTGGGTGGCCGCCTGCTTTGCCCGTTGGTTTGGTGCGCTCATGCCCGTGCATGATGCCGCACGATTGGCCAGCGGTTTCTTTATGGCATTGACCATGGTGGGCGTGGCTTTAGGCGCCCACGCTCTGTGGGGTGCTCGTGCCATGCGTGTGGCGGTGATCGTGTTGATTGGCAGTGTGGGCCTTCTTTTGCGAGCGCATGAGATGAGCACCGATTTGTCTTTCTTGGCCGGCGTTACGTTAACCTTGGCGGCCATCCCCTTGGCGCGCTCACAATCAATGATCGCAGGCGCGTTAGGTGGTTTGGGTTTGGGGATTGCTTTCCTTTCGCAAGGCACCTTGGCCTTGGGTTTATTGTTCCCGCTTACGTTGCTGGCCCCTGTACTGATCTCGGATTATTGGCCCAAGCACCCTCTGCGTTACGCCTTCTTCTGGGTGCTTTGCGCACTGCCCTTCTTTGTGTTGTGGCCTGTGGCACTGTACCTGCAATCCCCCGAGCTGTTTTCCCAATGGTGGCGCATTTTGGTGCAACCCACGCTGCACCCCAATCATTGGTTGGCCGAAGACATGAACCCCACCTATTACCTGGGTGTCGCCGCGTGGTTTGCTTGGCCCGCTACCCCCTTGGCCTTATGGGCCCTGTGGGAAAGCTTGCGCCGCGGATTTGCCAATGCTGCTGTACGCTTTTTAATTTTGGTATTGGTGGAGATGTTTTTGGTATTGGGCTTCTCCACCCACCCCCATGAAAGTGGCGCCCTGCCCTTGCTGATCCCCTTATCCCTATTGGCCGCGGGCAGCATCGACAGCTTGCGCCGTGGCGCCACCAGTGCCCTGGATTGGTTTGGCATGCTCACCTTCGGTATGGTGACGCTGCTGTTATGGCTGGGTTGGATAGCGCAGCTGACCGGTAGTCCGGTGGGCATCGTGCATTACTTGGATGCACAATTACCCGGCTATCACGCCACCTTTCAACCCGTGGCCTTTGGCGCATCGCTTTTGTTAACATTGCTGTGGATTATCGCCATCTTAAATTCACGCCAATCCTCAAGACGCGCGCTGGTTAATTGGACGGTGGGCATGACCCTGTCGTGGTTGCTGGCCATGACCTTATGGTTGCCCTATATTGAAGCCTCACGCAGCTATAAGGATATGATGCAGTCTTTAGGGCGCGCCATTCCTGCGCAACATGGATGCGTGGCCAGCACCGGTTTGGGTGAAGCGCAGCGCGCCTTATTGGATTATTACCTCAATATTCGCACACAACGCATAGAAAACGACTTGGGTAAAACCTGCCGCCTGTGGTTGGTGCAGTCCCGTCCGCGTGATGCATTTGAAGTGCCGCAAGGCTGGCGATTGCTGTGGACCGGCGCCCGTGCCGGCGATAAATCTGAACGCTTCCAACTGTTTGGTTATTAAAGCAGCGTCATGAAACCTGAGCTGCGCGCCGCTCGTGCGGCCTCCTGCCCCACTCCAGAATACGATGGAACGCTGCCTGTTCATGAGGCCTCTGACGCTATTTTGCAGGCGATTCGCGCTAATTCCGTGACCATCATCTGCGGTGAAACGGGCTCGGGCAAAACCACGCAAATCCCCAAACTCTGCCTCACCTTAGGGCGCGGTATTGACGGGTTGATCGGCTGCACGCAACCCCGCCGCATCGCCGCACGCAGCGTGGCCTCACGCTTGGCCTATGAACTTAAAACCGAAGTGGGTGCTGCCGTGGGGTATAAGGTGCGCTTTCACGATCGCGTATCCCCCACTTCCAGTTTTATTAAGGTGATGACCGATGGCATCTTACTGGCAGAAATTCACCACGACCGATTACTGAAAGCCTACGACACCCTCATTATTGATGAGGCCCATGAGCGCAGCCTCAACATTGATTTCTTACTGGGCTACATTAAACGCATCCTGCCGCGCCGCCCGGATTTAAAAGTGATTATCACTTCTGCTACCTTGGAAGCGGATCGTCTCTCCAAGCATTTCAACAATGCCCCGGTGATTGAAGTATCAGGGCGTACCTATCCGGTGGAAACCCGTTACCGCCCCATAGGGGATGCAGACAGTGAAGCGGATGAGAGTGATGAACGTGCGGCTCTTTTAAATGCTGTGGATGAATTGGCGCGGGAATCCCGCGATGGCGATATTCTGGTCTTTCTGCCTGGTGAACGCGACATTCGCGATGCTGCTGAGGCGCTGCGCAAACACCATCCACCCCATACAGAAATCTTGCCCTTGTTTGCCCGCTTATCTTTTGCCGAGCAAGACCGCGTGTTCAAGTCTGGTGGTGGGCGACGCATTGTGCTCTCTACCAACGTGGCCGAAACCTCCCTTACAGTGCCCGGCATCCGCTATGTGGTGGATACCGGTACCGCACGCATTAACCGCTACAGCCTGCGCAACAAAGTGACCCAGCTGCAAGTGGAAAAAATCTCGCAAGCCTCCGCCAAACAACGGGCCGGGCGCTGCGGACGGGTGGCATCGGGCATCTGCATCCGCTTGTACAGCGAGCAAGACCATGCCGGGCGCCCCGCCTACACCGCTCCAGAAATTCTGCGCACCTCTCTCGCCGCCGTCATTCTTAAGATGGAATCATTAGGCTTGGGTCGTGTGGAAGATTTTCCGTTTTTGGATGCGCCCACGGCGCGCGCCATTGAGGATGGATATCAATTGCTGATGGAGTTGGGGGGCGTTGCTGATTTGGGGTCAGACCCCCCCAGGGGTCAGACCCCAAACCCAAATCGGGGTCTGACCCCTCTTGGGTTGGAGTTAGCCAAGCTACCCGTGGACCCCCGCGTTGGGCGCATGCTGTTGGCCGCGCGCGAGCAAAACTGCATGAATGAAATGCTGATCATCGCATCCGCGCTCACGGTGCAAGATCCGCGCGACCGACCGCAGGAGCATCGCAATGCCGCTGATCAAAAACATGCGCGCTTTCGCCATGAACAGTCCGAATTTTTATCGATCATTAATTTATGGACCTTCTTTAACAAGACGCTGCAGCATAAAAAATCCAATCGCAAGCTGGCGGAATTTTGCCGTGGGGAGTTTCTCTCTTTAACGCGTCTTAAAGAATGGCACGACATTCACAGTCAGCTGCATGCGTTGGTGGCGGAAATGGGACTGCATCTCAATGGCGCTCCCGCCACTTATGAGCAGGTGCATCGCGCATTGCTCAGCGGCTTGCTGGGGAATATTGGTCTGCGCGACCCCGAGGAAGACAATTACATGGGCCCGCGTGGCGTGCGTTTTTACATCAACCCAGGCTCGTCACTGTTGAAAACCAAGCCGCAATGGATGATCTCAGCGGAATTGGCGGAGACCACGCGCCTGTACGCCCGCTGCATCGCCAAGATTGACCCCGAGTGGATTGAGCCGGTGGCGGGCCACTTACTGCGGCGCAGTTATCACGACCCCCATTGGGATAGTGAAGCGGCGCAAGTAAACGCCTACGAAAAAGTTTCTCTGTATGGGCTGACCATCGTGGGGCGCCGCAGTGTGCGCTATGGTCCCATCGACCCCGTGGAATCGCGCCGGCTGTTTATTCGCCACGCCTTGGTGCTGGGTGAATACGACACGCGCGCGCCCTTCTTCAAGCATAACGCACAGTTGGTGGAAGAGATTGAAGCCCTTGAGCATAAAGCACGTCGTCAAGATGTGTTGGTGGATGAGGAAACCGTGGCGCGCTTCTACGAGGGCCTGTTGCCCAGCTCTGTGTGGAGCGGTGAGCGCTTCGAGAAATGGCGGCGTGATGCGGAGCAGACCAATCCGCGCGTACTGTACTTAGAACGCGATTATTTGATGCGCCATGCGGCCACTCATATTACGGAAGATTTATTTCCGCACACCATTGAATTGGGTGGCGTGGCGCATCCCCTCACATACCGTTTTGAGCCGGGCCACACCTTGGATGGTGTCAGTGTGGCCATCCCCTTGGTGATGTTGGGAAACATTGAACCTGATGCGTTGGAATGGTTGGTACCGGGCCTCATCCGCGATAAAATCACAGCACTGTTAAAAAAATTACCGCAACGTATTCGCCGTGAGTTGGTGCCCTTGCCCGCTTTTATTACCGCCTTCTTAGAAAAATATTCCCCTGCCAATGGATCTCTGACGCGTTCGTTATCCGCTTTTATTCAAACCCGCACACAAATTTCTTTACTGCCTGAAGAATGGAGTGAGGTGCCCGATCATCTGCGCATGAATATCAGCGTATTGGATGCCAAAGGGGTTGAGGTGGAAAGCGCGCGCGATTTGGGCATTCTGCGCCAGCGTCTGGGCGCCGTGGCGCGCGAAGCCTTGCGTGATGAACCGGACAGTGGACTTACACGCAGCGGTCTGACCCATTGGGATTTTGGCGATTTGCCCAGCACCGTTACTTTGCGCCGGCGCGGTCTGCAAGTACCTGCCTTTCCAGCACTTGTGGACGAAGGCAGCAGTGTGGCCATTCAATTGGCAGATAGCGAGGGTGAGGCCAACCGCTTAACGCGTTTAGGCGTTGTGCGACTGTGTCTACTAGAACTCAACACCCAAGTGAAAGCCTTGGCGCGCAGCCTCAATGGGCTGCCCACTGCGCTCTTTTTGGTTCCTTTGGGGTCTGACCCCAATTCAGTGAAAGAAGAAATACTGATGCGCGCGGTATTGGAGTTGGTGACAGAGATTGCGGGCACCATCCGCACAGAGGCGCAATATCTGGCCCTGCGCGATGGGGTGCGTGCCGGAATGGGTACGCGGGTGAGTGAGATCGCCGCTGCGGTATCTGCACTCTTTAAGGAATATGCGGCTGTGCTGGCGGACTTGAAATCGGCTAAGCCTCATTTAAAATCCGGCATAGAAGAGGCGCGTTCACATTTGAATGAGTTGATCTATAGCGGGTTTATTGAAGACACCCCCTTAGAGCGATTGCAGCATTTTCCACGCTATTTAAAAGCGGTGAGCATGCGCGTGCAGAAGATGGTTGAGGACGTTAATGGGGATACGCTTAAAATGCGCCAACTCTCGGCCTTGCAGCTGCCTTGGCAGGCGCGCTTAACCAGTCATGGCTGGTCGCCTGCATTGGAAGAGTTCCATTGGATGATGGAGGAGCTGCGTGTGTCGCTGTTCGCGCAAACCCTTAAAACCCCCTACCCGGTGTCGGAAAAGCGTTTGCAAAAACGTTGGGATGAAATCTTGCGGTTGTAGTGACAACTCGTCAGACCAGTAACGCGTCAATTCCCTTCAGTTCCACAAGTTGAAGTAGTTTCGCAGCAGCTCCGCTGGGCCGCTTTTCTGCCACTGGCGATTCCCACTTCTGAACTGTCGAAACACTCACATTCAAAAGCGAGGCAAAGACCGACTGGCTGGCTCTAGCGACTTTGGTTCTAATGGCAACAACTCGTTCTGGTGTATAAACAGGAGGTTCTTCGCACAATGCCTTCATGCGCGACAGATCCGTTTTAGACACCACTCCATATGCACTTAGATCGGTTGCCGTTTCTAGTAACTCACGTAGCATACGACTTTCTTCAGCGCCCTTCTTTTTCATTACAAATCTCCTTAAGGCTACCGCTTGCTTTGGCTAAATTCAGTTTGGCAGCAGGCATGGCCTGTAAAAACTTTGAAGTCAACCTTGCGGCTTCCTCAATCTTTGCCGAAAAATCTTTACCGGGGTCGCCCTTCTCTCTACTCGCTTCTTGCACAATCCCCCACCAAGGTCTGCCTCGTAGTGACCACTTTCGATTTCTCTAGCAGCCACACACAGTAGGGTATCGAAAATCACTTTTTTCGCCCAACGATAGGGGTCAGACCCCACATGGGGTCTGACCCCAAATACTGTGTCGGCCTCTGTGAAAACAGCATTACTTGGCAAAACAGCGTTAAACCTCTATCCTTTTCCTTTTTTCGAGAACTTTAATGAAACCTACCCTTAAAACGCTTCTCCTGGCCGCCGCTCTGGCGCTGCCTTTGTACAGCCATGCCGATGAACCCAAACGAGCCGCCACCATGACCCAATCAGGACTGAGCATTACCGACAACACTATAGGAACCGGCGCCTTAGCCGTGCAAGGCAAAAATGCCGTGGTGCATTACACGGGTTGGTTATACGACCCCACCGCCCCACACAGCAAAGGCACTAAGTTTGATAGCTCTGTGGATCGTGGCGAACCCTTCACCTTTATGATTGGCGCCGGTCGGGTTATTCGCGGTTGGGATGAAGGGGTAGCCGGAATGAAGGTGGGTGGTAAGCGCACCTTAATCATTCCCTCAGAATTGGGTTACGGTGCCCGTGGCGCAGGTGGCGTTATTCCTCCCAACGCCATACTGGTGTTTGATGTGGATCTGCTGGACCTGCGTTAACGTTAACAGGGGTCAGACCCCTGGGGGGGTCTGACCCCTAGCCGAATTGATTTTGCTAGCCCACCAAAATAACATGCACGCGGTAAGGCCCGTGGGCGCCAATGATAATGGTCTGCTCAATATCTGCGGTGCGTGAGGGGCCGGAGATAAAGTTTACCGCACGCGGCACGGCGCTCTGCTGGGATTTCAATAACGTCCACGCTTCTTCCATTCCCGGCACAATGCGGCTCACATCCAATATGGCGATGTGGGTTTCAGGTAGTAAGCTCACCGCCGCCGGTGTATCAGGGCCGGAGAGCAGCATTAAACTGCCCGTCTCCGCGATGGCACAAAACGCACCTGTAATACCCACTAAGTCGCTGTCTTTAGCACCACGAAACTCTAACCCCAGACCCGTAGCGCTCCATGGCATGGCACTGAGTGCGGGCCATGCCACAGCATTGAGGGGCAGCTTCAATTCATTGAGGTAGCGCACCACAGCAGCGGGCGCATCATTCAAGGTGGCCACACGGTCCACGGTGGTGGACAGCATTTTTGAGCGCAGAGAAAAACGTTCCGCGTGATCAGTCCAACCGTAGGTGGGGCGTGGGCCACGGGCGTTATCATTAATGGCGCGCAACACCTCTGAGCGCTCCGCACCCGGCACATCACCGGGCAGATTTAAACCACGGCGCACCCGTGCCAAGATGTTATCGCGCGCGCTCAAGATTTTCTCTTGGCGTAGAGTTCACGGAACGTTTTGCCCGTTGGGGCCGGCATATCACGCCCATCGGTCCAACCATCCAAGCCCGGCAGCCAATGCAGCAACCCCTTCTTGCCACCCATGAGGTGCAGCAGACGTGCCGCCACTTGAGCAAAGCGTGCGTACACGCGCGGGTGATTGGCCATGGTGCGCCAAACACCAATAGAGAAGCGTTCAGACCAAGGGCGCAGGCGTTGCTCGAATGACTGTTCACGCAACACGCGCATGAGCTCGGGCAAAGGAATCTTCACTGGACAGACCACTTCGCAGGCGCCGCAAAGCGTGGAGGCCTGTGGCAAATCCAGCGCATTTTTAAGACCCACGTATGAGGGTGTTAGCACCGCACCTATGGGGCCCGGGTACACCCAGCCGTAAGCGTGGCCGCCAATGTTTTGGTACACCGGACAATGGTTCATGCAGGCTCCACAGCGAATGCAACGCAGCGCGCGTTGCAGTTCGGTGCCCAATAATCGTGAGCGGCCACTGTCCACCAAAATAATATGCGATTGCTCGGGGCCGTCCACATCGTCAGCCCCCTTGGGCCCTGTAAGCATGGACACATAATTTGTAATGGACTGCCCCGTGGCGGAGCGTGGCAGCAGGCGCAGAATGGTGGATAAATCATTTAAGGTGGGTAATACTTTTTCAATACCGGTAATGGCCACGTGAATTTTGGGTAAGGTGGTCACCATGCGCCCATTACCCTCGTTGGTGACAATCACCACGGAGCCGGTTTCGGCAATTAAAAAATTACCGCCGGAAATGCCCATGTCCGCCGAAATAAAATGCGGGCGCAGCTGTTCGCGCGCTTCGCGACAGAGCGCCGGAATATTCGTTTGACGCGGGGTGTGGTGGTGCTTTGAGAAGAGTTCCGCCACCTCCTCCACATTCTTATGAATGGCGGGGGCAATGATGTGCGAGGGGGGTTCGTCCGCCAACTGCAGAATATATTCGCCTAAATCAGTTTCAATAACCTGCATGTCCGCAGCAGCCACGGCATCATTAAGGCCCGACTCCTCGCTTACCATGGACTTGGACTTTACAATCTTGCGCACACCATTGGCCTTAGCGATTTCAATGAGGATGCGGTTTACATCCTGCGCGGTTTCCGCCCAATGCACCGTGGTGCCACGGGCCTGAGCGCGCTCTTCAAAAGTGATTAAATAACTATCGAGGTTGGCTAAAATGCCATCGCGAATAGCCGCAGCAGCCACGCGGATATCTTCTAGGTTATCCACTTCCTTCATCACTTCCGCGCGCGCAATCACAAAACGGCCACCAAAGCGCTTCATGTTTTTTTGCAGCACTGGATCAACGAGTTTTTTCTTGACGTTGGATTTGAACGAGAAAGAGGTGAGCAACATGTCTAGTCTTCGCCCAAATCAGCCAACGCTTCAGGCCCCACCAATACTTCCGCCACATGCAGCACTTGGGTGGACTCATCGCCCATGCGGCGCAAGCGTCCTTCAATGTTGAGTAAGCAGCCCAAGTCCCCACCCACAATGGCGTCCGCCCCAGAAGCCTGAACGTCCTGGCATTTGTTATCCGCCATGCGCGAGGCGATGTCGCCCAATTTGATGGAGAACGCGCCACCAAAACCGCAACAGGTTTCAGGCTTCTCCATTTCGCGCAGCTGTGCACCCGCCACTTGGCCGATCAGTTGACGGGGCTGCAATTTAATACCCAACTCGCGCAGACCGGAGCAGGAGTCGTGGTAGGTGATGTTGCCTTTAAAACTGCTGTGCAGGTTTTGGATGTGCAGTACGGTGTGCAGAAATTGGGTGAGCTCGTAGGTACGCGCTGAGAGCGCATTGATGCGTTTTTGGAGTGCGGGGTCTGCGGGGAATAGTTGGGCATAATGGTGGCGAATCATGCCTGTGCAAGAGCCACTGGGAATGACCACATAGTCAAAAGATTCGAAATCTTTCAAGAAACGTTGCGCCAACAGACGTCCCGATTCACGGTCACCGGAATTAAAGCCCGGCTGACCACAACAGGTTTGGCCCTCAGGCACCACCACCTCACAGCCCGAATTTTGCAATAATTTAAGCGTGGCAAAGCCGATGCGAGGACGCATCAGGTCTACAAGACAAGTGACAAATAGACCGACGCGCATGGTGGTCTTAGGACGTTAAATCAGAGTTGGCTAACCGTCAAACGGCTGCGGGCTTCCAGCCAATGGCGGACGCGGTTGGCATCGCCAATGCGGGCATGGTGGCCATGAGAATCGAGCAACACAATCACCATGGAATGGCCGGTAATGGTGGCTTGCATCACGAGGCATTGGCCGGATTCATTGATAAAACCCGTTTTAGACAGGCCGATATCCCAGTTGCTCTGGGCCACCAAGGGGTTGGTGTTGTGAAAAGTTACGGCACGTCCGCGCAGGCCCACGGGTACTGATACGGTGGCGGTGGTGGTGATGTCGCGAATAAGGGGCTGCTGGAAACCTGCTTGCACCAAGGTGGCCAGGTCTTGTGCCGTGGACACATTACCGCCATGAAGCCCCGAGGAATCCTCAAAATGACTGTTGGCCATGCCCAGACTCTGCGCTTCGGCGTTCATCTGTGCCACAAAGGCCGTAATGCCACCGGGGTAATTGCGGCCCAAGGCGGCGGCGGCACGGTTTTCGGAGGCCACTAAGGCCATGCGCAAAAAGTCCATACGGCTGGCATGGGCGCCCACGCGCAGATGAGAGCTGGTATTGCGCAAGCCATCCACATCTTCATTGGTGACCACCAGTTCCTCGTTGAGGTCTTGCTTGGAATTCAATACCACCAAGGCGGTCATCAGCTTGGTAATGGAGGCAATGGGGTGAATGGGGTCGGGGTTTTTGGAGTAGAGCACTTGCTGATTGGTCTGATCAATGACGAGAGCGGTGGACGAGAGCAAGGATATATGGTCAGGATCCGCCGCAGCTGCCACACGGTGCCGATGGGGTTGGGCCGCCTGGGCAGGCAAGGCCACCACGGTGGACAAGGCCACAACGGCCAGTAAAACAAAGCGGGCAAAGCCTTTATTTAAGTTATCCATACTTCCTCAACCAATGCATTGCCCTAACAATACAAAAAATCAGCCGCTTACGCAACAGTATTCTGCTTCTGTTGCAAAATCCACATACGGGCATAGGCGCCATTTTGGGCCAAAAGGGCCTCATGGCGACCGCGCTCGATGATGGCTCCGCCCTCCATCACCAAAATTTGGTCCGCATCCACGATGGTAGAAAGGCGGTGGGCAATCACCAAAGTGGTGTGGTCGCGGGCAATTAAGGCCAGTTCTGCTTGTATGTCTTTTTCAGATTTGGAGTCTAGGGCCGAGGTGGCTTCGTCAAACACCAACACCTGTGGACGCTTTAATAACGTGCGCGCAATGGCCACGCGTTGCTTTTCGCCGCCGGATAATTTAAGGCCGCGCTCGCCCACTTGTGTGTCATAGCCATCGGGCAGCGAGTGTATGAAATCGTGAATATGGGCCGCCTGTGCCGCGCGTATCACTTCATCTTTCGTGGCCTCAGGGCGGCCGTAGGCAATGTTGTAATACACCGAGTCGTTAAACAGCACAGTGTCTTGCGGCACAATACCAATGGCTGCACGCAAAGATTGCTGCGTGACGGTTCGAATGTCTTGACCGTTAATGGTGATGGCGCCACCGGTTACTTCATAAAAGCGAAACAGCAAACGCAGTAAGGTGGATTTACCCGCACCGCTAGCCCCCACCACCGCCACCTTATGGCCGGGCGGAATTTCAAAATCGACGCCTTTTAAAATCTCGCGTCTTGGATCGTAACTAAAGTGCACATTCTCAAAAAGAAGCGCGCCCTGCCCCACCGCGAGAGGCGCCGCATTGGGTGCGTCTTTAATTTCACTGTTTACATTCAGCAAGCGGAACATACGATCCATATCCGCCAAGGCCTGCTTAATTTCGCGATAAATCACGCCCAAGAAATTAAGGGGAATATAGAGTTGCAGCAGGAGTGCGTTAATCAACACCAAATCGCCCAAGGTTAAGCGCCCCATCATCACGCCATCCGCCGCGCGGTACATCAGTGCTACCGAACCAATGCCAATAATCAAGCTTTGCGCAGCATTTAAGGCGGCTAGAGAGGTTTGGCTTTTAACCGAGGCCTCTTCCCACTTGCGCAGGTTTTCATCATAGCGCTCAGTTTCCCAATCTTCATTGCCAAAATACTTTACGGTTTCGTAATTTAACAAGCTATCAATGGCGCGCGTGTTGGCTTTGGAGTCCAGCTCATTCATACGCCGACGAAAGGCCGTGCGCCACTCCGTAATGACGATGGTGAGCGTTACATACACCACCAAGGTGAACACAGTAATAACCGCAAACCACACGTCGTACTTCCAGGCCAAGATACCGCCCACCAAGCACATTTCCACCAAGGTGGGCAGAATGCTAAACAAGGTAAAGCGCATCAAGCTTTCAATACCGCGTGTGCCGCGCTCAATGTCACGCGACATGCCGCCGGTTTGGCGCTCTAAGTGAAAACGCAAATTAAGCCCATGCAAATGGCGAAACACAGAGAGTGCAATGCGGCGAATGGAGCGTTGCGTGACTTTGGCAAACACGCCATCGCGCAATTCGTTAAACAAGGTGGTGGAAAAACGCAGCGCACCGTAACCCACGATCAGCAGTACCGGCAACGCCAGAATGGCCTGCTTGGTATCCAAGGTATCAATAATGGATTTTAGCGCTAAAGGCACACCCACGTTGGCCAGCTTGGCGATAATAAGAAACAGCAATGCTGCCGCCACGCGCCCTTTAAACTCCATGAGATAGGGCAGCAGACCGCGAATAGCACCCCAGTCCCCACTACCAAAGCGATTGGGCGAGAGTAAGTTGTCGGTATTTTGATGTTGTCGATGGCGCATGATTAGCTCACAAATGTGACAGGTTTTACGAGTGTTGGTTCCAAATATTCTTCTGCCATTAAACGCGCGGCGTGCAATTTCTGCTGGTCTGTTATTTCGCAGACCCCCAGGAAGAACTGCTCATGAGAATAGACGCGGTAACGCGCGCCGCTTTCATGGGGTGCTGTAATAGGCCAAGAGATATCGCGCCCGTGACGAATATGCTCCGATTGCTCAGCATTCAGATCGAGGCGCGGCACGTCCGGCAGCATGGCATCCGCCGGCAGTAAGCAGGCTTCTCGTTGCGCCAGACTCATGTGTTGCAGTTGTTCTAGGGTAACAGCGCTGTGCAGTGAAAAAGGGCCGGTCTGGGTGCGGCGCAAGGCAGATAAGTACCCCCCGCAACCCAAGGCACGACCCATATCTTCAACCAGCACGCGAATATAGGTGCCTTTGCTAACTTTCGCCTCAATGGTTAGCAGCTCATCCTGCCACTGCAACAGATTAAGCGACATCACCTCAATGGCGCGTGCCACGCGCTCCACCTCAAGGCCAGCACGGGCATAACTGTAGAGCGGTTTTCCATTTAGTTTCAGCGCTGAATGCATGGGGGGTTGTTGGGTTTGATGACCCAAAAACGAGTGCAGGATTTTTTCTAGTTCAGCAGGACTGCCCGCGTAGGGATGCAGCGCCGTAATCTCACCTTCGCCATCGGCTGTGGTGCTGGTATAACCCAAACGGATTTGGGCTTCATAACCCTTAGGTGCATCAAGCAACCATCCCGAAAACTTGGTGGCTTCGCCAAAACATAAAGGCAGCAAACCAGTGGCATGTGGATCGAGCGTACCCGTATGACCCGCCTTCAATGCGCCGAATAAATTGCGTGCGCGTTGCAACGCAGCGTTAGAGGAAAGGCCAAAAGGTTTATCCAGCAACAGCACGCCTGTAATGTTCCGGCGCGGCAGACGAGGCGTTGAGGGCGCCTCAGGATTTGGGGTGTTGGTCATCCGAGGCCACCGCCTCGTCAATCAAGGTGGTGAGAGCAATGGCGCGATCTAGAGAAACATCTGCCACAAAATGCAAAGCGGGCAACGTGCGAATAGACAGGCGTTTGCCCAGTTGATTGCGCAAAAAACCTGCGGCATCTTGCAAGGCTTCTAGCGAACGCGCCAGCACTTCATTGCCTTGCAACGAGCTGACATAAATTTTGGCATGGGAATAATCGTTGGTCACTTCCACCGCCGTCACCGTGATCATGCCTAGGCGAGGGTCTTTTAGTTCGCGACTGATAAGGTCGGCCAAGTCTTTGTGGATTTGGTCGCCAATGCGGCGCGATCTGAGGAAGGCGCTCATGTTTAGAGGGAGCGCGCGATTTCAACCACTTCAAAAGCTTCCAGCTTATCGCCCACTTCAATGTCGTTGTAATTTTTAAGGGATAAACCACATTCAAAACCGGCCTTCACTTCCCGTACGTCGTCTTTAAAGCGCTTCAAGGAATCTAATTCACCAGTAAAGATCACCACTTCGTCACGCAACAGACGCACACCCGCAGAGCGTTTGATGGTGCCATCCAATACATAGCAGCCGGCTACAGAACCCACACGAGAAATGCGGAACACTTCGCGAATTTCCACCAGGCCCGTGATATTTTCTTTCTTATCTGGGGAGAGCATGCCGGATAAAGCCGCTTTCACTTCGTCCACCGCGTTGTAGATAATGTCGTAGTAGCGCACATCCACGCCGGTACTGGCGATAAGTTTGCGCGCAGTAACATCGGCCCGGGTGTTAAAGCCAATAATCACTGCTTTCGAGGCCAGCGCCAAGTTTACATCCGATTCTGTAATACCCCCTACCGCTGCATGCACAATGTTCACGCGCACTTCATCGGTGGATATTTTTTGCAAAGATTGCGTCAAGGCTTCGTATGAACCTTGCACGTCTGCTTTAATAATTAAGGACAGGCTTTTCACGCCGCCATCGGCAATATTCTCGAACATGTTTTCAAGACTGGCAGATTGTTTGCGTGCCAACTTCACATCGCGGAACTTGCCTTGACGGAACAATGCAATTTCGCGCGCTTTGCGCTCGTCATTTAACACCATCATATCTTCGCCGGCCACGGGCACTTCCGTGAGACCTTGAATTTCTACTGGAATAGAAGGACCCGCTTCTTCAATGGCGTTGCCCGCTTCGTCCAACATGGCTCGCACACGACCATAGGATGCGCCGGCCAACACCATATCCCCACGACGCAAAGTACCGGTTTGCACCAGAATGGTGGCCACAGGGCCGCGGCCTTTGTCGATGCGTGCCTCAATTACGATGCCTTTGGCGGGAATATTGCGCGCCGCTTTAAGTTCCAGCACTTCCGCTTGCAGCAGCACAGATTCCAACAGCTTATCAATGCCATCTCCGGTCTTGGCCGACACTTGCACAAACTGCGCGTCGCCGCCGTACTCTTCAGGCAACACGCCTTGCGCCACCAATTCATTCTTGATGCGCTCAAAATTGGCTTCAGGCTTATCCATCTTATTTACCGCCACCACCACCGGCACTTGTGCGGCCTTGGCGTGGTGAATGGCTTCAATGGTTTGTGGCATCACGCCATCGTCCGCTGCTACTACCAGAATGACGATGTCGGTCACTTTTGCACCACGCGCCCGCATGGCGGTAAACGCTTCATGGCCAGGAGTATCGAGGAAGGTAACCATACCACGCGCAGTTTCTACGTGATAAGCGCCAATATGTTGGGTAATACCACCGGCTTCACCACTGGCCACACGGGTGCGGCGAATATAATCCAGCAAGGAGGTTTTGCCATGATCCACATGGCCCATTACGGTAACCACGGGTGCGCGCGGTTCTAAAATGGCATCCACGTGGGTGCCGCCGGTTTCAGCCAACAGCGATTCGGGGTCGTCCAGACGTGCGGGTTTGGCAATGTGGCCCATTTCTTCCACCACAATCATGGCGGTTTCTTGGTCCAGCACTTGATTGATGGTCACCATCATGCCCATCTTCATGAGGGTCTTGATCACTTCTGCCGCCTTCACGGTCATCTTCTGGGCCAACACGGCCACGGTGATGGTTTCAGGGACCAGCACTTCATGAACAATGGCCTCGGTGGGCGCTGAGAAGGCGTGCTCACCCTCATCAGCCTTATGACTTTTCGCATGGCGGCCGCGCGGATCGCGCCAGGCGGTTCCGCTAGAAGTATCCCCACGGGTTTTAAGCCCGCGACGTTTGTTGCCGTCGTCCATCCAGGTGGTGGGTTTATCGGTTTTTTTACCCGGCTTCTTGGCGGTCTTGTCATCGGGTTTTGCTGCGGGACGATGCAAGGTGCCTGACTTTTCTACAGGTTTAGCGGCAGCCTTTGTTGCGGCTGCTAGCACAGCGGCGGCGGCATCAATCACCGTTTTTTCTTCGGCTTCTTTTTTAGCGCGAACGCGCGCTTGCTTATCTTGCACATCCGCCGACTGGCGCGCTCTCAGTTCCGCTTGACGCGCGTCTTCAGCATCTCGCAAGCTGCGTTGACTGGCATCCACAGGCAGCGTTGGGGAGGATGGTGGGGATGGAATGGATGGCGTAGCCACCGCTTCAGGGGCAGCCTCTGCAATCACCACCGGCTCAGGAATAATTTCTACTATTGGTTCAGGAATTTCTTCCACCGCTGGCGCAACTACTTGGACCTCAACTTCATCAGGTGAATCGCGCTTTACCAATACGCGCTTTTTGCGCACTTCCACTTGAATGGTGCGGGCCTTGCCGGTTGCGCTATCGGACTTCTTGATTTCGCTGGTTTGCTTGCGGGTAATGGTGATGCGCGTCTTGGTTTCGGAACGACCATGTTGCTCACGCATATGGTCCAGCATTTGCGTTTTGTCTTTCTCACTAATGACGTCGCCTGCAGCGGACTTAGTAACACCCGCCGCCTTTAACTGCTCAAGCAGCTTTTCGGGAGTTACTTTTAGTTCTACTGCAAAATCAGCGACTGTTGCTTTGACCATTCAATTCTCCGATGCTTTACTCAAATAACGGCGCACGCGCCGTCATGACGAGAGCTCTGGCACGCTCTTCATCAATACCTGTCAATTCAGACAATTCATCCGCAGCCAAATCGGCCAGCTCTTGAACCGTGGTGACGCCCTTGGCTGCAAACAAGATCGCGGTTTCAGCATCCATTCCCACCATGTTCTGCAAATCTTCTGCGGCGTTTTCTACCCGCTCTTCAGAGGCAATAGCTTCGGTGAGCAGCGCGCTGCGTGCGCGGCTGCGCAATTCATTTACAGTGCCTTCGTCCAGCGCTTCAATTTCTAACATTTCATTAATGGGTACATACGCCACTTCTTCTAAAGAGCTAAAGCCTTCTTGAATCAGAATGTCGGCTACGTCTTGATCCACATCCAAGCTGCGCACAAACAAATCACGCAGATGCGTGGATTCGGCGCTGTCTTTTTCTTGCGCCTGATCTTGGGTCATGATGTTCAGTTCCCAGCCCGTCAATTCGGAGGCCAAGCGGACGTTTTGACCCATGCGGCCAATGGCTTGAGCCAATTGCTCTTCATCCACCACCACATCCATGCTGTGTGCATCTTCATCCACACGAATGGAATTCACTTCTGCAGGGGCCAGAGCGTTAATAACAAACTGGGCAGGATCTTCCGACCACAGAATAATATCTACCCGTTCGCCACCCAATTCGGCGGTGACGGCTTGCACGCGCGAACCGCGCATGCCCACGCATGTGCCGATAGGGTCGAGGCGACGATCGTTGGACTTCACCGCAATCTTGGCGCGGATACCGGGGTCCCGTGCGGCGGATTTAATATCCAGCAATCCTTCTTCAATTTCTGGCACTTCCAACTCAAACAGCTTGGTAATAAATTCTGGGGCGATGCGCGAGAGGATCAGTTGCGGACCGCGGCCCACACGCTCTACCCGTGCCAGATAACCGCGCACACGATCGCCCACACGCAGGTTTTCTTTTTGAATCATTTGGTCGCGCGGCAATAAGGCCTCAATACGACCGGATTCGATAATGGCGCTGCCACGCTCCAGGCGCTTCACGGTACCGGTGACTAGGCTTTCTTTGCGGTCCAAGAAGTCGTTTAAGATTTGCTCGCGCTCAGCATCGCGGATTTTTTGGAAAATAACTTGCTTAGCAGCTTGTGCCCCAATACGACCAAAGTCGATGGGTTCCAGCGGATCTTCAATCACGTCACCGGGTTGGATGTCTGGGTTGCGCAACACGGCTTGCGACATAGGCATTTCTTGGAACTCAGACAGCCATTCGGCGTCCGGTACCACGCGCCACACCTGATAAGAGTTAAAGTCGCCGTTTTCACGGTCCACTTCCACCCGCACTTCGATGTCGTCTTCGCCATGTTTCTTTCGGGTCGCCGAGGCGAGCGCCATCTCTAGTGCCAAAAAGACAATGTCCGTATCGACATTCTTTTCACGGGCCAGGGCATCCACCAACATCAGCACTTCCTTGCTCATAACGCCTCCCTCAAATCTCTGGTACGAGATTGGCTCGATCTATTTCGGCCACCTCAATCTCAATCAACACACCTTCTGCCTCTAGGGTGAGCGTGGTTCCAGACACCGAAACCACACGACCCATAAAATTCCGTTGTCCGGCCTTAGGAATGCGCAGGCGCAATTTCACCTCACGTCCCTGAAACCGAACAAAATCTTCAACCTTCTTTAAAGAGCGGTCTAAACCCGGAGAGGACACCTCCAAACGGTCAAAATCCACCCCCTCCACTTCAAACAGACGGGTGAGCTGGTTGCTGACCAAGGCGCAATCCTCAACGCCAATCCCTTGCGGCCGGTCAATAAACACCCGCAATAACCCCCGTCCAGCCCGCTCTAGGTCTACAAACTCATAACCCAGACCGGTAACGGTTTTTTCTATCAGGCCAGCAGCATCCATACCAGCGGCATTCCTCGTCAACAGCGTTTACCAATAAAAAATGGGCTCGAAGCCCACTTTTTTGGAACAATTACAATTCAAGACCTCAATTATAGCTTGTTTTTTAGCCAATTGTCCACAAAGTGCACCCCCCAGTTTACGCCAAACCCCGTCACATCCGAGCCTACAGCCCCTAACCCGCCCTCATTGCGGGAGGCCGAGAGGTCCATATGCACCCAGGGTGACTGCCCAATAAAGCGCCATAAGAAGCGCGCCGCCAGAATATGGTCCGCTTCCCCCTCGGCAGTACATTGCTTAATGTCGGCTATTTTGCTGTCCAAGGCAGGGTCGTAATCTTTTGCTAGAGGAAAGACGACTACCCGCTCGCCGCAGACATCCCCCACGTGAGTGGCCAACGCCGCCAGCGCTGGGGTGGTGGCGAAGATGCCGCTGTAGCGACTGCCCAGGGCCGTGTGCATACTGCCCGTCAAGGTTGCAAAGTCCACCATTAATTCTGGTTTTAAACGTGCGGCAAGGCTTAAGGTGTCGGCCAACACCATGCGCCCTTCCGCATCCGTGTGGACAATTTCAATGGTGGTGCCGTTTAAGGCGCGCACCACGTCGTTTTGTTTATAGGCCTCTGCACTGATGTGGTTTTGCGCCAAAGCCAACCAGCAATCAATGTTCACGGGCAGGCGCAATGCGGTGACGGCACTTAATATCCCTAAGGCCACCGCCGAACCATTCATGTCCTCATGCATGCCATACATATATTTGGCCGGCTTGAGGTTATGCCCGCCGGTATCAAAACAAATGCCCTTGCCCACCAAGGCCATGCGCCGCGTGGCGCCTGGCCCGCGATAGCTTAAATGCACAATGGCTGCATCCTGATCCGCGCTGCCTTGAGCCACCGCCACAAAAGCGCCTGCTCCCATGGTTTTAAGGCGTGCCAAGGAATATTCCCGCACAGCCCAACCTTGCTGGCGCGCCAGTGACCGAATGCGCCGCCGGTAATGGGCGGGGGTTAATTCATTGGGTGGCCATAAGGTCAGTTCGCGCGTCAAGGTATTGGCCTGTGCTGTGGCCCGAGGGGCAGCAAAGCGCGACAGATCGCGCACGCCCTGCACAAACACGGTGCGCAACGCCGTGGGTTTGGTTTTTTTACGACTGGGCAGGGCGGCCCCATTGACCCACACACAGTACAGCGCCAACCCCGCCACCGCTTCGCGCTCAGGGCCGGTGAGTACCAGCGCACAGCTTTGCGGGTGCTCGGCCAGCAACGGCTTTAAGCCCGCGCACAGCACGCTTTGCTGCTCAAAACGGCTAAGGGTTGAGTTAACCCATACCCAAGAGATCATCACGCCGTCACCCACTTCCGCGCTAATGGGTTGCTTGCACAGTAATTCAGGTTTCTCATTTTGACGACGCAATACCGCCATCAACACGTCAAAACCGGGAATGTTATGTTGGGCCTGCGGGGCTTCGGTCAACACCACCAGAGCGTGGCGCACGCCTTGGGCAGGCCAACGATGGGGGGGGCCGGATAAGGCTTTTGGTGGAGGGCATGTTTGCATAGCGGCAATGTTATCATGCGCCCATGCGACAGTATCTTCAGTTCTTAGACGACATTTTAACCACCGGCGTGCAAAAGACCGACCGCACGGGCGTGGGCACTGTCAGTCTGTTTGGCTATCAGATGCGCTTTAATTTAAGCGCAGGGTTTCCGCTGGTCACCACCAAGAAGTTGCATCTGCGCTCAATTATTCATGAATTGATTTGGTTTCTTTCCGGCAACACCAACATCGGCTACCTAAAAGAAAACGGTGTCAGCATTTGGGATGAATGGGCCGATGCCGAAGGCAATTTGGGGCCCGTATACGGCAAACAATGGCGCCGCTGGCAAGGTGCGGATGGTCAAGTGGTGGACCAAATTTCAGAAGTGCTGCAGCAGTTGCGCGGCAATCCAAATTCTCGTCGCATGGTGGTGTCCGCCTGGAATGTCAGTGAAGTCAATCAAATGGCGTTACCCCCTTGCCACCTGCTGTTCCAATTTTATGTGGCCGAGGGGCGCTTGTCCTGTCAGCTCTATCAGCGCTCCTGCGATGCAGGTTTGGGCGTACCGTTTAACATAGCGTCCTACGCCCTGCTTACCCATTTAATGGCCGAGCAAAGCGGGTTGTTGCCGGGCGATTTTATTTGGACCGGTGGCGACTGCCATATTTATTTAAATCATGTGGAGGCGGTGCGCGAACAACTCACACGCACGCCCTACGCCTTGCCCACGCTGAAGATTTTGCGCAAGCCGGATTCACTGTTTGATTATCGCTTTGAAGATTTTGAGATTGAACACTACCAATCACACCCCCATATCGTCATGGCGGTGGCTGTTTAAACGCTTAATGCACGGCTTCAGCAGGGATTTCTTCAAATTTCAGCACCACGCCGTCTTCCCCTTCAGCATCAATAATCACCTTGCCGCCTGAGGCCAGACGTCCAAACAGCAATTCATCGGCCAAGGCACGACGAATGGCGTCCTGGATAAGGCGTGCCATAGGGCGCGCACCCATAAGCGGATCAAACCCTTTCTTCGCCAGGTAGTGACGCAGCGCGTCAGTAAAGGTGGCCTCTACACGTTTTTCTTGCAACTGCGCTTCTAGCTGCAGTAAGAATTTATCCACCACCTGCATGATGACGTCTTGATCGAGGCTGGCGAAGGAAATAATGGCATCCAAGCGATTGCGGAATTCAGGCGTAAAGGTGCGCTTAATATCCGCCATTTCATCGCCGCGGCGCTCACCTTTCAAGAAGCCCATATCGGACTTGGTCAGCGTATCCGCCCCAGCATTGGTGGTCATGACGATTACCGTATTGCGAAAATCGGCCTTGCGCCCGTTGTTGTCGGTGAGTGTACCGTGATCCATCACTTGCAACAGGATGTTAAAAATATCCGGGTGCGCTTTTTCAATCTCATCCAACAGCAACACCGAATAGGGGTGCTTGGTAATGGCTTCAGTCAATTGTCCGCCTTGATCAAAACCCACATAACCCGGGGGTGCACCAATTAAGCGCGATACTGCGTGGGGCTCCATATATTCCGACATATCAAAACGAATCAGCTCCACACCTAAGGTGTAAGCCAATTGCCGCGCCACTTCGGTTTTGCCCACGCCTGTGGGGCCGGAAAACAAAAAAGCCCCAATGGGTTTTTGCGGATTACCCAAACCACTGCGTGACATTTTAATGGCGGCGGCCAAGGCATCGATGGCTTTGTTTTGACCAAACACCACCGCTTTTAAATCACGGTCTAGGGTTTTTAATGCATTGCGATCATCGCTAGACACGTTGCGCGGCGGAATGCGTGCAATCTTCGCCACCACCTCTTCAATTTCGCCCTTACCAATCACTTTGCGTTGTTTTGATTTTGGTAAGATACGCTGTGCCGCTCCCGCCTCGTCAATGACATCAATGGCTTTGTCGGGCAAATGACGGTCGTTAATAAAACGCGCGGATAATTCAGCAGCGCTGGTCAGCGCAGTCTCGCTGTAACGCACACCATGGTGACTTTCAAAACGCGATTTTAAGCCGCGCAGAATTTGTATGGTCTCATCCACCGTAGGCTCTTCCACATCAATTTTTTGAAAACGCCGTGACAGCGCATGGTCTTTTTCAAAAATGCTGCGGTATTCGTTATAGGTGGTGGCCCCAATGCAACGCAAAGACCCTTTTGAAAGCGCGGGCTTCAACAGGTTAGAGGCGTCCAAAGTGCCCCCCGACGCGGCTCCGGCGCCAATCAGCGTGTGGATTTCATCGATGAACAGCATGCTGTTGGGGTCTTCTTGCAACTGCTTTAAGACCGCCTTCAAGCGTTGTTCAAAATCACCACGATATTTTGTTCCCGCCAACAAAGCACCCATATCCAGCGAGTAGACGGTGGATTGAGCCAATATTTCAGGAATATCGCCAGCCACAATACGCGCAGCCAAACCCTCGGCAATAGCGGTTTTGCCCACGCCTGCCTCACCCACCAACAAAGGATTGTTTTTGCGCCTGCGGCACAGCACTTGAATAACCCGTTCCACTTCACGGTCGCGGCCAATCAGCGGGTCAATCTTGCCCGCCACCGCTTGAGCATTAAGATTTAAGGTAAAGCTTTGCAGGGCACCTCCTGCGGCAGGCTCTGCTTCACCCTCCACGGCGGGTTCTTCGCGCGGTGTGCCTTGCGGTACTTTGGCGATGCCATGGGCGATGAAGTTCACCATGTCCAGGCGACTAATCCCTTGTTGGTGTAAAAAGTACACCGCGTGCGAGTCTTTCTCACCAAAAATGGCCACCAACACATTGGCGCCCGTGACTTCTTTTTTACCCGAGGATTGCACGTGCAAAATGGCGCGTTGAATGACGCGCTGAAAACCCAAGGTGGGCTGTGTATCCACTTCGCCGTCACCGGGCACCGTGGGAGTATGTTCGGCAACAAACTGAGCCAATTCTTTACGCAAACCATCGATATTGGCGCCACAAGCGCGCAACACATCTGCCGCTGAGGGGTTATCCATCAGGGCCAGCAGCAGATGTTCCACCGTAATAAACTCGTGGCGTTTTTGCCGCGCGTCCACAAAAGCCATATGCAGGCTTACTTCCAGTTCTTGGGCAATCATGTTCCGTTTTCCTCCATCACGCATTGCAGCGGATGCTGATGTTGTCTGGCAAATTCTTTTACCCGATTAACCTTCGATGCTGCCAAATCACGCGGGTAGGTGCCACATACACCGCGCCCTTCCGTATGCACGGCCAACATCACCCGGGTGGCCGCTTCTAAATTTAAAGCAAAAAATTGCTGCAAGATCAGTATGACAAATTCCATGGGCGTGTAGTCATCATTTAACAGTACGACATTAAAGAGCGCGGGAGGTTTCGCTTTGGCGCGCTGTTTTTCTAAAATCGGAGTCGCTTGTTGACGTGAAGGCATAGCTTTTAGTCTAACCAATTGGAATTTTTTCGCAATAGGCATTATGGGGTCAGACCCCGGGCGGGGTCTGACCCCTACCCCCCATTTGCACTTAACTGCTTGACTTTAGCTGTGAATTTGTATAAAAGGTGTGTTGGAGTTTGATTCAAGCTGTCTGCATCACCGGTTCTCCCGTTGGCTGGCCTTGAAACTCAAACCTTTTTTCGGGTTTTAAGCCCCTATTTATAAACAGGAAAGCAAACAATGGCAACCGGTACAGTAAAGTGGTTCAACGATTCTAAGGGTTATGGTTTCATTACCCCCGATGACGGCAGCGAAGATCTTTTTGCTCATTTCTCAGCCATCCAGATGGGCGGTTTCAAAACCCTGAAAGAAGGTCAAAAAGTGAGCTTTGAAGTGACCCAAGGCCCTAAGGGCAAACAAGCATCCAATATTCAGGCCGCTTAGTCCTTAAGTCTTTCTGACGAAAGCTTATAAAAAACCCCTACCTCGGTAGGGGTTTTTTTATGCCCTAAGCAGGGGCTTTTGCTTACATATGGCTGATCATGGCTTTGCCAAAGCCTGAACAAGACACCTGATGAGCCCTTTCCATTAAGCGGGCAAAGTCATAGGTCACCGTTTTGGCTGCAATGGCTTTTTCCACAGAGGCAATAATCACATCGGCCGCTTCCAGCCACCCCATGTGACGCAACATCATTTCTGCCGAGAGGATAATGGAACCAGGGTTTACATAATCCTTGCCGGCGTATTTGGGTGCCGTGCCATGTGTGGCTTCAAACATAGCAATGTCGTCAGAGAGATTGGCGCCTGGGGCAATGCCAATACCGCCCACCTGAGCCGCCAGCGCATCAGAAATGTAATCGCCATTTAAATTTAGCGTGGCAATCACATCGTATTCATCAGGGCGCAGTAAAATTTGTTGTAAGAACGCGTCCGCAATCACGTCTTTAATGACGATGCCATTGGGCAGCTTCATCCACGGGCCGCCGTCCAACAACTGCGCACCAAATTCCTTCTGACAGAGTGCGTAGGCCCAACTTTTAAAGGCCCCTTCGGTGTACTTCATGATATTGCCCTTATGGACAATAGTGACCGATTTGCGCTTGTTATCAATGGCATATTGCACAGCTTTGCGCATTAAGCGCTCAGTGCCATCACGTGAAACGGGCTTAATGCCGATACCGGATGTGGCGGGGAAGCGAATGGCCGTAACCTTCATTTCCTTTTGTAAAAATTCGATCAGTTTGCGCGCTTCGGGGGTTTCTGCTTCCCACTCAATGCCGGCATAAATATCTTCCGAGTTTTCACGGAAAATCACCATATTGGTTTTATGGGGCTCACGCACGGGGCTGGGCACCCCCGTAAACCAACGCACGGGGCGTAGGCACACATATAAATCAAGCTGTTGGCGCAGGGCCACATTGATAGAACGAATACCACCGCCCACAGGAGTGGTTAAGGGGCCTTTGATGGAGACCACGTAATCGCGCAGGGCATGCAGCGTTTCTTCGGGTAACCAGACGTTGTCGCCATACACGCGCACGGCCTTTTCGCCCGCGTACACCTCCATCCAGGAGATTTTTCGCTTGCCACCATACGCCTTGGCAACCGCCGCATTCACCACATCCACCATGACAGGCGTGATATCCACCCCAATCCCATCACCTTCCATAAAAGACACGATGGGTTGATCGGGTACTTCGATGGAATAGTCTGATTTAACACGGATTTTTTCGCCAACAGTGGGGACTTTAATGTGTTGATACATGATTCGTTTCCTCCGGCTTATAAAAAAATACTTGTGTCCTATGTCTTATATATGATATATCATTATTCAGATGGACGGGAAAGAGAATTTTATAACCCTTTTTCCGGTTTTTTTGGAGCATTTATGAATTTTTGCACCACGGATATCTGCGATGAATATGGCGATGCCGTGGCGGTAGCCGAACCCCTGCTGGGTAATTTTGGGGGGATTAGCGCCTTTGGCGGCACCATCGCCACACTTAAGGTATTTGAAGATAACACCCTCGTACGGGCCGCCCTGGACACCCCAGGCAACGGCCGTGTACTTATTGTTGACGGAGGCGGATCCCTTCGTTGCGCTTTGGTAGGCGACCAATTAGCCCACTTAGGCGTTACAAATGGCTGGGCCGGAATTATTGTGTATGGCTGTATACGTGATTCAGCGGCCATCAGCGGTATGCCCATTGGCGTACAGGCTCTGGGAACCCACCCCCGCAAGTCGGTTAAGAAAGGCGAAGGCACGGCTGATATTGCTGTGACTTTTGCCGGCATCACATTCCACCCGGGCGACCAGGTGGTGGCAGACGACGATGGCATCATCGTTTGCAAAAAACCGCTTTAAAAATATTTCTATTTAATTAATGAATTGTATTTTAGGAGACGGCTATGCGCGTTGAACAAGAAATTGCAAATATGAAGAAAGATTGGGCTGAAAACCCACGTTGGAAAGGTGTAACCCGTCCCTACTCCGCCGAAGACGTGGTTCGTTTGCGGGGCAGCCTGCAAATTGAATACACCTTGGCGCGCCGTGGTGCTGAAAAACTCTGGGATTTATGCACCACCCAGCCTTACGTGGCCACCCTGGGCGCCTTAACCGGCAACCAGGCCATGCAACAGGTTAAAGCCGGCCTAAAAGCCATCTACCTGTCCGGTTGGCAAGTGGCGGGTGATGCCAATGATTCGTTGCAAATGTATCCCGATCAATCCCTGTACGCCGTTAGCTCAGTGCCCACCGTGGTGCGCCGTATCAACAACACCTTCCGTCGTGCGGATCAACTGCATTGGGCCGAAGGCAACACCAGCATCGACTGGTTTGCCCCCATCGTGGCCGATGCCGAAGCCGGCTTTGGTGGTGTGTTGAATGCCCATGAATTGATGAAAGCCATGATTGAAGCGGGCGCTGCGGGCGTTCACTTTGAAGACCAATTGGCTGCCGCTAAAAAATGTGGTCACTTGGGAGGCAAAGTTTTGGTGCCTACGCAAGAAGCCGTACAAAAATTAGTGGCTGCACGTTTTGCTGCCGACATTCTGGGCGTACCCACTATTCTGTTGGCGCGTACCGATGCTGAAGCCGCAACGCTCATTACTTCGGACGTGGATCCTTTAGACAAACCCTTCTGCACCGGCGAGCGCACCAACGAAGGCTTTTATCGTGTGCGCAACGGCCTCGAGGCTTCTATTGCTCGTGGCTTGGCCTATGCCGAAGTGGCGGACATGGTGTGGTGTGAAACCGGTAAGCCCGATTTGGAATTTGCCCGTCAATGGGCTGAAGCCATTCGTGCCAAGTACCCCAACAAAATGTTGGCCTACAACTGTTCGCCTTCCTTTAACTGGAAGAAACATTTGGACGACGCCACCATTGCCAAATTCCAAAGCGAATTGGGCGCCATGGGTTACAAGTTCCAGTTCATCACCTTGGCCGGCTTCCATTCATTAAACTACGGCATGTACGATTTGGCCCATGGCTACGCAAAGGACGGCATGACCTCTTACGTGAAGCTGCAAGAAGCCGAGTTTGGTGCAGAAAAAATTGGCTATACCGCCACCCGCCATCAACGGGAAGTGGGCACCGGTTACTTTGATGAAGTAACGCAAGTGATTCAAGGGGGCACATCATCCACCACCGCCTTGACCGGTTCCACCGAAGAGGAACAGTTCCACTAAAACGATCACCATCGGTGATCCCGATGGATCCCATCCCGGAAACGGGGTGGGATTTTTATTGTGCAACGCTTGGGGTCTGACCCCAGGGGGGGTCTGACCCCAACTGAATTTGGGTGTATTATTGCGATGCAATAATTTGCCCCCTTTTGAGGATTCCATGAGCACTGCTTCTTCAGCTTCCGGTTTAACCCTAACATCCCGCCAAGATGGGGGCTTCGCCCAGATTCTTACCCCCGCAGCCTTGGCTTTTTTAGAGCAGTTGTGCCAGGAATTCGAACCCCGTCGCCAGAACTTATTGCAAAAACGCATTGAGCGCCAAGCGCAGTTTGATGCGGGCATTCGCCCCGACTTTAACCCCAACACCACTGCCATTCGCAATGGCGATTGGACCGTAGCCCCCTACCCCGCTGACCTTACGGATCGGCGCGTGGAAATTACCGGCCCCACAGATCGCAAAATGGTGATCAACGCCCTGAACTCAGGGGCCAACGTATTCATGGCCGACTTTGAAGATTCCACCACGCCCACCTGGGAGAACTCGGTGTCCGGTCAAATCAACATTCGCGATGCGGTAAACCGCACCATCACCTTCACCAACCCTGAAGGTCGCGAATACCGCCTCAACGAAAAACCTGCGGTGTTATTTGTACGCCCGCGCGGTTGGCATCTTAACGAAAAACATGTACTGCTGAACGGCCAACCTATTTCAGGCAGCTTGTTCGATTTTGCTCTGTATTTTTTCCACAACGCCAAAACTCTGTTGGCAAACGGCAGCGGTCCTTATTTTTATCTGCCCAAATTAGAAGGCCATGAAGAAGCACGCCTTTGGAACGATGTGTTTGTGGCGGCTCAAACAGCGTTAGGCATTCCCATGGGCAGTATTAAAGCTACGGTGTTAATTGAAACCGTATTGGCTGCTTTTGAGATGGATGAAATTTTATACGAGTTGCGCCAGCATAGCGTGGGCTTAAATGCTGGGCGTTGGGATTACATTTTCAGCTGTATTAAAAAATTCCGCAAAGACCCGCACTTCATTTTGGCGGACCGCAACTTGGTCACCATGACTTCACCCTTTATGCGTGCATACGCCTTACTGCTGGTTAAAATTTGCCACCGGCGCGGCACCTTTGCCATGGGTGGCATGGCGGCACAAATCCCCATTAAAAACGACAGTGCGGCCAATGAAAAGGCCATGACCAAAGTTCGCGAAGACAAGACCCGCGAAGTCACCGATGGTTATGACGGCACTTGGGTGGCGCACCCGGGTTTGGTGGGGCTGGCGCGCGAAATGTTTGACCAGCACTTAAAAACACCCAATCAAATTACCCGCCTGCGCAATGATGTAAGCACCAGCGCCGCGGACTTAATGGATTTTGCACCACCGGGCCCCATCACCGAAACCGGCCTGCGCATGAATATCAACATCGGACTGCAATACTTGGGCTCCTGGTTGGCAGGCGTGGGTTGCGTGCCCATCCACAACCTAATGGAAGATGCGGCTACGGCAGAAATTTCCCGCGCCCAAATTTGGCAATGGATTCGCAGTCCCCATGGGGTATTGAATGATGGACGTAAGGTGGATGTAACGCTGTTCCGCGCCTTGGTTCCTTTTGAACTGCAAAAGATTCGCGCCGAATTGGGCGACGCCGCCTATAACGCGGGCGAATATGGCGAGGCGGCCGCGTTATTCGACTCCTTAACCACCTCAGAGGACTTCGTAGAGTTTCTCACCTTGCCCGGTTATGAGTTTATTGAGTAAGCGCGGTCAACGGGTACAATAGTGTTTGCGTTAATGGATGGCGACACCTAGAATTGCTGTACATTTTTTGTTTAGTTGATTGATATTTTTTAAAAGGAATCCACATGTCTAAATTAATTTCTGCCCTCATGGCAGCCCTTTTTGCTGCTGTAACATTCTCCGCCGTAGCCGCTGACGCTCCTGCTGCTGCACCGGCTTCTCCTGCTGCCAAACCTGCTGCCATGGCCCCTATGGCTGCTCCTGCAGCCGCTCCTATGGGCGCCTCTGCTGCTGATAAGGCTCCTGCCGACAAGCCTGCTAAAAAGAAACATAAAAAACACCATAAAGCCAAGAAGACCGCTCCAGCTGCCAACTAATGGATTGCTTTAGCGCTTTAGAAGGCAGGGTTTGCGCCCTGCCTTTTTCTTTTGGTGGTAATCAGCCACAATAACCCTCATGACCCCTAAACGTATTGTTGTTGGCCTCTCCGGCGGCGTAGATTCTTCTGTGTCGGCCCTGCTTCTGAAAGAACAAGGGCATCACGTGATCGGCCTATTCATGAAGAACTGGGAAGATGACGAGGAATGTACGGCGCGCCAAGATTTGGTGGACGCTGCATCCGTGGCCGATCGCTTAGACATCGAGATTGAAGCAGTGAACTTTTCAGCAGAATATCGTGATCGGGTATTTCAAAACTTTCTGTCTGAATATAAAGCGGGACGCACGCCCAACCCAGACGTGCTGTGTAATTCAGAAATCAAATTTAAAGCCTTCTTAGACCATGCCATGGCGTTGGGCGCTGATGGGATTGCCACTGGGCATTACGCTCAAGTGCGTCAAGTAGGCGAGCGCTTTGAGCTGTTGCGTGGCGCGGATACCAGCAAGGACCAAAGCTACTTTCTGTATCGCTTAAACCAAGCGCAGCTGCGCCACACCTTGTTTCCTGTGGGCCACCTGCGCAAAACAGAGGTGCGGGAATTGGCGCGTCAGGCGGGACTGCCCACTGCAGAAAAGAAAGATAGCACCGGTATCTGTTTTATTGGCGAGCGACCCTTCCGTGAATTCTTACAACGTTACCTGCCCATTGAACCGGGCCCCATGAAAACCCTGGACGGTCGCGTGGTGGGACAACACCAAGGATTGATGTACTACACCATCGGACAACGCCAAGGATTGGGTATTGGGGGTGAGGGTGAACCGTGGTTTGTGGCGGCTAAAAACATGACCACCAATGTGCTGACCGTGGTTCAAGGCCATGATCACCCGGCTTTAGAAAAAGATTGGTTGGTGGCACAGGATTTGTCCTGGATTTCAGGCACGTCGCCAACTTTGCCAGCCTTGGGGTCAGCCTTGGGGTCAGACCCCACCCGGGGTCAGACCCCAGAGGGGCAATTGGCGGCCAAGACGCGCTACCGCCAAAGCGATGCACCCTGCACCTTGAGCTTTACGGCACCCAATGAAATGCGCTTAGAATTTGAAACTCCCCAATGGGCTGTTACCCCAGGCCAATCCGCGGTGCTCTATCAAGGAGAGGTGTGTTTGGGGGGTGGGATAATTTCTATTTAAGGATTGGGTGGCGTATCAATGAATGATTTGCGTTGCGCCAACTTATCCACCAAGACGACCAAATGAGGATACTGCTCACGCCAGGTTATTTCAGGGAAACGGAAATCCAACCACAATAACGTGCAACCCACGGCGATGTCCGCCAAATTAAATGCGTCCGCCGTGCAGCTGGTGCGTGGGCCCAATTCTTTGGCCATCATCGCCACTCCGCGCTCCATTTTTCCTTTTTGACGCGCCATAGCAGCAGGACTGCGCTCGTTTTCAGGACGGCGCATTTCCAACACAATGGACACTCCCGCGTCCAGCACACCATCAGCCAGGGCTTCCCAACGCTTTACCATGGTGCGCTCGCGTGCCGGTTCAGGAATAAGGTGGCCCACGGGATTTATGCTATCCAAATATTCAGCAATGACAGGGGAATCAAATAAACTTAAACCGTCATCCAATTGCAAGGCGGGAATCTTGCCTAAGGGGTTTATGTTATTGATAGGCGCGCTTTCACCGCCTTCCATAGAGTTGGTGATAAATTCAAATTCAATATGTTTTTCAAGCAAAACCACGCGCACTTTGCGGGCAAAAGGACTGGTTACTGAGCCAAACAGTTTCATAGGAGCCAAAAATCTTTAAGGGGTGAATAACGAGCTCATTATAACATCAGGCTAACGTGGTTTAGGGGTCAGACCCCGCCAGGGGTCTGACCCCTTCCTAACCCCTTCCTAAGACGAGAATGCGGTAAAATGATGGTTTCTACGACGCATAAGGCTTGCTTGGCCATGTCCCTGTCCGCACTCACCGCGTTGTCCCCCTTAGATGGTCGCTATTGCGAGCGCCTGAATGCCTTACGCCCTTTCTTTAGCGAATACGCCCTTATTCATTATCGCGTCCGCATTGAAGTGCAGTGGCTAAAGGTCTTGGCGGCACACCCCGGTATTGTCGAACTCAAGCCCTTTTCTCCTGATACCGTGCAGCAACTCGATAGCCTTGTGGCGGATTTTAGCGAAGCCGATGCGGCACAAATTAAGGCCATTGAAGTGCGCACCAACCACGATGTGAAAGCCATGGAATATTGGCTGCGCGAAAAATTAGCCAGCAATGCTGAGGTGATGGCCGGTGCGGAATTTATCCACTTTGCCTGCACCTCTGAGGACATCAACAATCTCTCGCACGCCTTGATGTTGCGTGGCGCGCGCGACTTGGTTCTGTTGCCTACCATGGATTCCATCATTGCACGGCTTATACAACTGGCTCATGAATTGGCCGAGGTGCCCATGTTATCGCGCACCCATGGACAAACCGCCACCCCCACCACCACCGGCAAAGAATTGGCCAATGTGGTGGCGCGACTCAAACGTCAGCGCGCCTCTGTGGCGAATGTCCGTCTGTTGGGAAAAATAAATGGTGCTGTAGGCAATTACAACGCTCATCTTTCAGCCTACCCCAACTTCGATTGGGAAAAGTTTGCACGCGACTTTGTGGAAGATTTTGGAATTGAATTTAACCACTACACCACCCAGATAGAACCGCATGATGCCATCGCCGAATTGATGCATGATTTTAGTCGCTTCAATACCATACTGATTGATTTAGATCGCGACCTATGGGGTTACATCTCGCTGGGTTACTTCAAGCAAAAACTCAAAGCCGGTGAAGTGGGTTCCTCCACCATGCCGCATAAAGTAAACCCCATTGATTTTGAAAATTCCGAAGGCAACCTAGGATTGGCCAATGCATTATTGGGCCACTTGGCAGAGAAGCTGCCCATTTCCAGATGGCAAAGAGATTTAACCGACTCTACCGTGTTGCGCAATTTGGGCGTGGGTTTGGGCTACAGCCTATTGGGCTACGATTCTTGCTTAAAGGGTTTGGGTAAATTAGAGGCCGATGCTGCGCGCATGGCGAAGGACTTAAACCAAGCGTGGGAGGTGTTGGCCGAGCCTATTCAAACAGTAATGCGCAAAGCAGGTGTAGATAACGCCTATGATCGTTTAAAAGATCTGACCCGCGGTAACGTGATTGATGAAGCGCTGATCCGTCAATTCATTGCCACTCTACCCATCCCAGAGGAAGACCGCCAACGCTTACTGGTCTTAACGCCAGCAACCTATATCGGATTGGCCGCTACATTGGCCAAGAAAATCACATCCTAGTCGCGAATACCTTCCACTTCGAAGGTCAACAACACCTCATCGCCAATGTGGGGTAAGCCGTAATTCATACCAAAATCAGAACGCTTCACTGTGGCGTTGGCATCAAAACCGCAACGATATTGCGTTTTGGCCATGGGGTTTTCACCGCAGGCCATGTTGGTGACCGTTAAGCTGACGGGTTTGGTAACACCCAAAACCGTTACCTCACCATCCACTGCTACCAAACGATCGCCGTCCCAACGGGTGTTGCTGGCGTGAAAAGTAATGGTTGAAAACTTGGCCACATTAAAAAACTCTTCCCCCTTCAAATGTTGGTCGCGTTTGGCGTGACCGGAATCCAAGGAGGCGGCATCTATCACTGCGTCTACTTGACCGCTATGCGCCACACGATCAAGAGTGAATTTACCGCTTGTGGTATTAAATTGCCCTTGCAGCTGAGAGAAACCCATATGGCGCACAGACCAATGCGGGTACACATGACTGGGTTCTAAGGTAAATGTTTCGGGCGCCGCGCATACTGCGAAAGCCGCAAACGCAGAACAGAACAAAAGGGCTGCAGAATATTTTTTCATTAGTAAATCCTTCGTAAAAAGCGCCGACCGCTTAGCGCGAATGGTTCCGTGAGCGCCAACCAGCAAATAATACCGGCAGCAAAGTGACTACTACAATGACTACGATGACCGCGGTCAAGTTCCCCTTAATAAACGGAACGTTGCCAAAAAAATAACCGGCCATCAATAACGAGCCCACCCACAGCACGGCACCCACCGCATTAAACAGCAGGAAGCGGGTGCGCGACATGTCTCCTACCCCGGCCACAAAGGGGGCGTAGGTGCGAATGATGGGCAGGAAGCGCGACAAAATAATGGTCTTTCCACCATGGCGTTCAAAGAACAGATGGGCCTGTGCCAAGTGGCGTGGATTAAACCAGCGCGACTTCTCCCAATGAAAGACCCTGGGTCCTAAGTAACGTCCAATATGGAAATTAACCGTATTGCCTAAAAATGCAGCGGCTGTTAGCACCGCGAATAAAGTAGGGAAATTGTAGGCGCCAGCCAAGCTGGAATCCAAGGCCGCCACAGCACCCGCTACGAACAGCAGCGTATCACCGGGCAGAAATGGTGCCACCACCAAACCGGTTTCGCTAAAGATAATAATAAATAAAATAACGTAGGCCATGGCGCCATACTGCTGGCTGAGTTGCAGCAGGTGTTGGTCTAAATGGCCCAGGAATTGGAGAATTTCCACGAGCGTTGGCGCTTAAGCCCCTTCACCTGCAGGATTTGGTTTTTTCTCGGTGGCCACAAAGTCATCACGGTTCATACCCAACCACATGGCAATGGGACTGGCCACCAATACAGAAGAATAAATACCAAAGATAATGCCGATGGTCAGTGCCAAGGCGAAGTAATGCAGGGCTTCCCCACCAAAGAACAACATGGAGGTCACCATGAGCTGCGTGCAACCGTGCGTGATGATGGTGCGGCTGAGCGTGCGCGTAATGGCGTTATCAATGACGTGCGGAACAGAGGCCCCGCGCATTTTGCGAAAGTTTTCACGCACTCGGTCAAACACCACTACCGATTCGTTTACGGAATATCCCAGAATGGCCAACACCGCAGCCAATACTGATAGAGAAAACTCCCAGCGGAAGAAGGCGAAGAAGCCCAAAATGATGACCACATCATGTAAGTTGGCCACAATCGTCGCCACAGCCGGGCGCCACTTAAAGCGCAGCGCCAAATACAGCACAATGCCTAATGAGACGAAGAGCAGCGCAGCAGATCCATCGCGCACCAACTCATCCCCCACCTGCGGGCCAACAAATTCTACGCGCCGCATTTGCACGGAGGGGTCTGACCCCTTTAGCGCCACCATCACTTGATCTGAGAGTTTGGCGGTGGTGAGGCCTGTTTTAAGCGGTAAGCGAATCAATACATCATGGGAAGTGCCAAAGTTTTGCACGTTGGCATCGTTAAACCCCAACCCGGCCAACGCATCGCGAATCCTGCCCACATCGGCCGCCGCACCGGTGCTCACTTCCATTACCGTGCCGCCGGTAAAATCTACGGAAAAATTAAGGCCACGACTGAATAAGAAGAATATCGCCAACAAAAAAGTGGCCAATGAGATGGCGGTGGTGTAACGCCCCCAACTCATAAACGGGATATCTTTTTTAATGCGGAAAAATTCCATTTTTTCTTTTACTCGTAATGGGTGGGCTTATTTGCCGTTGCGATGCCAATCCACATTGCCAATGGAGAGCTTGTCAATTTTGCGACGACTGCCGTAAATGAGGTTCACTAATCCGCGTGAAATAACCACGGAACTAAACATGGAGGTGAGGATGCCCAGCACCAACACCACAGCAAAGCCCTTCACAGGCCCTGAACCAAAGGCAAACAGCGCGATACCCGCAATGCCGGTGGTGACGTTTGAATCCATAATGGTGCCAAAAGCACGCTCGTAACCGGCGTTAATGGAGGCGCCCGGTGAATTGCCGTTGCGCAGCTCTTCGCGAATGCGCTCGTTGATCAGCACATTGGCGTCAATGGCCATACCCACCGTCAGTGCAATACCCGCCATACCAGGCAAGGTAAGCGTGGCTTGCAAGAGCGAGAGCAGCCCCACCAACAACAGCACGTTAATGGCCAAGGCGGTCACAGAAATGACGCCGAATAACAAATAGTAGAACATCATGAACACTGCAATGGCGGTGAAACCAATCCAGGTGGAATGAAAACCGCGCGCGATGTTTTCAGCACCAAGGCTGGGGCCTACCGTTCGCTCTTCTAAAAATTCCATAGGAGCAGCCAGGGCACCGGCGCGCAACAGCAATGCCAAATCATTGGCTTCTTTGGGGCTGCGCAAGCCGGTAATCTGAAAGCGGGCACCCAACTCATCTTGAATGGTGGCCACGCTGATGGCCTCTACTTTGCTTTTTTCAATTAACAAAATAGCCATGCGTTTTTTAATATTTTCGCGCGACACCTGACGAATGATGCGCGCACCCTTGCTGTCCATGCTGATGTTGACAGAGGGGCGATTGGATTGCGAATCAAAACCAGCACCCGCATCGGTGATGACATCCCCCGTCAACACCACTTGTTTTTTTACAAATACCGGCACACCGTTGCGCTCTAATACCAGCTCAGAACCAAAGGGCGGCGCCTGAGTGAGAGATGTGGGCATGGGGTGCTCTTCATCCACCAGCCTAATTTCAAGAGTGGCAGTACGGCCGATGATGTCTTTGGCCTTAGCGGTATCCTGTACGCCAGGCAACTGCACAATAATACGATCCGAGCCTTGCTGCTGAATAATGGGCTCTTTGGCGCCCAATTCATTAATGCGATTGCGCAGGGCCAAAATGTTTTGCTTTAAGGCTTGATCTTGAATGGTGACAATGGATTCTTGGCGCAAGGCCGCTACCACAGTCAGATTGACCCCTGACCCTTCGTCATTCAAAATTAAATCGTGAAAGCCATTGTCCAGTGCCGCGTGAGCGGCTTTGCGGCTGTCTTCGTCGTGAAACTTAATCACAATGCGGTTGCCATCGCGATTCAATTCTTCATAATACACACGCTGGTCACGTAACAGACCGCGCATCTCTAAGGCTGAGCTATCCAGACGTTTGGCAATGGCCGCTTTCATATCCACTTGCAGCAAAAAATGCACGCCGCCGGACAAATCCAAACCCAAATACATGGGCAGCGCCCCCAGGTCCGACAGCCAGTTCGGCGAATTGGGCACTAGGTTCAGAGCCACCACATAACTTTGTTGCTGCCCATCGGGGTTTAGCGCATGGTCAATCACATCGCGTGCTTTAAGCTGCAAGTCGGCATCAGAAAAGCGAATTTTGATACCGCTTTGATCTAAAGTGGTGCGCATAAAGGCCAAGTTGGCATCGTGCAGCGCTTGCTCGGCACGGGCTTGCACCGCCATATCCGCTTTGGCTGTGACGCCCTGCGCAGAAATTTGCACGGCGGGCGACTGGCCATAAAAATTAGGTAGGGTGTAGAGCACGCCCAGCAGCAGCGCCAATGCCACTAGGGCGTTTTTCCAAAGCGGGTATTTGTTCATGACTTACTGAATGGTTCCCTTGGGCAACAAGGTGCCAATGGCACCACGTTGCACTTGAATGATGACACCCTTCGCCACTTCCAGCTTGGCATGGTTATCGTCCAAATCCACGATTTTACCCAATACGCCCGCCACCACCACTTCATCACCACGACTCAAGGCCTCAAGCATGGTTTTTTGTTCTTTTTGACGCTTCATTTGCGGACGAATCAGCATGAAGTACAAAACACCGAACATAATGGCAATAAAGACCAGGTTCATGCCTAAATCTGGGGTTGCACCCACGCCGCCATCGGCGAAAGCATTTTCAATAAACATCGTATTCTCCTAAAACAAAACTGCAGAATTTTACCACGAGGAGGACCTATTCCGGGCAAATTCCTCTTTAAAGACCTGTAACTGGCCGGCGCTGATGGCGGCGCGCAATTCCTGCATCAAGGCCTGGTAGTAAAAGAGGTTATGCACGGTATTTAGCCTGGCCCCTAAAATTTCATTGGCCTGTTGCAAATGATGAAGATAGGCGCGGGTAAAATGTTGGCAGGTGTAGCAGCCACAGGTTTCATCTAAGGGCAGAGTATCCATTTTGTAACGGGCATTGCGAATCTTGATGTCGCCAAAACGGGTAAACAGCCAGCCGTTGCGTGCATTGCGCGTGGGCATCACACAATCCATCATGTCGATGCCTTGGTTAACGGCGACCACAATGTCTTCGGGTGTGCCCATGCCCATGAGGTAGCGCGGTTTTTCCGGTGGCAGTAATTGTGGTGTGTGGCTTAAAATGCGTGCGCGGTCCTCGAGCGGCTCGCCCACGGACAGCCCTCCAATGGCGTAACCCGGAAAATTCAGCGCCACCATTTCACGTGCCGATTCTTCGCGCAAGGTTTCGTGCATGCCCCCTTGCACAATACCAAACAGCGTATTGGGGTTTCCCTCATGCCCCTTTAACGAACGCTCGGCCCAGCGCAGGGACAATTCCATGGATTGGCGTGCGGTGGGCAAGTCGGCGGGATATGGCGTGCATTCGTCAAAAGCCATGACGATATCCGAATTCAACACGCGTTGAATGCGCATGGATTCCTCAGGGGTTAAGAACAGCGCATCGCCATTAATGGGGGAGCGGAAAGCCACGCCCTCTTCCGATATTTTACGCAATGCACCAAGACTGAACACCTGAAAACCACCGGAATCGGTAAGCAAGGGGCCCGACCAGCCCATAAAACCGTGCAGACCGCCATGGGCCTCGATAACATCCAGCCCCGGGCGCAGCCATAAATGAAAGGTATTGCCTAAAATAATATGCGCACCCAGCGTGATGAGTTCGTCGGGCGTAACGCCCTTCACTGTGCCATAGGTGCCCACCGGCATGAAAGCCGGGGTTTCCACAGATCCATGCGGCAAGGTTAAGGTGCCGCGCCGCGCCGGGCCGTCGTTGCCGTGCAAAGTAAATTTCATCATTCCTGCGCTCTATCCATCAACAGGGCATCACCATAACTGAAAAAGCGGTAGCCCTGTGCAATAGCATGTTCATAAGCATTGCGAATAACCTCTGTTCCAGCGAAAGCGGACACCAACATCAATAGCGTGGAACGGGGCAAATGGAAATTGGTGAAGAGGCGGTCCACGATGTTGAAATGAAAACCAGGGGTGATAAACAAGTGGGTGTCGCCTAACCCTGCACGCAAGGGGCCATCTAACGCAGCGGATTCTAGGGCGCGCAAACTGGTGGTGCCTATGGCGGTAATGCGCCGCCCTTCCGCTTTGGCGCACATCACCGCGTCCACCGTGGCCTGAGAGATGTCGTAACTCTCGCTGTGCATGATGTGATCTTTCACATATTCCACGCGCACCGGCTGAAAGGTGCCGGCCCCCACATGCAAGGTGACATACACCAACTGGGCGCCTCGTTCTTTTAATTTTTCTAACATGGTTTCATCAAAATGCAGTCCCGCCGTGGGGGCGGCCACGGCACCGGGGCGACGGGCATAGACGGTTTGATAACGCTGGGCATCCTCTTCTGTAGGTGGGCGTTCAATATAGGGCGGTAAGGGCAACTGTCCATAGCGCTCCATCCACTCAAAAATGGTGAGCAACGAGGCACTGCCTGCGGGGCCTTCCACGCGAATGTGAAAAAAATCTCCCTGCCGGTCCAACACCACGGCCTGGGTGCCGCCCTCAAACAGCACCGTACCGCCGGCTTTAGGCGCATGGCTGCTTTTAAATTGAACCAAGGCTTCATAGGGGGTTAAGGGCCGCTCCACCAAGCATTCCACCTGACCGCCGGTGGGTTTTTGACCGAATAGGCGGGCTTTTAATACCCGGGTATCGTTTAAAACAAAAACATCCCCCGGGCGCACCCAGCGCGTCAGGTCGGTAAATTGGGCATCGGTAAAAGGGTTGGCTGATAAGAGCGGGTTTAGCACCAGCAAGCGGCTTTTGGCCCGCTCAAGAGGGGGCGTCTGGGCAATGAGCGCCTGCGGAAGGCTATAGTCAAAATCGTCGGTGCGTAACATGGTCGAACCTATTATAATAGGCGGTTCGTGCCCGGGTGGCGAAATTGGTAGACGCATCAGACTCAAAATCTGACGCTGGCAACAGTGTGCCGGTTCGACTCCGGCCCCGGGCACCAGCAAAAAAATTTAGTTGTCCATCCAAGTCCAACTATATCCGGATTATTTTATAACTTATAGCCATTCAGCTAAGTCGATGATGCTATCACTTCATCACGCTTTTTTAGGGAAAATTACTTTTGCAGCCGATCCCAGATGGATTCCATGATGAGAGAGGTTGCGCGATCGGCAGAGCAAACACCCTGACAGACCACTGTGATTAGTTTCTTGTTGCCGCTGCGCAGCCCTAACTCCGCTTGAACATCTTCCGCCCACTCAGCAAGAGACACCATGAGATAGTCCCTTGACGCACTGCGGATGACTGATTTTTGGGTGGGGTTAAGGTTCCCTAGTATGGTCGACACTGCCGCATCGAGCGTCTCTGGCCAATTGTTTGAATTCTGTGCAGCGCTTGGCGACTGCTCCATGCTTGTCACTGTACGATCTGCTGGATCAACGGATTGCACTGTTTCAGCCGCAAGGATAATGTCGGGCATGATGGCCATTGTGAGTGCCAGTAAAAATGGGAGCTTGCTCATTTTGGCATTTGAACTGTTATGCGCATGCTGGAATACCAGTTCGCTAGGCTTTCGATGTCCTCATCGGTAAGTTTTTTCGTAATGATAGTCATTTGTTGGTTTTGCCGCGCGCCCGCACGGAATGAGCGCAGTTGTTCTTGCAGATATTCGCGTTTCTGCCCGCTTAAGTTTGGCGCTCCCAGCAAGGTTGCAATGCCGTCCATGCCGTGACAGTTCTGACAGAGTGTCTTTACTTTGTCGGGTGCAATTAGCGCGTCGCTGGCCTCAGCCAATTGAGCTGCAGCGCCAAGAAAAAATATGTGTAGCAGTGTTGTAAGTATTTTTTTTGTGATGTTATTCATGATGAGATTGCCCAAAGAAAAACGGGCGGAGCGTTAAGCCCCGCCCGTTTTAGTTTTCAACGAAATTACTTCCCTTGATATGAGATGCGGTAAATTGCACCTGCTTTGTCGTCCGATACTAAGATAGAACCATCAACGTATTGTTTCACGTCAACCGGCCTGCCCAGATAAGCGCCTTCCGCGTTCATCCAGCCTTCCGCAAACGGTTCTGTTTTTACAGCGTTACCCTTGTCGTCAAGATATGTCACCATTATTCTCGCGCCTCTTGGTTTTACAGCATTCCAAGAACCATGTTGCGCGTTAAAAATGGCGTTCTGATACTTGGCGGGGAACATTTTACCCGTGTAGAACATCATGCCCAGATCGGCAGCATGTGCGATCATTTCAACTTGAGGTTTGACATAATGATCTGCCAGTTCCTTGGGGATTGGCTTGCCTTTGTACTCGTCAGTGCGCACTTCACCACCGCCATAATACGGGGCGCCATACCAACCACCAAGCTGCAGTACGCCGTTCACCGCAGGGATCTTGTTCAGCTCTCCGGGTGGGGTTTCGTCGCCCATGCCGTCCACTTGATTGTCAGTAAACCACAAGCTGTTATCCTTTGGGTTAAATGCAAGCCCAGAGGAATTGCGGATACCGGTGGCCACCACTTTACGATTCTTGCCATCACGGTCGAAGCTGACGATCCCACCAATACCCCATTTGCGGTACAGGTCAATCTTTTCAGCAGGCTGGACGTTAAAAGGTTGTCCCAAGGTGATGTAGATTCTGTTGTCTGGTCCGATCACGCAGGCACGTGCAGTATGGTTGTACGATTCTTCTTCTGGAGGAATTAAATCGCCTTGCTTGACGATGGGGAATGCAACCGTATCGGAACCTTGTTGGAAGTATTCAGCTGCCGGGAACATCATGACGCGGTTACGCTCGGCAATGAACAGGAAGCCATCAGGTGAATAGCATGCACCGGCAGGGAGGTCGAACTTAAGGCTGGGGCTAAATTCATCAACCGTGTCGGCGACATTGTCCATGTCTCGGTCATTCGCTGAATAAACAGACCCTTTTAGAGTTCCGGCCCAAACCGTGGCGGTGTTGCGGCTAACGGCCATGCCACGTGCATCCGGTACGATGGCGAACAATTCAATTTTAAACCCTTCAGGCAACTTGATCTGTTGCAGCATTTTTTTCAGGTTTTCAGCGTACTGACCACCTTGGGTAATGCGCTTCATCGGCCCCGTATCGGTTCGCTTGAAGGCGCCCAGCTTATCAAGGTTTGTGTCATCGTCTTTTGCCAAGCTGATGCTTGAGAATGATGAAAGTGCCAAACAAGCTGCCAAGAAAACTGCCCGCTTCTTAAATACAGTTCTGATTGTTTTTTTCATTCTGCTAAATCTCCTCAATATTTTTTATATGTTCTAATTAATCGTATAATTTATTGACGTCAATGCGTTTTTGCATGGCGTTTTGAGAGGTTACCCGTATTAATACCCAGCTGTCAACAAAGCAAAAAGTGCTGCCGATCTGTTGCATTGCACCAATAGAAAGGCGCGTAGTCCGCTGTCTACGAAACTCTATTCCGCCCCGGTAATTCCGGCGCGGGGGTTTTTTATGATATAGCCGGGCATGCTGTGATACCACACGCTAGAATAAGCACATGAAGTCTGTCAAAATGGTGGTAGCAAGACTGACGTGACGGTAACTTTGACGGTAACTCTAAATTAAAATAATCACAGAATGGCTATTCATGCGGGTTACGATCAACTGTTCGAGTCCGGCCCCGGCCATGTCTATTAACCCCCAATATTACTTGATTACCCCATGAGTCTTCTGTTTAGCCCCCTGTCACTGCGCAGCATCACCCTCCCCAATCGCATCGTGGTATCGCCCATGTGCCAATACTCAGCCCATGAGGGTGTGGCCAACGATTGGCATTTAATGCATTTGGGGAAATTTGCCGTGTCCGGCGTGGGCATGGTTATTGTAGAAGCCACGGGCGTGGAAATGACGGGGCGCATTACCCCCCATTGCCTGGCCTTATGCAATGATCAGCAAGAAGCCGCGTTAACGCGCGTTGTGCAATTTTGCAAGGCTCACGGACCGGCGCGCATGGCCATTCAATTGGGTCACGCGGGTCGCAAAGGCTCCACGCGGCGGCCGTGGGATGCCGGTGCGCCGCTCACTTCAACTCAAGGGGGTTGGTTAGTAGATGCGCCCTCTGCTATACCCTACAACAGCGATGGTGAAGTGCCTCATGCTCTGACCACCACTGACCTCACCCGCATCCTAAACGCATTTGTGAATTCTGCGCAACGCGCCTTGCGCGCCGGTTTTGAAGGCATTGAAGTGCATGGTGCGCATGGATATTTGTTGCATCAATTCCTGTCACCGCTCACCAACCAACGCACGGATGCCTATGGTGGCAGTCTAGAAAACCGCCTGCGTTATCCCCTGGAAGTCTTTAAAGCCGTGCGTGCCATCTGGCCCGAGCATTTGCCTTTGGGTATCCGCCTGTCTGCAGTGGATTGGGTCCCCGGGGGTCTGACCCCAGAAGATACGCTATTTAATGCAGCAGCATTTAAAGCCGCCGGCGCTGATTGGATTGATGTCTCCACAGGTGGATTGGTGGCCCATCAAAAAATTACCGTGGGCCCGGGCTATCAAGTGCCTTTTGCCGCACAAGTAAAACACGCCACCGCAGCCACCACTATGGCGGTGGGCATGATTACCGACGCCCACCAAGCGGAAGCCATCCTGCAAAACGGTGATGCCGATTTAATTGCCATGGCACGCGCCATGTTGCGCAACCCCCATTGGGCATGGCACGCAGCAGAGGCTTTGAATGAAAGCGCAACTGTGGTTCCGCAATATCTGCGCGCGCGCTAGACAGTATTTATGACGCCCGAAGAGTTTCGCCAATGGGGTCATCAACTCATCGACTGGCTGGCGGATTATCAACAGCAAATAGAACAATACCCCGTTCGCTCAGCACTTAAACCTGGCGAATTTCGCGCTTCACTCCCCGCTCACGCGCCGGAAGCGCCCGAATCCTTTCAAGCCATTTTAGACGACCTGAACAACAAAATATTACCGGGCATTACCCATTGGCAATCGCCTAACTTCTTTGCTTTCTTTCCCTCCAACGCGTCTGGTTATTCTGTATTGGGTGAATTGGTGGCGGCGGGGTTAAGTGTGCAGGGCATGCTGTGGGAAACCAGCCCCGCTTGCACTGAGTTAGAAACCCATGTTCTGGATTGGTTGGTGACGTTATTGGGCCTGCCCGCGCGTTTTCGCTCTGATGGATTAGGGGGCGGCGTGATTCAAGACAGCGCCTCCAGCGCGCTTCTGTGCGCCCTGATTGCCGCGCGCGAACGCTGCACTGGTTTTAACAGCCGTTTGCAAGGCAGCGACAATCGGCTGGTGCTCTACGCATCCACAGAAGCCCATTCCTCCTTAGAAAAAGCCGCAGTTATCGCCGGTATTGGCCTAAACCAAGTGCGCCGCATTGGTGTGGATAAAAACCATACGCTGCGCGTGGATGAATTGCAGCGCACCTTAGCCGCCGATCGTGCCGCGGGTTTAATGCCTTTCATGGTGGTGGCCACCTTAGGCACCACCTCCTCACTGTCTTGTGATTCGCTTCCCGCCTTAAGCGCTTTATGTTTGCATGAAAAACTGTGGCTGCATGTGGATGCCGCCATGGCCGGCAGTGCCGCCCTATGTCCAGAATACCGTCATATCCATGAGGGATTAGAAGGGGCGGACAGTTATTGCTTTAACCCTCACAAATGGTTGCTGACCAACTTTGATTGCGATTGTTTTTATGTGGCCGATCGCGCAGCTCTTACGCGCGCCTTATCCGTGGCGCCGGCTTATTTGGACAACCCGGCCAGCGAGAGCGGTTCTGTGATTGACTACCGTGATTGGCAAATTCCATTGGGGCGGCGCTTTCGTGCACTCAAACTGTGGTTTGTGTTGCGCGGGTTTGGCGCCGAGGGTTTGCGTCAAAATATTCGCCACGGTATTGCCTTGGCACAGCGTTGGGGAAAAATCATAGAGTCCGACTCTAATTTTGAACTGGCATGCCCGGTGGCATTTAATCTCATTTGTTTTCGCCATCACAAGGGTGACGCTTTCAATCAACAATTAAAAAATGCGCTAAATGATTCCGGAAAAATGTATCTCAGCCACACTGTGCTCGATGGTCGTTATACCTTACGCCTTTGCGTGGGGCAGAGTACGGTACAGGCGCATCATACCGATGCCGCTTGGAACTTGATTGTACAGACCGCTCAAAAGCAATCAGAAGCGCTCTAATTGTAGAGAGCTCTCTATATAGCTGACAGTTTTTACAGTGGCTCTGCCCATGAATTTGTATCCTGACCCTCCCGCAGTTTCACAATCACAACGGAGACAGGATGTCATGACACCTCAAAACCCTATTCGTGTATTTGCTGCCACCCATAATCAGATTACTATCTGGGGGCTCAAATCTCTGCTAGAAGCCTCACAAAAACCTCTGCAGTGGGCCGGTAGCCACCCCATCGATCACAACCTGATGAATGAGATTGCCCGCAAGAAGCCCCACATTGTGGTGTGCGATGCGGCACTCATGGATGCAGCGCAAGAATTACCCACACAATTGCACGAACAAGGCATTGGTTTATTGGTGTTGAGTCCGTCACGGGATTTATCCGAACAAGAAACATTGGTGCGTGCAGGCGCCAAAGGCGTCATTCACATGGGTGAAGCGGCGGGCACCTTATTGGGCGCCATCGAACAAGTGGCGGATGCCCGTCTGTGGTTATCGCCTGACTTGGCCAACCGCATGCTGTACCGTGCCATTGGGGGTCCGTTGGCACCTAAGGCCACGCCTGATGAAACCCGTATTGGGCACCTCACGCGCCGCGAACGCCATGTTATCTCTACCCTCACGCGCAACCCAGAGGCCAAAGCCTTTACTTTAGGCACGTTACTGGAAATTAGTGAATTTACGGTGCGCAACCATCTCTCCATTATTTATCGCAAATTAGCATTGCGCGGGCGCGCGGCTTTGGTGATCTTTGCCAATCGTCATCACTTGGCCTAACTACAATGCATGGCTCAACATAATTCACTGTGGGAATGGACCCTGCGGCTATTGGCCGCGGCAGCGGTGGGAATTTTTTGGTGGAAAGCCTGCCAACATTGGCAGCATAACGACAAACAGATAGTACTGCTGCTCTTTGTTTTTAGCGAAACGCTCACCATATTAATGCTGTTAATTAACCACGCCCCTGCGCTGCGCGACTGGAATCCCATCTCTGTCACCAGCAGCTTGTTTGCCACTTTTTATTTTTTGCTACTCGACCCCTTTGGCGGTGAGGCTCTATTACCTGCCTGGATATGCGCCTTCTTTATTCTGTTCGGTGCGCTTTGGCAAATCTATGCCAAAATTTCATTGGGTCGCTCATTTGGGTTGCTGCCGGCTTTGCGCAGTGTTCGCACGCAAGGGGCTTATCACTATGTTCGCCACCCCATTTATATGGGTTATTTAATTTGCGATTTTGGTTTTTTCTTGGCGCACTTCAATATTCATAACTTCTGCATTTACTTAGGTCTATACAGCTTACAAGTCATCCGCATTATTCGCGAAGAGCGCTTACTCTCTCAAACGCTAGTTTACCAGCAGTATCAATCTGTGGTGCGTTGGCGTTTGGTTCCTGGGTTTTTTTGAACCACTACCCCAGACGAATGTGTGGGGTTTGCCCCCTCACAGACATCACATCAGTTGATGCAGTTGTGACTGTTTTAATACATAGGGCATCGATAAGCTGAATTCACATGGACGCCCATCGGTGCCCCTGTCTACTTCAGGAGAATTTTATGCGCAACGCACTCAAACAGCTCAAACAATTCCTACGCAACGAAGATGGTGTTACCGCCATCGAATACGGACTCATTGCAGCCTTAATCGGGATGGTGGCCATTACCGGTGCCACCGTGGTGGGCACCAACCTCAACACCAAGTTTAATTCCATCGCCACCAGTATCGGTTCGGCAGGCTAGTCGCTATGACATCTTATGCTGTGCGGATAGAACGGTCATGAAGTGGCCTCGCAAGCCGTGGTGGATGGGCGCCACCATTCTCATGGCCTTGAGCGTGGCCGCTCTGTCCGCACGCAGCCTATTAAACGCTTCTGCAGTCAGCTCTATCCCGATTGCCATGGCGGCATCTGCGCTTGAAGTAGGCATGCGCATTGATGCCTCTCAAATAACCCATGTGGCATGGCCGCGCGCTTTATTGCCTCCTGGTGCGATTACCGATTTAACTCATTTAGAAGGCCGCGTACTACGTGCCGCCGTACAGCCGGGCCTGCCCATATTGGAGGGGGCCTTAGCCCCTGAGGGCGTGCGCGGTGGCTTGGCCGCCATCATCGAACCGGGGCGGCGTGCCATGACTGTACGCGTCAATGAAGTGGTGGGTGTAGCCGGGTTTGCATTGCCCGGAAACTTTGTGGACGTGGTGGTGAACAGCCCCCACGATGGCAACCCAGCCCATCTGGGCAGCCCCATTTCTAAAATCATGTTGGAGCATATTTTGGTATTGGCAGTGGCGCAAGAGTCTAGCCCAGAGGACAGTAAGCCACGCGTGGTGAATGCCGTAACCTTGGAAGTAACCCCCACGGAAGCTGAAAAGTTGGACCTGGCACGCAGCATCGGCAATCTCTCCTTGGTGTTGCGCAACCAAGCGGACCAGAAATCTTCGCACACGGAGGGCGTAACACGACAAACCCTATTGGGCACACAGGCCGCTATTCGCGTAACTGGCCCCACCGCCTTGGTGGAACTGATTCGCGGCAATGAGCGGAGCTTTGTGCGATGACCTTTTTCTTAAGGTTTGGCGTTTTGCTGTTGTTCAGCTATTTAAGCATGGCAGCGCCATTGCCCTCAGCGCTGTCTTTGCTGGAGGGTAAGTCCACAGTGCTCTTACTGCCCTCACCGGTAACGCGCCTCTCTGTAGCACAGCCAGACATCGTGGATGTTATTTTACTTAGCCCCCATGAAGTGTATTTGTTGGGTAAAAACGCGGGCAACACCAACCTTATGTTGTGGTCTAGGGGCGCGGGTGCTGAAACGCTAAACATCACCGTTCGTCTGGACAGTGCGGCGTTAAGCGAGCAATTGCAAGCGCTGCTGCCTGAAGAGACCGCGCTGCACGTATCGGCCATTGGTGAATCCATTGTGTTATCAGGCTCTATATCGGATGTGTATCGCAATGAACAGGCAGTGGCCATTGCGCAAGCCTTCCTTACACGACAACCCTCCTTTGCCAGCAATGCGTTTAACGGCAACCTGCCGACTCATTCAACGGCGCTGGGTACAGCCGGTGCTGTAAGCCCAGTAGGGGCAGTGGGGGCGCTGGGTTCAGTAGGTGCGATGGGTGCCGTGCTGGGCACATTCGCCACCAAGGGGCCCATGGTACCCACGGTCACCACGCCTATGGCACAACCGCAGCCGCACATTATTAATTTGCTCACCATTTCCAACCCCACCCAGGTGATGGTGGAGGTGAAGGTGGCTGAGGTATCGCGCACGGTAATGGAGCAGTTGGGCTCTTCTCTGCGCTATCAAAAATTCAGTGGCAGCGGCAACAGTGGCATTCTGTCCAACTTGCTTACTCAATCTCCCTCCTCTATTACTTTGGGCAACGCGCTGGTGGCCACCCTAGACGGTCAGCACAGCGACGGCTCGGTTAAAATTCTGGCGGAGCCCACACTATTGGCCTTAAGCGGGCAAGAAGCCCATTTCTTGGCTGGGGGCACACTGTATATCCCCACCAGTACACCCAATGGTGCGGGTGGCACTAATGTCACCCTGACAGAAAAAGAATATGGTGTGTCCTTGCATTTCTTGCCCAAGGTATTAGAAGGCGGTCGCATTTGGTTAACTGTGGCCCCTGAAGTATCCGAGCTTAATCCTCAGGGGGTAACGGTAAGCAATGCATCAGGGTTGCCGCCCACCGTATTGCCTTCCTTCACCACCCGTCGCGCCAGCACCACGGTTCAACTTAAAGACGGCGAGCATTTAATCATTGGAGGATTGCTCAGCAGTACCAGCAGCAACACCATCAGTGCCATGCCCTTTTTGGGTGAATTGCCTTTTCTGGGTGCGCTTTTTCGCAGTCCCGATTTTCAGAGCGGGCAATCGGAATTGGTATTCGCGGTGACACCGCACCTTGTGAAGGCTTCCACAGAGCTACCCCCCTTACCCACCGATCACTATCACGAAGCCACACGCAGCGAACGCTTACTGGATGGCCGTGTAGAAGGTGCGCCATGATGCGTGACGAAACCGGCAGCATCATGCTGACGTTTTTATTATGCCTATTGGTATTGTTGGGGTTTTGCGCTTTAACCCTAGATCTCTCGCGCTTATTCATTGCACGCGGCCTACTGCAAGGTGCAGCAGACGCAGCCGCTTTGGCGGGTGCTCGTGAATTGAACAACACAGCGGTGGGCACTCAAAACGCGGTAACGGTGGCACAAGCGGTGTTAAACCATTACCACCTTGCTTTAGAAAACAATGCGGTGATTGATTTAAGCCAGGTGTCGTTTCGTGCCGGCCCCTGCGCCAACCCCAACAGTGGGTCTAGCACACAAAGTGGCAGCACAATGAGCGCTCCTCATTGGCAAGTGGTGAGCGCACCCACCTGCAGCTTTATAGGGCTAGATCCCTCCTCTGGTACGGGAACAGGAAGCGCCACGGGATTGAATTATTTGGAGGTGGATACGGGCAATCAACCCGCCCTGGCCAACCAGTGGTCGCAAATGCTGTTTTGGGGTCAGGCCCCGAATCGGGGTCTGACCCCATTTGGCTATGCGGTGGCCGGTTTCACCGCCCCCACCACAGTTCGGTTATACCAATGAACCACAAACACAGGCAGCGTCACGAGCGCGGTACGGCCACCATTGAGTTGGCCTTTGTCATCCTCATTTTGTTTACGGTCATGGCCTTCATCACAGAGTTTGGCCGTTTGTACTGGACGTTTAATGTGCTGCAAAAGGCGACTCAAGAGGGTGCGCGTGCCTTATCACTGGCAGCACCTGATCAATTGGGACAACTCATTGCAGGTGTTCAAGCGCAAATGGTGCAGGATGTGGCCGACGCAGGGGTGAGTGGGTTTAACGCATCTCAGATTCAAATCAGCTGTCTTGATGGCAGCCTGAATGCTTTTTTCGTTACCCCCGCTTACTGCCAAGCGGGCGCTATCAGCATTGCCGATAGCAACTTGGGCTACGTGCAAGTGTCTGTACAGTATTCCCTAGCCGGGCTAGGCACCTGGTTGCCCTTTTTCTTCCCCGGCGCATTTGATGAACCCCTGGTGATAAATGGCAGTACTGGGCCTATGGCACTTAACCCCAGCGCGTTGTTTCGCTATGGCGCACTTTAATCTGCACCTGCAACGTGGCAGCGTCAGCGTAGAGTTTGCGCTGATAGCCAGCGTATTTTTTACCTTGCTGTTTGGTGCGTTGGAATGGGGGCGCGTGTTTTTTATGTGGAATGCGGCACAAGAAGTAACGCGCCGTGCCGCACGCGATGCCGCAGTGATGGGTTTTAATGCCACCCCCGCCATTCAACTGGATGCCGTCTTACAATCCTCCACCGCTTGGGGCAGCGCCTCCTTTCCTGGTATTAGTGAAATCACCAATCTGTCTGTGGCGGTGCGTTACATGGGGGGCAGTTTTGGAGCGCTCACGGTGGTGAGCAACCCCCCGGTCAGCGCCGCCTTAAATGCCGCCAACTGTTCGCAAGGATTAAACCCTTGCGTGATTGCCGTACAAACTCAACTGTGCCAACCCAGCAGTAATCCTTGTGCGCCCATTTCGATACTGCCGTTCACGGTGTTGGAGGGCTTAACCTCGCTCGCACTGCCGATCTCTACAGTAACCCGGCCCATAGAAGCCGCGGGCGGCAGCTAAATCATGGCCTCCTTAATGCTTGCCTCTCAAGACCGTGTATTCGCTTTTTTAAGCTGTAAAGGTGGCGTAGGAACCACCTTTATAACCACTCAACTGGGCAGCATTCTGGCCATGCGGCAAAACCTTAGGGTTTTAATTGTGGATTTGGCACACCCCTTTGGCGACGCGGCCTTAATGCTGTCGCAATCCCACCCTCCCGCCACCTTGTCTGATTTGGTACGCCAACCCGATCGGTTGGACGAAGCGTTGTTACAATCAGCATTGGTATTCCCTCAACCGCGTTTGGGAATTTTAGCCGCCACAGAAAACCCCACCGCATGGGCGCAGGTGGAGCCGCGTGCCATCCGTGCGTTGATGGAAGTGGCGCGGCAATGTTTTGATTGCATTTTATTGGATTGCGGACGCGGGCTAGATGAGGCACGTCTGGCCGCCCTTGACTCCACAGATAAGCTATTGCCCGTTTTGCAGAGCACCATGCCCATGCTGCGCGATGGGCGCCGGTTGCTGACAGCCCTATCAGAACTGGGCTTTCGGGCACACCAAGTCATGCCCCTTATTAATCGCCACGGTCATACCCTGTTGCCCAGCAAGGCACTGCTGCCCACAGCGCTCTCTATGAACCAAGCGCACAGCATTCCCGATGATGGCGCTTTTGTACAAGCCTGCATTGACGCAGGACTGCCTGCAATAGCGCGCTCGCCGCACCATCCCATCACGCGCAGCTTAATTCAATTGGCCCAACGATTGGTTCATGAACCAGGTGCCGATTTACCGCCATCATCGGGAATCGTCTCGCATTGGTTGCGCAAACAATGGCGTTGGGCCGTTTATCCGCAACCCGCGGGCCATATGGCCAGGGCAACCGTTTAAGGAGCTGGCTATGAAAGCATTATTTCAACTGCGCACCCATATCCACCATAAAATTTTAGATCGCTACGATTTAGCACGCCTGCAAACCTTACCGCACGATCGCCAACGGGATGAACTAAAATCATGGATTGAACTATGCTTGCAAGAAGATCCACCGGCGCTAAACAGTGCTGAGCATCATCAGTTGATACAGGATATTCAACATGAAATGTTGGGCTTAGGTCCCTTAGAGACTTTATTAAACGACAGCTCCATTTCCGATATTCTGGTCAACGGCCCTGATCATATTTATGTGGAACGTGCCGGATTATTAACCCGTTGTCACAGCCGCTTTGAAGACCAGGGCCATCTGATTAAAACCATTGAAAAAATTGTGTCGCGGGTGGGGCGACGCATTGATGAATCAAGCCCCATGGTGGATGCGCGCCTACCCGATGGATCACGCGTGAACGCCATCATTCCACCTTTGGCCTTGGATGGCCCCATTCTCTCCATTCGCCGTTTTGCCAAAACCGCGCTTACATTGCACGATTTAATTGCAGGTGACAGTTTAACGCGCGACATGGCCGATCAACTCACAGGCTATGTTCAGGCGCGGCTCAATATTCTTATTTCAGGAGGAACCGGCAGCGGTAAGACCACATTACTCAATGTGCTATCAGACTTTGTCTCGCCTGATGAACGGCTCATCACCATTGAAGATGCGGCGGAATTGCGCTTGCACCAGGCCCATGTGGTGCGATTGGAAACGCGTCCTGCCAATTTAGAAGGGCAAGGTGAAGTGACGCAACGGATGTTGGTGCGCAATGCCTTGCGCATGCGCCCGGATCGCCTTATCTTAGGCGAGGTGCGCGGCGCCGAGGCTTTGGATATGCTGCATGCTATGAACACTGGGCATGAGGGCTCTCTCACCACAGTGCATGCCAATAGCCCAGACGATGCGCTGATACGCCTAGAGCAACTGGTCATGCTGGGCCATGGCTCACTCTCGCCCATCACGATTCGCGCACAAATTCGCAGCGCCATACAAGTGGTGGTGCAAATGGCGCGCATGAGTGACGGATCGCGCAAGGTGGTGTCGATTTCCGAGCTGACCGGCGGCCATGCCAATCGCTTAACCACACGCGCATTGTTTACCTATAGTGTGCGTCGCCGGCTGGTGGATGGTCATGCAGAAGGACGTTTTCACTGCTCGGGACAACCCTCCTCTTTTCAGGCACGTCTGCAGAGGTTTAATGCTCCACTGCCCAATACCCGCTTTTCTTCCAAACCAGAATATCCGCAATGAATGTGGCGCTAACAGTTTTTGCCTGCTCCTTATTTGTTCTGGTGCTGTCCGCCCTAGAAGCCGTTGCCCTCTGGTGGGATGGTCACTATGGCGAGCGCCATCGGGTATTGATGCGCATGAATCAGTGGGATGTTGAACCCGCCGGATTTGGTATACCCAAACCCATTTTACGTGCAACCCTCACTGCAAATGGTGTGACGCAGCTCATACCGCTGCACGCTTGGTGGATGCGCCAACGCCTGCTTAAAAAAATAGAAGCTCAATTGCCGGATGCATTAGATTTTATCAGCCGCGCATTGCGTGCGGGTCATGATCTTCCACGCGCCATGCAATTGGCCAGCACAGAATTGCACGACCCCCTGGCCCGTGAATTGCGTTACACCATAGAGGACTTGGAGTTTGGTGCGGGCCTGCCTGCAGCCTTGCGCCACTTAGGTGAGCGTGTTCCGCTCGGGGATTTGCGCACGTTTATTGTCGCCACGACTTTGCACCGCGAAACCGGCGGCGACATTACACGCGTCTTTGATTCCCTAGCGCATCTCATTCGTGCACGCGCCACCTTGCGCGCACAAGTGCGTGTGTCCTCCACTGAGGGCCGCCTATCCGCATTCATTTTAAGTGTGCTGCCCCTCATGACCGCCTTCATGGTGCAAGCGGTACACCCTGGTTTGTTGCACGTGTTGATAGAAAGCCCCATGGGACGCATGGCGTTGGGCGGCGCTGTTGGCCTGTGGCTAACCGGCATCGCGCTTATGGTTCATATTATCCACATCAACCCATGACTCTTACTCAACATTTAATGCAGGTATTAACACCGCTTGGACGCCTGTCCGGGTCGCTGGAGACAGGCGGCACCTCGGTATTGCGCCTGCGTTTTTTTAACGCGGGCCTGCGTTTTCAGCAGGGGCCGTTGTTGTATTTGGCAACCAAATCCATACTGGCTCTAATGTTTCCTATGCTGTTATGGGCGGTGTTGCCCAGCCACCCTCCCCCACTGTGGGTGCGCTGGGCTTTGTTGATTGGAGTGAGCGCCATGGGTTACATGTTGCCCAATATGGTGCTGCGCATTCTTATTATGCGACGACAGGCCTCCATTGCGCGGGCGCTGCCCGAATTGGTGGATTTGTTGGTGCTGTGCGTGGAAGCGGGATTGTCTTTAGAGCAGGCCTTAACGCGCGCAGGCCACGAAATCATATTGCAATCTCGTCCTCTGGCAGACGAATTGCATTGGGTAAGTGCGGAGCTTAAGGCAGGCAGCACGCGGGCACGGGCCTTGCGTCACTGGGCCATGCGCGTGGGGTTGGAACCCTTGGATTCCTTAGTGACATTGCTGGTGCAGGCCGAACGCTTTGGTACCCGCATTGCCGATGCGCTGCGCGCCCAATCCAACCATCTGCGCATGCGCCAACGCCAGATAGTGGAAACCGCTGCCGCACAAGTGGGACTGAAACTGCTCTTTCCACTGATATTTTGCCTATTCCCAGGGCTGCTGTTGGTGCTGGTGGGCCCTGCGTTTATCAGCTTGATGCATGTGCTGGCGGCTTGACGCAACGATCAGTGTATAATAACATTGTTATAACTATGAACAAGCCTCTACAAATCACTATTCGCGCCATCGGCAATTCCCATGGAATTGTTATTCCTAAAGCCATTCTTGAGCAAATGGGGTTTGATAAGACAGCACAAATGTTTATTGAGGGAGATACGCTGGTTTTAAGTAAACCTCAAAAACCTGTACGCGCAAATTGGGAACTAGAAGCAAGTAAAATCGCTGAAGCGGGAGAAGGCCGTCTTGTGATGGGCGATTTTCAGAATCTAGATGACAAAGATTGGGTTTGGTAATGACCGTCGTTTCTCGTGGAGATATCTGGCTCATTAATTTAGACCCTACTGTGGGCAACGAGATTAAAAAATCGAGGCCTTGCGTTGTTGTTTCACCGCCAGAGATGAATAAACGTTTGCACACTGCCCTTGTGGCACCTATGACTACGCAAGGGAGCCCAGCATCCTTCCGGATTCCTGTGACTCATGGTGGTAAAAGGGGTTTAATTCTGTTGGATCAAATCAGAGCAATCGATAAAAGCAGGTTAATTAAAAAATTGGGCGCGCTAACATCCAAAACATTAAATACCAGCCTGCTAACACTGCAAGAAACATTCGCACTATAAAAATAATCGCTTAACAATTAGGCCCCAATAAATCTAGAAGGCCGCGACACCACCATCAGACCGCGGATCGTACGCACCCTCTAGCTCACCATTGCTGTGGCGAACCAAAGCCCCGGCATGGCCCATGGTAGAGTCGAAGGCTTCTAATATCTCCACATCATGGCCGCGCGTGCGCAACTCATCCACCACCGCTGCGGGAAATCGTGATTCCAACTTTAAGCTGTCGGTGGTCTGACCCCAGGTGCGGCCCAGCAACCAGCGCGGCGCACTGACGCTGTGTTGCAGCTCCTGCCCAAACAGGGCGTAGCGCGTAAACACCGCGGCTTGTGTTTGCGGTTGGCCATCCCCTCCCATGGTGCCGTACACCATGAGGCGCCCATCTTTTAAGCGTGCGGCTGCGGGGTTTAGGGTGTGGAATGGTTTCTTTCCTGGTTTGATGGCCAGTAATGCTTGCGGATTTAAACCAAACGAAGCGCCACGGTTTTGCCAATTAATGCCAGTGCCAGGCAACACGCAGCCACTGCCGTACTCATGATAAATACTCTGAATAAACGATACCGCCAAACCGCTGGCATCTATGGCGCCCAACCATACGGTGTCCCCTGGGCCGTGGCCCGCACCCCATGGCGCAGCATGTTTTGGGTCAATGGCTGCGGCTAAAGACTCTAGGCGCGCATCCTCTAATAATGACTGCGCATGAATAGGGCAATCACGCGCATCGGTGACATATTGATCGCGCAGGCCAAATGCTTTTTTGGTGGCTTCTACCAGTAAGTGCACATGATCCGCGCTATCGGCTTGTACGGAGGACAAACCCGCGCGCTCGGCAATACCCAAAATAGCTAGGGACACCACGCCTTGCGTGGGCAAGGTCATGTTGTAGAGATCGCCCAGCGCGTGATTCAGGTGCAATGGTGTAACGATTTCTGCATGGTACGCAGACAAATCTGCGGCACTCACGGGGGAGCCCAAGGTTTTTAAATCGGCCGCGATGTCCGCAGCCAAAGCACCCCGATAAAAACTATCCAGACCCTCGCTCACCAAACGCCTTAAGGTGTTGGCCAAACGCGGCTGTTTGAAAAGCGTCCCTTCTTTTGGTGCCTCTGGGGTTGCTTCTGGGGTCTGACCCCGAATTAAAAAGGTTTCGGCAAAACCAGGCTGCGCCACAAGCTCGGGCAATTTTTGTGCGGTGAGCGTGGATTGACTGTGGGTGACTGTGATGCCCTGCTCGGCATATTGAATGGCTTGCCCCAATAGTGCCGCAAGTGAGTGCTGCCCGCCCATGCGCTGCGCAATCTGTAACGCCGCTTGCCATCCACCCACAGTGCCCGCCACGGTATTAGCGGCCCACGGCCCGCGTGTGGGAATGCTGGTCATGCCGTGTTCGTGATAAGCCGCAATGGTGGCATTGGCTGCTGCCCCTCCGCAGGCGCTAATGGCCATGGGTGCGCCCTGTGGCGGCACGATCAACCAGAAGCCATCACCGCCAATGCTGTTCATGTGCGGATAGACCACCGCTATGGTGCTGGCCGCGGCCACCATGGCCTCAATGGCGTTGCCGCCATTGCGCAACACCGCAAGCCCAGCTTCAGACGCTAGAGCATGTGGTGCGGTCACTATCCCTTGTTGTGGGTTTACAGAATGACTCATAAGTAGCGGTGCTTTTGTCGTAAGGGTTTTAATACTGCAATGGCCAATATAGCCGCCACGATATCTAAGGTGATGACCACGGCGAACACTGGAATCCAACTCTGCGTAGACTCATGCAGCAAAGCCGCCATGGGCCCCCCCAATACCGAACCCACTCCTTGTGCCATATATAAGAACCCATAATTGGTGGTGGCATGGCGTTCGCCAAAAGTATCCGTCAGCGTGGAAGGGAAGAGGGAGAAAATTTCACCCCAACCAAAAAATACCAACCCCGTCAGTAGAATAAACAACACGGGTTCGGTGCGAAATTGCAGCCAGGCAAACATGGCAATCCCTTCCAATAAAAAGGCGATGAACATGGTGTTTTCACGCCCGATATTGTCCGACACCCAACCAAAGAAGGGCCGGGTTAATCCATTGGTGATGCGATCGAGCGTTAACGCCAACGGCAGGGCCGCCATTCCCATGACCATCACCGTGGCCACACCAAAATCCCGTGCAATGGGGGCCATTTGCGATATCACCATTAGCCCTGAAGTGGACAGCATGGTCATCATGGCAAACAGCAACCAAAAGGTAGGGGTTTTTAACATCACCTTAGGGGTTACACCGGGCAAAATTTCACGGTGCCCGCTGGCAATGGCTTCCAGCTCACGCGGTGGCCGTTTAAGCCCTTGCGCGGCCAATAATCCCACTGCGGCAAAAATAAGGCCATAGGTCCAAAGCGTAGATTGATAGCCCACATCCGCAATGCTGGCAGAAATGGGAATGGTGGTGAGCATAGCGCCCATGCCATAGCCTGCCGCCACCATACCCACAGCGAAGCCCCGGCGATCGGGAAACCACTTCACCATTTGACTGACAATACCGATATACACCACCCCTGTTCCCACCCCGCCCAACAATCCATAGGTGAGATATATTTCTTCAATACTCGTGGCGTGCGAGGCCATGACCCAACTTAAACCGCTCAATACTGTTCCTACAGCAATTAAAAAACGCGGGCCAAAACGATCCACCAAATAGCCTTGCAAGGGCGAAAGGAAAGTTTGCAACACAATCAGAATAGAAAAAGTAACCTGCAACTCGGGCAACTTAACGCCCAAACCGCCCATCATGGGCTTGGTGAATAAGGTCCAAGTGTACTGCGGGCTGGAAATGGCCATCATGCACAGGACGCCCAGAATTAACTGTATCCAGCGCCTGGCGCCTGTGGGGTGGGCAGAAATTGTGGTCATAACATCTCCTCATTTAAACATCACCAGAACATGTAGCAATTCTTATGCCAAACGAGAGTTCAGCCCCAAACCTTTTTTATTTTAGAGTGAATCTTACCCTGGTTTGGTGCAAAGACCCGAGTGCGAGAAGCACCGCACCCTCAGTTGAAGGGTCAGCACCGCAACAACAGCACCAAAACAGTCCCAACCCCCAACCGATGGTCCATTATGGTGTGGAAGATCGCCGCCGCAACAGCAACGCATTGGTCACCACTGTAAAACTGGAAAAAGCCATGGCACCGCCGGCAAATACGGGGGTCAACCAGCCCATGGCCGCCAGAGGAATACCCACCACGTTGTAGAAAAACGCCCAAAACAAATTTTGACGAATTTTTTGCCAGGTACGGCGCGACAAGGACAACGCTTCGGGAATCAGCGTCAGGTCGCTGCGCAGCAAGGTAATGCCGGCTGCATGCATGGCCACGTCGGTGCCCGACCCCATGGCGATACCCACATCGGCCGCGGCCAAGGCGGGCGCATCATTAACACCATCCCCCACCATGGCCACCACAGCCTGATTTATGCGCAAAGACGCCACAATCTCCGCTTTCTGCCCGGGGCTGGTATTGGCAAACACCTGATCCATGCCCAGGCTCTCAGCCACACGGTTGGCCGCCACGATGTGGTCGCCGGAAATCAATACTGTTCGCACCCCCAATGCTTTCAACTGCTCAATGGTTTGTTTGGCCTGCGGGCGAATCTGGTCACCAAAAGCCATCCAAGCCAGTGGCGTGGCGCGTTTGTCCGAGGCGCGCAATACCCATGATAAGGATAACCCTGATTGTAGTGCGTCAGCGGCCAATGAAGGCAGCGGATCCACCATGGCCCCATGGTGCTGTTGCATGCCATGCAAGCTCATCAGCACAATGGATTGCCCTGCCCAAGGCCCTGAAACCAATTGCCCTGTTACGCCTAGACCGGGCTGCGCGGTTACTCCTGAAACGTTTTGCGCTGTCACACTGCGTTCAAGCGCATAAGCCATCACTGCTTTTGCCAAGGGATGCTCGCTGCCCGATTGTAACCCTGCCAATGCCGCCAACACCTCGGCCTCGGGGGCATCCCCCACCATGTGAAGCCCTTGTACCACGGGTCGGCCTTCGGTGAGTGTGCCGGTCTTATCAAACGCCACGACCGTCACCGCATGGGCCATTTCCAACGCTGTGGCATCTTTAATCAGAATGCCTTTACCCGCAGCAACGCCTGTGCCCACCAAAATAGATACCGGCGTGGCCAATCCCAATGCGCAGGGACAAGCAATCACCAGCACCGAGACTGCGTTAATAATGGCATGCTCCCATGAGCCTTGAAGCAACAGGTTGCCCAACAACGTCAGCAAAGCGATCACCAAGACAGTGGGCACAAAGACCGCGCTGACCCGATCCACTTGGCGCTGAATGGGCGGCTTAGAAGCCTGAGCATTGGACACCAGTCGAATAATGCGCGCCAAAGTACTCTCGCTCACGCTGGTGCTTACGGTCACAATAAGAAGCCCCAACCCATTCACAGTACCGCCCGTAACGTGAGCGCCAGGACCTTTGGTGATGGCCTCACTCTCGCCTGTAAGCAGCGATTCATCCACGTCACTCTCCCCTTCTTCAACCACACCATCAGAAGGAATGCGCTCGCCAGGCAGCACCAGTACGCGATCATTGGGTAACAAGTGTTCGGTGAGGATGAGTCGATTAAAACGCATGGGGCGGCCCGCGTCGATAAGACGAGCTGTATCAGGGCGCAGGGATTGCAAGGCGCGGATGGCATCAGCCGCTTGGCGGCGCGCACGGGATTCCAGCAACTTACCCAACAACACCAGCGTAATGACCACGCTGCCCGCTTCAAAATACAGCGCATCCATGCTGGTTATTCCACGCAACATCTGCACGGTACTCAAACCATAGGCTGCGCTGGTGCCCAACGCCACCAGCAAATCCATATTGCCAGAACGGTTTTTCAACGCGATCCAGCCGGCGCGGTAGAAGCGAGCACCAAAAATAAATTGCACTGGTGTGGCCAGGGCCCATTGCAACCATGCAGGTAACATCACATCCACACCCAAGGCGTGCACCATCATGGACAGCACCAAGGGTGCACTCAGTAACGCTGAGGCGATAACCATGCGCTGTTCATGCCGATCCTGCTGCTGCCGACCCGCGTCCTCGCGGGCAAACACATCATCACTCACTGCACGCGCGCCATAACCCGCTGCCACCACAGCGCGCACCAAGCGGGTGACCGCCTCCGGCGACGCTTCTTCTGAATCCGTTAAAATAATCTCAGCCCGTTCCGTGGCAAGATTAACCGTAGCCTCAGTGACCCCAGGGACCTTCTTAAGAGCCTCTTCCACGTGGGACACGCAGGAGGCGCAGGTCATTCCAGTAATAGCAAGAGTTTGACTCATTGGGGCTTTTACAAAGGCAGGTTAGGGATAATATTGTAGAATAGCGCAATATGCTCTCCGTTACCCAACTCACTTGCCAAAGAGGCGAACGCGTCCTGTTTGAGGGCCTCAATTTTGAGCTCCCAGAAGCTCAATGGCTGCACGTATGCGGCGCCAACGGCTGTGGCAAAACAAGCCTTCTGCGCATTCTCACAGGTCTCGCTGAGCCGGTTTCCGGAACCATCTCCTGGAATGGGACCGCTATCGGCGAAAAGCGCGAAGTCTTTCATGAAGATTTGCTCTATTTAGGCCATCAAGGCGCACTAAAAGAGGAGCTCACACCCCTGGAGAACCTTACGCTCAGCCTGGGTATGGAAGGTTATACGCGGGGGCCAAAAGATGTGGCGGAGGCCCTGCATCAATTTGGTTTAAGGGGCCGCGAGCATTTGCCGGTGCGGTTTTTATCTGCCGGTCAGCGCCGGCGTGTATTGCTGACGCGCTTGTTGTTGCGCCCTGCCCGTTTGTGGATTTTAGATGAACCCTTCACAGCATTGGATGTGCATGCAGTGGCTTTTTTAACAGAAAAAATATCCGCTCATTTAGAAACCCAGGGTACCGTGGTGTTGACCAGCCACCAACCGCTGACGTTGGCGCACGGGCAGGCCATCACCCTATGAGCGCCTTCTTCGTGCCTTTTAAACAATCTGTGCAGCGAGACTTGTTATTGGCCGCTCGTCACAAAACCGAACTCATTACCGCCCTCTTCTTTTTTGTGATTGTGGTGAACCTCTTACCCTTGGGCGTGGGGCCAGACCCCGAGTTGTTGCGCAAAATTGCCCCCGGCATTTTATGGATTGGCGCCTTGCTGGCCACTCTGTTGGGAATGCAGAGAATGTTTGCACCGGACCATGCGGATGGCACCTTAGAGCAAATGGCGCTCTCACCACAATCCTTTACCGTATTGGTGGCGGGCAAGATTACCGCGCATTGGCTGGTGGCCGGCGTACCCGTAGTGCTGATGGCGCCGCTCTTGGGGTTACAATTCGATTTGAGTGCGCGCAGTTTATGGGTATTGACGCTGTCCTTGCTGCTGGGTACTCCGGTGCTCTCGCTCATCGGTTCCGTGGGCGCTGCATTAACACTGGGCGTGCGCGGCGGCGGTGTGTTGCTCTCGCTGCTCATCTTGCCCCTCTATATTCCTGCACTCATTTTTGGGGCGGGGGCTGTGGAAGCCGATTTGGCGGGACTGAGTATTGAAGGCCATATGTCGTTATTGGCTGCACTGGCTGTACTGTCAGCGTTTTTTGGCCCATGGGTTACCACCTTCGCCTTGCGTATTGCTTTGGAGTAATGGTTTAAATGAATGCACCCTTGATTAATTGGTATAAGTTTTCATCACCCGCGACATTTTACCCGCTGGCCGCAAAACTCATTCCTTGGTTTACCGCCGCTACCATTCTTCTGGCCGCAGTTGGATTGTGGATTAGTTTTTTTGTGGCGCCCACGGACGCGCAACAGGGTGAAGGCTATCGCATCATCTTCGTGCATGTGGCCGCCAGTTGGATGTCCATGTTCATTTACTGCGTCATGGCCTTCTGGTCCGCCATGTGCTTATCCTTTAACGCGCGCCTCTCCGGCATGATGGCGTCTGCCTTAGCCCCCACGGGTGCCATGTTTGCCTTTCTGTCTTTATTGACCGGTTCCCTTTGGGGTAAGCCCATGTGGGGCGCTTGGTGGGTTTGGGATGCGCGCCTCACTTCACAATTAATTTTGTTTTTTCTGTATCTGGGATTTATTGCTTTGCAATCTGCCATTGATGACCCGCGTCGCGCGGACAAAGCAGGCGCGATTCTGTCGCTGGTGGGTGTGATTAATGTGCCCATTATTTATTTTTCTGTGCAATGGTGGAACACGTTGCACCAAGGCGCATCGGTTTCCATGACCAAGTCACCCAGCATGGCGCAGACCATGTTATGGGGCATGTTGATTATGGCACTGGCTTTCTGGGCGTACAGCATCACCATGGCTTTGCTGCGCGTACGCTGCATTATTTTGGAACGCGAAATGACCAACGAATGGGTGAAAAAAAATGCATTGGAATAGTCTGAATGACTTCTTCGCCATGGGCGGTTACGGATTGTATGTATGGGGCAGCTTCGGGGCTTGCGCTCTGGGCATGCTGATTGAACCCTTGTTGCTGCGTGCGCGCCGACGCGCCATTGTGGCGCGCGTACCCGCTAAGGAGTTAATGGAATGAAGCCCCGTCACAAACGAATGGTATTAATTTTGGCAGCACTGGCAGTGCTGGGCGTGGCGGCTATGTTGGTGTTGAACGCCTTTCGCAGCAACCTGGTGTTTTTCTACACGCCCACACAGATTGCCAATGGCGAAGCCCCGCACAACAAACCCTTTCGCATTGGTGGGTTGGTTAAAACCGGCACCTTGCATCGCGATGGCGTGACGGCCTACTTCACGGTGACCGACACCAGCAAAGATACAATCGTGAAATACACTGGCATCTTGCCGGATTTGTTTCGCGAAGGTCGCGGCGTAGTGGCCGAGGGACGCATTGGCGATGATGGTCAGTTTACCGCCTCTGAAGTGTTGGCCAAGCATGATGAAAACTATATGCCGCCCGAAGCCAAGTCTGCAGTGGACCAAGCGCAGCAGGCGATGAAAACGCTTAAACCTTAACTACTTCCAACGTAGTATTACTAAATTACCCTTTAGAACGGCTGACCAACTCTAAGTAATTTAATACCCAAGAGGCATCGGAATCACTGGGGAATATGGGGTAATGCACCGCGATGATGACGGCGTCCTTTACAATCAACGTAAGCCGTTTTAATAAGGTCATACCCGCCACCTCAAAGGTGGGTAGATTCAACGCGTTGGTGAATTGATAGCGGCTGTCGCTGAGTACCTGAAACGTCAAGTGCAATCGGGCGGCCATCTCCTGCTGATACGCCGTGCTTTGCACACTAAGCCCAAACACCTCAACGCCCATATCTTTAAACACATCGTAATGATCGCGATAGCCACAGGTCTGCGGTGTACAGCCGCGTGCACCGGGGATATCGTTCCATCCCTCAGGCAAGGGCACGTGGGGTTGACCCGTCATGGGATAACCGTACACCACCAGTAGGCCCGCTATTTTTGAAAGATCCACTGCCTTGCCATTAGTGCCTTGCAACAACAGGCTGGGTAAGCGCATTCCCACCAAATGATTGGCAGCGCCGTCGTCTTCTGGGCGCGGCAGGTTGGAGGGTAGTTCGTTAAGTTGCGTCATGGCACATGCTACAACAAAATATGGCATTCTGTGAGTTGCTAGCAAAACCCAAAAAAAAACCCGCCAAGAAGGCGGGCAATGAGGGGTATTGCTGGTTAAAACTGGTTAAGAAAACCGCAACCTTTGCATCCAGAAATCAAATTATTGGTCGTCCGGCTCTCTGTACTCTTTGGGCAAGTGATGCGCAATGCCCTTATGGCAATCAATACAACTTTTGCCTTCATCACGGGCTTTCATGTGTTTCTTGTACGGTGTTTGCTTTTGCAATTCGCTGCTCATGGCATCGAAGTTATGGCAGTTACGACATTCCCGTGAACCGTTGGCTTGCATGCGTGTCCACTCGTGGGTAGCCAATTCCATACGTTTGGCTTCAAACTTTTCTCGCGTATCGATACTGCCGGTTAGTTTTCCCCAAATCTCAAATACGGCCTTCGCTTTGCGTTTAATCTTATGTGGCCAATCGTGAGGCACATGGCAATCTGAACAAATAGCGCGAACACCGGTACGGTTGCTGTAGTGAATGGTTTCTTTGTACTCCGGATACACGTTGTCGCGCATTTCATGGCAGCTGGTGCAGAACTCCAACGTGTTGGTGGCTTCCATGCCCGTATTGAATGCACCCCAAGAAATAATCCCGCCAAAAAACCCAACCACCAACAATGTCAGTACCGAGTACTTAACGCTGGGTTTGCGCATTACTGACCACCAGCGCTTGCAGAAGCCAGTCTTTTTGTCATCCATCTGAATGGTCCTTAAAAAAATTAATTTAAAAAAAACAGAGGTTATTGCTAACCTCGAATTTTTATCTGCCAATTTCAACCAATTACCGAAAACTATAAATATAGGACACAAACACCACATTAACGTCATAGTTGGGCGCTGCTTGATTGGTCGGCAATACCGTACTGGCGGAGTACCCAGTCTGGTAAATATTGTAATAATAATCACTTGAATTCATGTGCTGGAAGAGATAACCCAACTTAACGCTCGAATTCTTATCCATCTTATAAACGCCAGCCAGCTTGAATTGAAACATCTCGTTTCTAATGGTGGGCAGAGCTCCACAGGATAGGTTGCTGGTAGGTGTGCAGGAAGTGGACGTGTAATTTAATAAGTTAGTGGAATAGTCCGTTTGGCCCAAGGAGTATGTCAAATCTTCAGACAATTCCAACTTCCCTTTCATTAAACCCTTCTGACGAGCGCCGAGCCCGAAGGAGGTGTCGTTTGTCCTCATGTTGTTGCTCCAAAACTGAGAAGGAGTACCAGTAGAGGCGCCAGAAAAACGACCAGCGGCGGACGATAGGTCACGCTGACGCTGTTGCCAGTTGGCATATGCAGTGAGCACAGTATTTTCGGTAACGTTCAGATTGGCATCCAGATTAATGGCCGCCAAGTCACCGTTTTTCACTCCGAATGTGGAGCTGTAATGATCTTTTTGATATTTGCTACTAAAAGCTAAGTTAAGAGCGTCCGTTGCCTGCCAGTTGACGCCAAACTTATACAGATCTGACATCATAGGTGCCTGAAAGAAAGCCAAGTAACCAGGATTCTCGAAACCCTCAGTAACCGACTGCATTGGATTATAGAATGAAGGATTGATCGTTGCCGAGCGATTATCATAGGCGTAGCCTGCGTTAATGTTTACGCTGTCCGATGCTTTCAGACGGTAATTCAGCACAAACTTATCATCCCGATCTTTCGGAACCTGGACACAAGACGCGCCATTTGCATAGTAATTATTTGCATTTGCAATGCTTGTGGGCGACCAATTACCAGTACCGGAAAGGGTCTGGGCTTGTTGTATCTGCGCCAGAGATGGCGAATTATTGCACCACCGATCCATCGCCTGATATTCGTAGCCAAAGTGCAACTTTTGCTTTGGGTCAAACCGGTAATCGCCACTTAATTCAATTTGCAACTTTCTATTGCTCTCTGGGGTATTCCAAGCTTCTCGAAGCTTATTGCCTTCATCATAGAAGCTATAGAGATTCGTTGCGGTTTGATTATCGCGTTTGTCATACTTGATGGCAGTTAATATAGACAGCTCTTTTGTGGCCTGATGGACCAGCTTGGCGTCAGCATGCGTCGTTACAATATCAGCATTCAATGAGGTGGGATTGCTCGATCCACCCATACCTGGCGTGTACGTACCATCGTAACTTGCGTTCTGCGTATTGCGACCGTACGACAAACCACCCGTCATCTTGGTCGCCGAGGTTAGTGAATAACCACCCATAACATTCAACTGATGAAATTGGTTGCTGGGGGGGGTGCTCATGGTGTCCAGAGGAAAACCGGCAGCTAAAATAGTGCCTGTTGCCGACGTTGTTTGGTAGGGGTTTTGAAAAGACACTCCGGAGTTGCTATCTCTAAACAACGAGCCATAATAACCACCCGTGAACGTGCCCTTATCTCCCGACCAATTAAACGCTGCATTGAAATTATCGGTCTTATATTCTGTGGGAGTCATCAGGATAAGTATCCTTTCCCCACCCCAAGTACTGATACCGCCAAAACTGGTGCTGGGATCTGTGCCCGCCCCAGTTAACTTAGCCCCCGACTGATTCAAGTGGTTGTAGTCGAATTTGAAGTTCCAGGAGTTATTGAACACATACCCCGCGGCAAAGTTAGTGTTATCCCGTTGAGAGTACACATCCTGAGTATGAAAATCTCCAACCTGTGTAGGAGTCAATGCTCGCGTGCCGTTTCCACCCGAGTTGATCAGCCCGAAATTAGATGGCAGTAAAAAAGCGTTTCCGCCAATTGATCCCATGTATGGGGTCTGGTAATTGTCTGTGGTGTAATGTCGAAGCTGATCAAAACCTAGCCCAAAATCCCACGCCCCCTGGCTGCCAACACCGGCGTTGATCTCCCGGGAAAAAGTCCCCAGATCAGTGCCGGTCAGCGACCAGCGATTGGTCCCTAAGCCCTGCCCGTAAGAATCGCCCCCTTTGATGCTGAAATTACCAATTCCAAAGTTATGAACATCACTGCTGAGTCCATTGTATTCACCAAATTTGTTGGAATCTTTGCCGGTATTTGACACATGACCCGCCCCAATTTCAACAAAGTTGGTGGGATTTGTTAGTGCCGCCACATCCTCACTTCCCTCGGCCATCGCCACAACCGGGAAGGCCGCCATGATTGCCAGAGCGCTTTGCACAGCCACAGCAATGACATTGACTTTATGTCTTGCGTTATATGATTTCATTTTATTCTCCTTTCCCTATTAGCGATGCAGGAGCGCGCCAGCGGGGCTATTGCTCCCATGGACCATAACGTGGCAGTTCATGCAGGCACGTCCACTGGCACTTGTGTTCGGGTTCACTTTGGTCGCGGGTGACACCGGAGTAGCCCCTATCAGCCCACCTTGCAACCCAGCAGCACCGGTACCATAAGGAGCCTGGCTGTTATGGGGGCCGTCATGACAGTCGTCGCACAAGAACGGAGGACGGTTCTTGAGTAAAGGAGTCAAATTAGAACCATGAGGTGTATGGCAGTTGGTGCAATCCTCTGTGGCGGGTTGATGCTCCCACAAGAAGGGGCCGCGTTTTTCTGCGTGGCAGGTAAAGCAAGTTTCATTCACCGTATTCTTTTTGAGAAGCTTCGGACCTACCCCACCATGCGGATTATGGCAATCCGAACAGGTCACCTTACCGGCATCGATGGGGTGAGTGGATATCTTATGTGTATCGGCTCGTTGCTCTTTGTGACAGGTAAAACAGACCTCTGCCTGGGTTTTCTTGCTCAGCAGCTTGTCAGCAGGTTGGTGGACTTGGTGGCAGTCGTTGCAAGCCATACCGTTTTGTTCGTGTTTTCCACCATCCCAATTGGTGCGCTTTCCACCCTTATGGCAAGTCAGACATTGCGAGGCCCGATCTTTTTCGTCACTGGCCGCGTAAACACCTTTCTTGAAAACGATATCGGTGGCGGGGCGACCCTTACCATCCTTATCACCTGCCAGATGCTTCTCACTGTCACCATGACAGGATTGGCAAGTGGGCGAACGGGAATCCCCCCGAACGCCATGCTTGGTCTGGTAAATCGACAAGACGGGTTTGGTTTCGGTTTCATCATGACAGCGGGTACAAATAGCATCTCGTTTAAGCCCTTCCTGAGCCCGCGCTGCTTTTGCCTGTGCGGGATTAACACCCAACTCAGGTAAGTTGATTTCAGCAGCAAGAAGCGCTGACGCAACCCCAAGACCACCGATGAGCATGCAGGCCATTAATAGTTTTCGAATGGTGTTCATTTGTTTTCCCCTGTCACAATTTGTTCAGGTTTATTTAACAACTACTGAGCCAAAACCCACTGAATCAAGTTCTTGATCTGGGCCATATCTTTTGCTGGTGATGTTTTGATGATCTTGTGCTCTTCTTCATGACCATCAGGGAACTTGGCCTTCTCGCCGGATGTCACATGATTAACCAGCTTGTCCAGCGCTTCAGGCTTGCCTTTATATTTCTCGGCCACCTTGTGATAAGACGGACCGTCCTTATCTTTATTAATGGCATGGCACTTAAAGCAGTTGTTCTGTTGGGCCAGGGCCCTGGCGGCTTCTTCGTCCACGGCAGCGTAAGCCCCTGACGATAAAACCAAGGCAGTAACCGTAGATGCTAGTAACATATTGAATTTAAAGCTCATTTTAATATTCTCTCATTCAAAATGATTTCAATTTAAAGCTGCCCAGACAAATAAGGTCAGCACCTTTGCACATATTAGTCTTCTAAAAGACTCTGTCTTTTGATGCAGATCAAACTTTAGTTATATTTGTAAGAAAATGTTTCGGTCTGAAAAAAGGCTGTCGTGAAAACCGAAAGAGTCGAAATGTGGCATGATGGCGTACGTTTGATGCACGACTCACCAGGGGTCAGACCCCATACGGGGTCTGACCCCAAAATACTTTTTTTGGAGTCACTATGAAAACTAAATTAAAACTGTTTCTGCTAACCCTGTTGATGGGCGCCGCGCTCATCGCAACAGCGGCAGAACCCACCTTAGATCAGGTGTATACGGCCACCCGCAGCGGACAGCTGGCTGAGGCGCGCACCATGATGCAAGAGGTGCTGCAAGCGCATCCCAATTCAGGAAAGGCGCATTATGTAAACGCTGAGGTATTGGCTAAGTCAGGCGATCTTGCCACGGCGCGCACGGAGTTTGCTCTCGCTGAAAAGCTGGAACCGGGCCTGCCTTCCATTAACCCCCGTTCCGTACAAGAGTTGCAGCAAGCACTCAACGGGCGCTCTGGCACCATGGCACAAGGGTCCTCTGAATCTTCTCCCTCCATCTCTTGGGGAACGATCCTCTTGATCGGCGGCTTGGCCTTATTGCTCGTCGTCTGGTTGGTGCGCCGCCAAGCACGACAATATCCGATGGTGGCTCCCGGCCAGCAACCCGGTGGCTATCCGCAAACCGGCGTCCCCATGGGCCAACCCATTCAACCCGGTGGTGGCGGTATGGGACTAATGGGTTCCTTAGCAACGGGTGCGGCACTGGGTGCCGGATTGGTGGCTGGCGAAGCCTTGGCACACAACTTAATGGGTGGCAGCAACTCTGGCGGCATGCCACAGGGCGGTAACGCCAACAGCGACTTAGGGGGTCAAGATTTCGGCGTATCCGATTCCGGTTCTTGGGATTCGGGTGGGGGTGGAGGCGGCGACTGGACCTAATCATCAGGCGCTTATGATTGCAGGTCTGGTTCAAATTCTGCTCTGGCAAGGTGCGGGGGAACTGGTATCGCACTTTGCCTTTCCCAGCATTCCGGGTCCGGTTATTGGCTTAATGTTGTTGTTGGGGTTTTTAAGTGTGCGTGGCACCATCCCCCAGAGCATGGCGTTAGTGGCCGATAGTTTTAGCCAACATCTGGGTCTGCTGTTTGTTCCCGCGGCCACGGGCGTCATTTTATTTCTACCGCAATTGCGCCAACATGCGCTGGCCATTATGGCGGCCTTGGTGGGCAGCGTTGTTCTCACCATAGCGGTTACCGCTCTGGTATTGCGCGCCACAACCCGTGATCCCCATGAATAACCGCCTGCCCATCACTGAAATTTGGGTGTATTTATCAGGCAGCCCTTTGTTGGCACTGATTCTGACCCTCACCGCCTATCAAATCGGTTTTTATCTGTACCAAAAAAGTCAGCGCAATCCTTTGGCCAACCCGGTGGCCATTGCGGTACTCGTTGTGGCCACCACGCTGTGGTTAATGGATATGCCCTACGACAAATATTTTGAAGGGGCGCAATTTGTCCATTTCTTGTTGGGTACCGCCACAGTGTCGTTGGCGGTCCCTATTTATCGCGGTATCAGCGGATTAAAGGGGCGCGCCTTCCCGCTTTTACTGGCCCTGCTCTGTGGGGGCGCTACCTCTATTATGAGCGCTGTGATCATTGCGCGTTTCTTTTCTGCAGACCCCGCCATAGTGGGCGCCTTAATGTCCAAGTCAGTCACCGCCCCCATTGCCATGGGTGTGGCCGAGCGCATTGGCGCCTCCCCCACGCTCACGGCTGTATTTGCCGTAGCCACAGGTATTTTGGGGGCGATATTGGCGCGCTTTGTATTGGATGGGTTAAAAATTACGGCATGGTGGCAACGCGGTTTTGCAATTGGCGTGGCAGCGCACGGCATTGGCACTTCGCGTGCCTTTAGCGTGCACCCAGAAGCAGGTGGTTACGCCAGCCTGGCCATGGGTCTGCATGGTATTCTGGGTGCTGTGGTCATTCCTTTAATCGCTGGTTATTTCACTATTCACTAACCTCTATTGTTAACACCCTATGGACCCCACCTCAATTAGCGAAGGCATTCAGCTGGCATTGGCTCCGGTGTTCTTACTCACTGCTGTGGCCAACTTGGTCTCTGCCCTCACCCATCGCTTGGCTCGGGTGGTGGACCGCTCGCGCTTTCTGCAAAACGAATTGGCGGATGAACCAGGACTTAGCGATGCCCGAAAAAAATCTTACCAAAATGAATTAGAAGATTTAACCCGACGTGGTTGGTTAATTAATATTTCAATGGCCTTTGTGGTGATTTGTGGTTTGATGATTGGCTTAACGGTACTGGAATTGTTCTTTAGCGAGGCGGTGGGCGGTAAGGTGCAGTTTTCTAAACTGGTGCTCTCCACCTTTGTTAGCGGCATTGGTTCTTTCGTTTTTTCTTTGCTGTTGCTGCTGGCCGAGGTGTTGGTGGCGTCTTACTCCATTCGCTGGAAACACCCCGGCTAGTTCCGCGTTATTTACCGAACGAGGCAACCCCTGCAGCACAGGCCGCTTCGTCTTGCGACCCCGTTCCACCCGAGCAACCCA
>CAIVUX010000034.1 GCA_903909215.1 uncultured Ferrovum sp.
GGTAACCAAATAAGGGGTAACGCAAGCCAGGCCCAGTGAATAGGGTTGCCCAGCAACAGACTGGCCATCAACAATAAGGCCACTGCCGGCAGGGCAAAACATAAGGCTGATAACACGTTTACCCAGGGCAGAATTTCCACAGGGAAGCGCACCTTCTTCACCAAGTTGGGTTGCTCAACCACCAACATAGGAGAACGTGTCAGGGCTTCAGCAAAAAAACCAAATACTGTCATGCCGGCAAAGAGGCGCAGGGCAAAATCAAAGCCGGTATCCAGACCATTATCCCAGCGCATCTTAAACACGTAACGAAACACCAGGGTGTACACAGTCATCATGAGCAGCGGTGTCAGTAAGCTCCATGCAACGCCTAACAAGGTGCCCCGATAACGCGCTTCCAATTGACGGCGGACAAATTGGCGCAACAACCCCCTATGGTGCCAGGGCCAATACCAAGCCAACAAAGCTTGCGGTGCGGGGGAATGGGGGGCGCTTATCATGCCCTGCATTGTAACGAAAGCGGGCTGTGGGCGCTCCAAAATCCAGTAGAATGGCTTGAATTCAACATCTCAATGCCCATGACCCGTGTCCAATAACGGTTTACAAAGCCCTGCGCCCCATTCATCACCTTGCGTTTCAGTGCTGATTCGCAGCATTGATCGGCCCGAGCTATTGCAAAAGGCATTAAGCTCTGTAGCTGCGCAGACCTGGCCTGCCATTGAGGTGGTGGTGGTTTCGGCCAACCCCAACCACTCTCCATTACCCAATCTGTGCGGCACGTATCCCTTACGGTTTATCCCCACCCCCACCCCCTTGGCGCGCAGCCATGCCGCTAACCGCGGCCTCCATGAGGCGCGCGGTGATTACATTCTTTTTTTAGATGATGATGATTGGCTGGCACCTGATCACATTAAAAAACTAGCCGAAGCACTAAATGAAAACCCGCATAGCGTTGCTGCTTACAGCGATGTGCAACGGGTTGACGAGGGCGGCTCTCCCCTCCCCCAGTCACCCACTCCTCCTTTTGACCCTCTGCGGTTATTAAGCGCCAACTGGATATCCGTTCACACCGTTTTATTTCGCCGCACCATGGTGGCGCAGGGCTGCCAGTTTGATGAGGCCTTGGACCACTATGAGGACTGGGATTTTTGGTTGCAACTCTTGCAGCAAGGATCTTTCGTACATGCCCCTGGACCCTCCGCCTATTACCGTATTCACGGTAGCTCAGGGGTGCATGAGCTGGAAGCGTTCTACAGCAATGCTGCCTTAAACATTTATCGCAAATGGCGCGCCCGTTGGAGCGACGCGCAGCTTAGCGCCATGATGATGCGGGTATGGAGAATGCCCGAACTGTTGGTGGAGTTGGATGAATTAAACCAACTTCGCGCCATTGAGCGCGCTCACTTAAACCATGAACGGCTAGCGCTAATACGCACCCAAAACCAAATCAAGACCCTTCAGGCCGGCGTGACTGCACATGAGGCGCGCATTCATGATCCCTTGCACAGCAGCAGTTGGCGCATCACGGCACCCATGCGCGCTATGGCGCGCGCAGCCCGTCTCACGCATAAGGCATTGCGTGTTCTGTGGCGTGCGATTACGCAACCCCGCTGGGGACTGTGGGCGTTGCAGCACAGCGTCTCTACGCTCACCACTCGCGGTTGGGCTGGGTTCGCAGAAGACCTCAACAGACAAAAAAAGGTGGTTGCACCACTGACTTACCTGGACTGGCTAGAGCGTTATGAAATCCCTGTGAGCGAATACGCGCGCTTGCAGCAGATGGCCAACAACTGGGATCGTAATCCGGTCATTTCTGTAATCATGCCCACCTATAATTCGAATTTGCTGTGGTTACAAGAAGCCATTGATAGCGTACGCAATCAAATCTATCCCCACTGGGAACTCTGCATTGCTGATGACGCCTCTCATTCGCCGGAGCTTCATGCATTGCTTGATCAGTATGCCGCTAAAGATGCGCGCATTCGCTGGGTGAAACGCGAGCCCAACGGACATATCAGCGCCGCTAGCAACAATGCCTTGGCATTAGCCAACGGTGAATTTGTAGCGCTTTTGGATCACGACGATAAGCTCCACCCCCTGGCCCTATGGTTTATGGCGGAGGCCATCTGCACGCACCCCGATGCAGGACTAATCTACAGCGATGAAGATAAGTTGGACGAGGAAGGCCATCGCTGCACCCCCCACTTCAAATGCGACTACAACCCAGAACTGATGCTGGCACAGAACATCGTAAGCCACCTGGGGTGCTTCCGACGCAAGTTAGTGCTCGACGTGAACGGCTTTCGCAAGGGCTTTGAAGGGGCTCAGGACTATGACCTTGCATTGCGCATCATTGAGCGCCTTCAACCGCACCAAATCATCCATATTCCCCGATTGCTCTACCACTGGCGAATTTCTCCGGGCAGTACAGCCCAGCATACCGATGCAAAAAATTATGCGCCCGCCGCTGCGCTACGCGCCATTAACGAACATCTTAATCGCGTCGGAATTAAGGGTCGGGCAACCTCCTGCGCTGAGGCCCCTCATCTGCAACGGGTTCATTTTGAGTGCCCCAATCCGTTGCCCAAAGTGACCATCATCATTCCCACGCGCGATCATGCGGAGCTGCTTAAAACCTGCGTGGATTCTGTTTTTCAAAAAACCACCTACAGCAATTTTGAAATCATTGTGGTGGACAATGGCAGCGTTGAAAGCGCTACTCATGAGCTGTTTATCAAACTACAAGAACAGGGCGTCATTATTCACCGTGACGAGCGCCCTTTTAATTATGCAGCGCTCAACAATGCAGCCGCCAAAATGGCTCGTGGTGAGTTGTTATGCCTCATGAACAACGATATCGAAATCATTACCCCCGGCTGGCTGGAAGAAATGGTGTCATTTGCAACCCAACCCGGCGTAGGGGCCGTGGGTGCGCGCCTATGGTACCCCAACAATACATTGCAGCATGGAGGAGTTGTGGTGGGCTTGGGTGGGGTAGCCGGACACGCCTTCGTACACCAAGCGCGTGATTTGCCCGGTTACTTCTGGCGTGCCGTCCTTCACCAGTCCTACAGCGCCATCACTGCCGCCTGCCTGGTTATAAGAAAATCTATTTTTGATGAAGTAAAGGGTCTGGATGAAACCCTGGCCGTAGCCTTTAACGATGTGGATTTTTGTTTGCGCGTACGCGCCGCGGGCTACCGCAACGTGTGGACCCCTTACGCGGAGATGATTCACCACGAATCCATCAGTCGTGGTTTTGAAGACACCCCGGCTAAGAAAAAACGCTTCATGAGTGAGGCCGCCATTTTAAAAGAACGCTGGCCCCACGTGATTGCCGATGACCCCGCTTACTCACCCAACCTCTCCCTTGATAACGGAAACTTTGAGTTGGCCCATCCCCCACGCGTACGCTCGCCCATTTAATGTCATGAAGGTACTGGCCGTCACGGTGACCTTTCACCCCGACCTTAAGGTGTTGCGACAACAATTGGATGTGCTGCTAACGAGTTTGGGGTCAGACCCCATTCTGTTGGTGGACAATGGCTCGCCACCCGAGACACTATCCGTATTGCAGCACTGGACCTTGCAAGACCCGCGCATCACCGTACAGGCCTTGGGAGAGAACCGTGGTTTGGCCGCGGCCCATAATGTGGGGATTGCAGCAGCCCGCGCCCAAGGGCGTAGCCATGTGTTGCTTATGGACCAAGACAGCTTGCCCGCTCCGGATATGGTGGAAGAATTGATTAAGGCCTTTGCCTTGCGCCTAACTTTTCAGCCGCACTTGGCCGCGGTGGGGCCTTGCTACACAGACCCTGTGTTGCGTAACCCGCCAGACTTTGTGCGCCTGCACTGGTGGGGGGTTAGTCGGTTTAAAGAAACACTCGAACACCCCGTGGTGGAAGTGGATTATCTTATTTCTTCCGGCTGCCTTATTTCCTTGGCGGCCTTGGCGGTCATTGGCCCCATGCAAGAGGCGCTATTTATAGATTATGTGGATATTGAATGGGGGTTGCGCGCACGGCGCTTGGGCTACACCTTATGCGGCGTGTTCCCGGCCCACATGACGCATGCGCTGGGCCCCGTCATTGTTCATTTTTTATGGCGCCGCTTTCCTTTGCACAGCCCGAAACGCCACTACTTTGTGGTGCGCAACGCCCTCTGGCTGTATCGTGACAAGGCGCTGCCCTTATTGTGGCGCATGCCGCACGCGCTACGCTTGCTGCTGCGTTTTGCTGTTTATTTTATAGCGGGCAGCTCACGCCGCGAGCGCCTCAAGTTTGTCTGGATGGGCGTGCAAGATGGATTGCAAGGGCGCATGGGGAAACCGTCGTGGATGAATTAATTTCGCGCACCCTATGCGTAATGCTCACCTACCATCATGGTGCGGCTCATTTGGCCCAGCAACTGCAATCTTTAAAAGCGCAAACCTTGCCCATTAATACATTACTCATTGGCGATGACAGCGCGTTTGGGGATTCATCCCTGGCTGAGGTTTTGGCCGGTATCAACTTAACCCCCATGATGGTGCGGGTTTTGAGTGGTCCGCACCAAGGGGCGGCGGCTAATTTTATGTCTTTGGTGGCTCAGACACCCGCTGCACGCTATTACGCCTTTTGTGACCAAGATGATAGTTGGTTGCCAGAAAAGTTAGCACGCGCCGTGGCTTGGTTGGACAGCATTCCAGCTGATCGGCCTGCGCTGTATGGCTCTGCCACACGTTATATAACTGACGGGGGCGCTTTCCTCGGAATCTCCGCCCCCATGCCGCGCCCACCGGAGTTTGCCAACGCCTTGGTGCAATGTATGGCAGGGGGCAATACCATGGTGTTTAACGCAGCGGCACTGAATTTGTTAAAACGTATTGGCGCGCCTGCAGGACAGGCCTCACATGATTGGTTGCTGTACGCTCTGGTCAGCGGTTGTGGTGGGGCGCTGCATTACGATGCAAACCCCACGGTGTATTACCGCCAACATGGCGCTAACTTGCGCGGTGAGAATCGCTCTGTTGCTGCACGAGTGCAGCGCGCTGCAGGATTATTTAACGGTATATTTCGTGCACGACTGTGCGCGCAGGTGGCGGCTCTACAATTAGGCAGTGACATGCTATCGCCCAAAGCCCAACATCAACTGGCTTTTTTTGTACAAGCCCTAAAGGATCCCAGCCCATGGGGGCGTCTGCGCGCGCTGCGCGCCAGCGGCGCTTGGCGGCAATCAATCACGGAACAAGCAGCGCTTACCCTAGCGGTACTGATGGGGCGGTTGTAGCGGTTTCGGGTTGTGTTATTTTGCCCTCCACACCGGAGGCCAATGTTTCCAGCACTTGGGGTTGGCGCACAATAAGACGGCGATGGTCTTTTTCTACTACCCCTTGTTTGATTAACATCTGCAATGCGCGCGATACACTTTCGCGACTGACATTGGCCATCATGGCCAATGCTTGCTGCGTAGGCATATTCTCGATGGTAGCCAAATTTCCCCCTGCCTGGCGCGTCACTGTATTGTTTAACACAGAAAAAATTCGGGCATGGGCGCGCGCAATACCCAAGGCTGCGCGCATGCGCGAGCCATCACGAATTACATTGCATAAGTGTCGCATGATGCGCTCAGCCACTAACGGGTGGCGCGTCATCAGCTCGTGAGATGTGACCTTGGGCAAGTACCCCACCACTGTATCCGCCAAGGACACCAGAGATGAGGCAATGGGCTGTCCGTCAATCACAGACACTTCCCCATAAAAATCACCCGGCTCCAGAAAATGAATCCCCACTTCACGGCCATCTTCTGAAAAAGAGATGACCTGCAGACGCCCGGATACCACCAACACCAGCGCCTCACCCACCGTACCTTGGTGAAGAACAATCTGCCGATCCTGAAAGTACTGAAAACGCACCAAGCTTTCCAGCTGCTTGAGGAGCGCCTCGTCAAGCCCCTCAAACAGCTTTTGCTGTCGGATGGCCAGTGCCGGATTGATGGTAATTTTTTTCATTTAATCTCTAGTTATGGGGGTCAGGCCTCCTATTTTAAGGGAGGTTAATAATAAAACCGACCTTAATACAACTGGCAATGCCCTGAATGGCCCCTATCCTTTTCAATGTCTGCTGCCGGGGTGCTTGTTAGGCTGCTTCGTGCCCAAAAGAAACATTCAGCATCGCGGAAAGCTGTCGTACAGATACTTACTTTTATATCAGCGGTGCATCGGAGTCCGTTGCGTTTGGTTCACCATTCTCAATGTGGGATAACACAGTTTTCTGTCCTATTGAATCGCTCCCAGTTTGCCATCGGTCAGACTTAATGTACATATTTACGAAAATTTTATCTCATGACGCAGAGCGCAAGAGCGGGACCGTTTGGATGATCAAGATGGTCAAAACTAACCTCAATTTTAGTAAATCTGAATTCTATTAAAGCACGCATGAGGCTATCACGTGTTAGCCATTTGCTTGTAGATTTGCTCCCGCCGAAAAAACCTGCCCAACCAAGTGAATCTTTATACGATTGAACGGAATATTCATAACTAACGCCCAGGTATTCAATTGAATTAAGGGACAAGAACTTATGTGCTAAATTCCTATCTTTTGGGATGACATTATGATCATAATAATGCGTCCAGATGAAAACTCTGTCAGATACGTTTGATATCAGTTTCAACAGCTCACAGGTGTTGAATTGCACTCAGAATTGACCCACTTAGGGGTATAAATTGCACTAGAAATTGACCCACGTACCGATACTATTCTGCTCAACCTATGAGCAGGAGAATGGGAGTGATCACCGTGGAACTATTAAGTGTAATTAGACGCTGGCATTTGCGTGATCAAATGTCGATTCGTGAGATTGCTAAAAGAACTGGCTTATCTCGCAACACCATCAAGAAGTACCTGCGTAATGACATCGTCATCCCTCAATATGTTGGGCAAGGACGCACCAGTAAACTCACTGCGTATGTTGATAAGCTACAGCAGTGGCTTAAAACTGAGTCTAATCGAGGACGTAAAGAGCGTCGTAGTATTAAGCAGCTCTACCATGACTTAGTGCAACTGGGCTATCTCGGTTCTTATGATCGTGTTGTGGCTTATGCTAGGCGATGGCGACTGCATCAACAGCAACTTGCTGGCACCGTTGGGCGAGGCGCTTTTATTCCACTGACCTTTGCCTCTGGTGAAGCCTTCCAATTTGACTGGAGTGAAGACTGGGCAGTCATTGGCCATGAGCGCGTGAAACTACAAATTGCACATTTCAAACTGGCTCACAGCCGTGCCTTTTACTTGCGTGCTTATCCACTACAAACCCATGAGATGTTGTTTGATGCGCATCACCACGCCTTCCAATGTTTAGGTGGTATTCCCAAACGCGGCATCTACGACAACATGAGGACCGCGGTTGACAAAGTCGGGCGCGGCAAGCAGCGTACAGTCAATGCAAGATTCGCAGCCATGGTCAGTCACTATCTCTTTGAAGCCGAGTTCTGTAATCCAGCATCTGGTTGGGAGAAAGGCCAAATTGAGAAGAATGTACAAGATGCGCGTCATCGGTTGTGGCATCAAGCACCACCATTTGCGAGCTTGGACGCTCTCAATGATTGGCTGACCGTACGCTGTACCGCTTTATGGCAACAAATACAACATCCAGAGTTTCGCCATCAAACCATCGCAACTGTTTGGCAATCCGAGTTGCCAACCTTAATGTCTGTCCCGCGACCATTTGATGGCTTTGTGGAATGCATCAAGCGCGTCACCCCGACCTGCTTAGTTCACTTTGAGCGCAACCGCTACAGTGTGCCAGCCTCTTTTGCTAATCGACATGTCAGCTTGCGTGTTTATGCAGATCACTTAGTCATGGTCGCAGAAATGGCGGTGATTGCTGAGCATAAACGCATCATCAATCGTCATCATCGTAGTGGCGTGACCTGTTACCAATGGCAGCATTACTTAAGTGTGTTACAGCGTAAACCAGGTGCACTGCGTAATGGCGCACCTTTTACCACCCTGCCTGAAGCATTCAAGCTACTGCAAACTAAGCTCTTAACCAGAGTTGGCGGTGACAGAGAAATGGTCGAAGTGCTCTCGCTAGTATTACATTATGATGAGTCGCTAGTACTGGCTGCCATTGAGGAGTCTTTGGCAGCAGGGGCAGCCTCTAAGCTCAACATCCTCAATATATTAAGGCGGATGATTAGTCCGGCACTACCACCGCTCGCAGATACGCCGCATCGTTTGGCGTTGATTGAAGAGCCCATAGCGAACGCTGAGCGTTATGATGGGCTAAGAGAGGTGCGTCATGCAGCATGACACGATGATGACCACCTTAAAGGGGCTAAAGTTGTATGGCATGGCGCAAGCGGCAGATGAGCTTCATCAGCAAGGTGTGCCCAGTTATGAAGCCGCACAGCCGATCCTTGGCAGCTTATTAAAAGCCGAAATGGCAGAACGTGAAATCCGTTCAATCAATTACCAAGTTAAGACCGCAAAGTTTCCAGTGTATCGAGACTTGACTGGCTTTGACTTTAGTCAGAGCACCGTTAACGAACCATTGGTTCGGCAGTTACATCGATGCGACTTTATTGAAGATGCGCAGAATGTAGTCTTGATTGGTGGGCCTGGTACAGGTAAAACGCACTTGGCCACAGCCATCGGTATACAGGCGATTGAGCATCATCTCAAGCGGGTACGTTTCTTCTCGACCATTGAGTTGGTCAATACATTAGAACTAGAGAAAGCCGCAGGCAAACAAGGCCAACTGGCATTTCGGTTAATGTATGTTGATCTGGTCGTTTTAGATGAGCTGGGGTATTTGCCGTTTAGCCAAGCAGGCGGTGCCTTGCTGTTCCATTTACTCTCAAAGCTCTATGAGCATACCAGCGTCATCATCACGACTAATCTAGGCTTTGCTGAATGGGGTAATGTCTTTGGAGATCAGAAGATGACTACGGCTTTATTAGACCGCTTAACGCATCGTTGTCATATCGTCGAGTCAGGCAATGAAAGTTTCCGCTTTAGACACAGCACGGCGAACAATAGAAAGGAGAAATAAACCAACATACCAATCCTATAAATTGTGCTAAATTAACAACAAAGGGTGGGTCAGTTTTAAATGCAATTGGTGGGTCAATTATTAATGCAATTCAACAAATACGGTGATCGATGCAACGCTCACTGAAACCATTGGCTTATCCCCCGATACCGCAACCACAGCTTTGTTGTGCCTAACCGATACCGTACAGCTTACGCAAGCCGGTATTAATGATAATCTGAGCGTTGCGCCTTCCTCAAACTGCTTCCGCATCGACCCCAATGGAAACGTGCTTGGCATGCAAATTACCACACAGGTTAATGGTCTTACGATGCTGTTTTATTAATGAATAATTTATAGATTGAGAAATCTAAACATGAAAAAATCCAACTGTTTGTTTTTTTTATTGGCCTTGATGATTGCAGGTTGTGCGGATAACCCCGGATGGTCCAAGTTGGGGGCATCAAACGCTGACTTTAAAACAGACCATTACACCTGTTTGCAGGAATCTCAAGAAAACCGCACTATTGGCAGCTTGGGGGGGGATACGAACAAGGGGTTAAACCAAGAAAGATCGGGCGTTGCGCCTGACAAAATGGTCACCAACTGGAATCTCTTTAACTCCTGCATGTCTCGATTGGGTTGGAAATCAACCATGTGATCACACACGTTAGAACAACAACAAAAACCAGTGAATGGCGGCTTTGTAGAACGTTAACAGCCTCGCAATCAATACATAGCCAATACATTACATTCCAAAAGAAAAAAGGCTCCAAAAGCGTTTTGCCTTTGAAGCCTTGTACATCTTGGTGGGCCGTGAAGGATTCGAACCTTCGACCAACGGATTAAGAGTCCGCGGCTCTACCAACTGAGCTAACGACCCATGTAACGACATATTTGAACGCTCTTTTACTGCTCAACAGTATAGCGCAGCAAAAAACTCTGTGATTGGTAGGCCGTGCGGGATTCGAACCTGCGACCAACGGATTAAAAGTCCGCTGCTCTACCAACTGAGCTAACGACCCCAAACAACAATCGGCAATTATAGCTTTTGGGGTCAGACCCCGCAAGCTTTTGGGGTCAGAGGAGGGGTCAGACCCCTATTGGGGTCTGACCCCTCCTCTACCCTTCCTCTGTCTAACCCCCTATTGCAGTCGGGCCCGGGCCTTAACGGCAGCAGGACTATTGGGGTATTTGGCTATCAGGATGCGTAAGACATTATTAGCAGAGGTGTTATCCCCCAGTCCGCTATGGGCACTGGCGAGGCCTAGCAAGGCATCCGGGGCCTTGGCGGCATTGGGGTAATTCTTAATAAGACTTTGCAAGGTGGCGCGTGCACCCTTGTAATCTTTCAAGGACATCTGGTTGGTGCCTATCCAATAGACCGCATTGGCCGCTCGGGCATCCTTCGGGTTGGCCTCTAAAAAAGCCTTGAACTGCTTTAAAGAACCCGTGAAATCACCGCCATTGAAGGCGACTAAGGCGTTATCGTAGGGGTCGGTTGCAACAGGAGCAGTGGTTGTTGGGGTCGGCACTGGTGGGACAGGAGTCGGCGTCACCGATGGTGCAGCAGCTGTGGCCTGAGCAGATGTTGCAGCAGGAGTGACTGCCGCATTTGGGGTGGGACCCTGTGCGGCTTCCAACAACTTTAAGCGGCTATCCAAGTCCAGATACAGATCGCGACTGTGTTTATTAGCAGACTCAATCTGGTTGCCCAACACTTCCAATTTGCCACGCAGAGCCGCCATATCCTGGCTTAGAGTTTCCATTTGGTTGACCAGATCAGGGAAGCTTTGAATGGACGCTTCTAGGCGCGCGGTACGGGCGTCCAGAGCATCTTGCGCAGCCTTAATATCCGCCACACCTTTGCGCGCTTCGTCGTCACTTAGAAGACCGGCTTGGGCAATGGTTACGCTCGCTAAAATAAAAACGGCCCCAAGAAACCTCAGGGCCGATGTGATGCGCAGGCTCAACAATTATTCACCCTGATAAACGATGTCGGTGCGGCGATTTTCGCCCCAAGCGGCAGCATCGTGACCGGGGTTACGGGGGTTTTCTTTACCAAAACTAATGGTTTCAATTTGGTTGTCGGATACGCCCTTAGCAACAAGAATCTTGCGCACGCTATCCGCGCGGCGTTGACCCAAGGCCAAGTTATATTCACGGCTGCCACGCTCATCACAATTGCCTTGCAAGGTTGCCTTAGCCGCTTTATTGCCCAGCAAGAAACCACCGTGCGCGTCCACCATGGGGCGATACTGATCTTTTACAGTGTAGTTATCGAAGTCGTAGAACACGCTGCGATCACCCAAGGCACCACCCACACCCTTAGCGGGATAGAGGCCGGCGCTGACATTTCCATTAACAATAGGCTGAGCCGCAGCCACAACAGCAGGTTGCGCTGCAGATTGTGGTGTTTGTTCTGCAACAGGGGCCGAGGTGGGCGTGGTGCTACACGCGGCCAATAAAGCGGTTAATACTATGGCCAAATATGTTTTTTTCATAACAGTCCTCTCTATTGTACATAAGGGCCCCACACAGGTTCATATACATCGCCTGTCTGAGTTGTTAACTTTTGTCGGATGCGCCCATCACTGCTTACAATAGCAAGAATTCCGCGATCTTGCACCTGCGTAGAATACAAAATAGAACGTCCATTGGGAGCAAATGTAGGGGATTCATCTAGGCCGGATTCGGTCATCACCTGCGTCTGTCCGGACCCAAGGTCTTGAACTACCACATGAAATGCACCCTCATCACGACGCACAAATACCAATTGCTTGCCATCGGGACTCAAGCGCGGGGATACACAATAATTGCTACCAAATGTAACCCTCTGGGGATCACCCCCTGTCACCGCCACGCGGTAGATTTGTGGGCTACCTCCACGATCAGAGGTAAAGTAAATAAATTGTCCATCGGGGGTAAATACGGGTTCGGTATCAATGCTGCTGCTGCTGGTCAAGCGCCGCGCCACACCAGTGCCATCAGTAGTCACCAAATAAATTTGCGCAATCCCATCCTTAGAGAGCACCACTGCCAGTTGTTTGCCATCGGGCGCCCAAGCAGGGGCGCTGTTATTGCCTTTGTAATTGGCGATAATTTTGCGCGCGCCGGTGGTCAACACTTGCACCACCACAATGGGGCGTTTCAATTCAAAGGTAACATAGGCCATGCGGGTGCCGTCCGGCGACCAACGCGGTGAAATAATGGGCTCGTTGGCCGTGAGCATGGTCTGCTCATTAAAGGCATCGCTGTCGGCCACCTTTAGGCTGCGCGCTTTGCCATTTTTGGTGATATAAGCGATGCGCGTGCTAAACACACCCTTGTCACCCGTGATGTTCTCAAAAATCGCATCCGCAATATGGTGTGCCACCAAGCGATATTGCTCATTGCTTCCACTAAAAGCCAAGCTCATGCGCGACACTTGCGTGTTGGCGTCTAACAGCCTAAAGCGCGCCTCAAAACGGCGATTGGGTTGCTCGGTGACATTGCCCACTACCACGTAACTGGCCCCACGAGTCTTCCATGTATCTATTTTCAGGTCACTGACATCAGAAGGCACAGGGTTTATATCCGAACCATCCACCAAAGTAAACAACCCTGAGCGCGCTAAGTCTGCCCCCACCACTTTACTCACACTGTTGCCTACCGACGCCTCACGCGCGAAGGGCAGCACCGCAATGGGCGTTTGGTGCGCGCCTTGCACATTAATTTCTAGGGTCAGCTCGGCATGAACTAGGGGTGTGACCAGCAGCGCTAGCAGTGTCAGCAGTAATAGTGAGAGTTGCAGGAGGAATTTATTTTTCATAGTTAATCAGTAACACCAAGTCGCGCATGTCCCGTCGCAAGGCGGGGTCGGTAGGCAACGGCAAAGGTTGCGAGCGCATAATACCTTGTAACGCGGCCTCATCCCAAACTTTATTACCACTGGGAATCATGATGCGAATGGGCTCTAACACCGAGCCATCAGGCAATACAGTTATTTTAACCTGTACCACCGTACCTTTACTGATATTGTCCGTCACACGAATGTTGCTTTTAATTTTATCAATGATAGCATTGGTATAGCGCTGCACTTCGGATTTCTTCGCTGCTTGCTCAGCGGCGGCTTTTTCAGCACGGACGCTCTGCGCTTGCGCCGCAGCCTGCTGCTCTTGCAACTGTTGCACGCGCAGGGCTTCCACGCGCAGGGCTTGCGCGTTCTTCAATTCTTTTTGTGCCGCTAATTTTTCCAAGTTCAGTTGCTGCGCCTGCAGCTCACGTACTTTTTTCTGTTTCAACGCTATATCAGCTGCGGGAACAGCCAATGCTTTGGGGGGGGTGGGCGCCAATATGGGTTTGGGAGGCACGGCTTTAATGGGCTCTTCAGGGCGCGGAGGTGGGGGCACTGGCGTAGGCGCCGCAGCGGGTTGCGGTAAGTCGGTCCACAGCTCGGCTTCATAACTTTGCGGCGCCTTGGCATGCCACGCCACACCAAACACCAACACAGCGGCAAATAACAGATGCACCCCTGCCGCCAAGACAAAGGCTTGCGCTCGGTGCTCGCTTTGAATATTAACTCGGTTCAACCGGACCTCGGTTTGGCCAGTAAGCCCACCCGCTTCACGTCTGCTTGACGCAACAGGTCCATGAGATTTAACACCTCTTCGTAGCGCACGGAGCGTTCCGCGGCAATCACCACCGGTTGATCAGGATGGCGCAGTTGACTGGCTTTAAGCAGCGCCACCAAGTTGCCGCGTTCAATGGGCTCTTCCACGCTGCCCGTGGCAGGGTCTAACACCGTGAGACTGCCATTGAGTCGCAGGGATACTTGAATGGGTTGTTGTGGGGTGCTTAAGCTTTGCCCAACAGTGGGCAGATCAATTTGACCGGGGTTAATCATGGGCGCTGTAATCATAAAAATCACCAGCAATACCAACATCACATCAATGTAGGGCACCACATTGATCTGATTCATGAGGCGACGGGGTTTGCGCAGCATGGTTTAGCGTCCGGGCTGAATTTGCCGTTGTAAAATATTGGAACACTCTTCCATGAAACTTTCGAACCGTATGGATAGGCGGTCAATGTCATGGGCAAAGCGGTTATACGCCACCACGGCGGGGATGGCGGCAAAAAGACCCATAGCGGTGGCCACCAGCGCCTCTGCAATGCCAGGCGCCACATGAGCCAAGGTGGCCTGCCCCACATTGGCCAAACCACGGAAGGCGTTCATGATGCCCCATACGGTGCCAAACAAGCCCACATAGGGGCTAACCGAGCCCACGGTGGCCAAGAAAGCCAGGTGCGCCTCTAAGGTGTCCATTTCGCGTTGATAGGTGGCCTTCATGGCACGCTGCACGCCGTTGGTCACCGCAGTGACATCTTCAGTGCCATTTTTAAGATGGCGTTGAAACTCGCGAAACCCGGCATGAAAAATCCTCTCCAGTGCACCCGCTTGCACCGCGTTGGCGCTGCTGCGCTCATAGAGCGTATTTAAATCGGCGCCGCCCCAAAAGCTATCTTCAAATCGGGCAGTTTCAAGGCGCGCACGACGGATGGTGAGGAGCTTCATAAAAATGTACGACCACGACATCAAAGAAATGATGAGCAGCAGCAGTAGCACCAACTGCACCAGCACGCTGGCATTGGTCACAAGTGAAATTAAGGTAATGTCGGTGGTGACGTTCATAAATTAACTCCCAAATCCTGCTTTAACTGGTCCGAAATCCCCACCGATTTAAAATCGGACACGCTGACGCTAATCACACGAACTGTGGCGCGCGCCAACTCCACATCGTGGTTCATAATGCGCTGATCAAAAACCATCAGGCCATGATTAATTTTAACCAGTTCCGCGCTGGCCACTAGCAAATCACTTAAACGGGCTGGGCGTAAAAATTTAATCTCTACCGAGCGCACCACAAACAGAATACCTGCTTCGCGCGCCACACGGTCGTGATCGAAGCCCCGATCACGCAGCCATTCGGTACGGGCCCGCTCCATGTAGCGCAGGTAATTGGCGTGATACACCACACCGCCGGAATCCGTATCCTCGTGATAAATACGTACCGACACCAAGGTTTTGTTTTCCACGGTCATAGTAAGGTGCCGGCGGCTTTCAGCCCCAAATGTTCATACGCCAAAGGAGTGGCCATGCGCCCGCGCAAAGTGCGCTGTAAGTAACCTTGCTGGATGAGGTAAGGTTCTAACACGTCTTCAATGGTGTCGCGTGCCTCGCCAATAGCGGCGGCCAAGTTGTCCACGCCCACAGGGCCACCGGCAAACTTTTCAATAATGTTGAGCAATAGCTTGCGGTCCATGAGGTCTAACCCCACACCGTCCACATCCAACATTTTCAACGCGGCGTCGGCCACCGGCTGTGTTACTACACCTTGCGCCCGCACTTCGGCATAGTCGCGCACGCGACGCAGCAGTCGATTGGCGATACGCGGCGTGCCGCGCGAGCGCTGGGCTATTTCGCGCGTGCCGCTCTCGTCCACCGAGAGTTCCAATAAACGTGCCGAACGCGCCACAATGCGCGTTAGCTCATCTGCGCTATAAAATTCCAGACGCGCCACAATGCCAAAACGATCTCGTAGGGGGTTGGTCAGCATGCCGGCACGGGTGGTGGCGCCCACCAACGTGAAGGGTGGTAAATCTAATTTCACGGAACGCGCTGCAGGTCCCTCTCCAATCATGATATCCAGTTGAAAGTCTTCCAAAGCGGGGTACAGGATTTCTTCTACCACCGGACTTAAGCGATGAATTTCGTCGATGAAGAGCACGTCATTGGGTTCTAGGTTGGTGAGTAACGCCGCCAAGTCACCAGCACGCTCTAATACAGGCCCTGAGGTCTGGCGCAAATTAACCCCCATTTCGTGGGCGATAATATGGGCTAAGGTGGTTTTTCCCAAACCAGGCGGTCCAAACAGCAGCGTGTGATCGAGAGGCTCTTTACGCCGACGGGCGGCTTCAATAAAAATGCTCAGTTGATTGCGTATTTTTTCTTGGCCCACGTATTCATCTAACATGCGCGGGCGCAGCGCGCGTTCTAACACCTCTTCTTGCGCAGAAGCGGGGGTAGCGGCAATTAAGCGGTCGGTTTCAATCATCTTATTCAGAGCGGGACAAAAGTTTTAATGCCCGGCGTATTCCTTCTTCAAGAGAGGTGCTGTCGCTCAGTTGCTGCACAGCCCACAGGGCCTCTCGGTCATTATAGCCAAGAGCACTTAGGGCATGGGTGATCTCGTTTGCGTCCGGCGAGCCTTGCGTGGGGCGCACTGTGGCACCCATCAAAGGCACTATTTTTTCTTTCAGTTCCAGCAGTAGGCGCTCGGCGGTTTTTTTACCCACTCCGGGGATGCGCACCAAGCGCGCGCTGTCATTGCGACTCACCGCGTCGGACAAATCCGCCACCGATAAACCGGACAACACCGAAAGGGCCAAGCGCGGACCCACACCTGAAATTTTAAGCAACAGCTTAAAGGCGGTGCGCTCGGGTTCGGTGGCAAAACCAAACAGCAACTGGGCGTCTTCACGCACCACCATGTGAATATGCAGCGTAAGGGGTTTGCCTATGGCAGGCAAATCGTAGAAGGTGCTCATGGGCACATCCACTTCATAGCCCACTCCTGCCACTTCCAACACAATTTGCGGCGGCGCCTTATGAATCAGGATGCCGGATAAGCGACCAATCATGGGCTCACCAAACGACCACGCCGCATTTTTAGCCCCGCCAAAGGGCGCGCCGTGACCTGTTGACCCTCATGGGCGTGACGAATGGCACAAGCCAAGGCATCCGCCGGGTCCGTGGGGGGCGCTGCCGGCAGTTTTAATAAGCGCTTTACCATTTCTTGTACCTGCTCTTTTAGTGCGTGACCATGGCCCACCACTGCTTGCTTTACTTGCAACGCGGTATATTCCGCCACCGGTAGCCCTTGCGCCACAAGAGCGGCAATGGCCGCACCGCGCGCTTGGCCTAACAATAGAGTGGATTGAGGGTTAACGTTGACGAATACAATTTCCACCGCCGCCACTTCCGGCTGATAGGTGTCGATGACCTCCGTGAGGCCTTCAAAAATGCTGCGCAGCCGATCGGGTAACGCTGCGTCCGCGGTGCGCACAACGCCACTGGCCACATAAGTTAATGTGGCGCCCTGCGCGTCAATCACGCCAAAACCCGTGGCCCGCAGGCCCGGATCAATCCCCAATATGCGGATGGAAATCTCCTAACATGGGTTACTCGGCAATCACCGCAGTGGTATACACCGCCTGCACATCATCCAAGCTTTCCAGAGCGTCCAACAATTTTTGCATGCGCACCCCCTCGTCCCCTGAAAATTCCGTATCTGCGGTGGGTTTTAAGGTGACCTCACCAAAGTCGGCTTTGAAGCCCGCTTTTTCCAGCGCGGCTTTTATCGCCGAAAACTCATAGGGCGGCGTCACCACTTCAATGCTGCCATCCTCATGGGTAATCACATCATCGGCGCCGGCTTCTATTGCCGCTTCCATGAGCTTGTCCTCTGAGGTGCCCGGTGAAAAAACCAATTGTCCGCAATGGGTAAACAAAAACGCCACCGAACCATCGGTACCCATGTTGCCCCCAAATTTACTAAAGGCGTGACGCACATCGGCCACGGTTCTAATTTTATTGTCGGTTAAACAATCCACCAAAATGGCGGCGCCGTTCAAGCCATAGCCCTCGTAGCGCGCCTCTTCGTAATTCACTCCCTCCAAGTCGCCGCTGCCCCGTTTGATGGCGCGCTCCACGGTATCTTTGGGCATGTTTTGCTCGAAGGCTTTATCCACCGCTAGGCGTAACCTTGGGTTAATGCTCATGTCGCCCCCCGCTAAGCGAGCGGCCACGGTAATTTCTTTAATCAAGCGGGTAAAAATCTTGCCGCGTTTGGCGTCAGTTGCGGCCTTTTTATGCTTGATGTTGGCCCATTTAGAATGTCCTGCCACGATTTTGTCCTTAGTCTTTAGTTGCTGCTAAAGATGATACCATTCCCCATCACTCCCCATCAAAACACTCGAGGAGCAAGGCGACCATGAAACCCGGAGAGAGGCGCACCGAAATTCTGCAAACCCTGGCGGGGCTCTTGGAGCAACCCCAAGCGGAAAAAACCACCACGGCCAATCTGGCCCGCCACCTCAATTTATCTGAGGCTGCTCTATATCGCCACTTCGCCAGTAAAGCCCAGATGTTTGAGGGGTTGATCGAGTTTATTGAAGAAACCCTGTTTACCCGCATTAACCGCATCATGGCGGAAAAACCCAAAGGGTTGGATCAGGTAGAAGCTGTGTTAGCGCTGCTGTTGGCCTTCGCCGAAAAAAACGCCGGTATGACGCGCGTCTTGATAGGGGATGCCCTGGTGCATGAAAACGAGCGCCTGCAAGCGCGCATTAATCAAGTACACGATCGCCTCGAAGCCACTTTGCGCCAGAGCCTGCGCGTGGCCGCCACAGGGGGCGAGTTGGCCGCCGATTTCAATTCCAGCGCTTATGCCAACGCGTTGCTCTGTTGCGTTACCGGGCGTTGGCATCAGTTTGCCAAAAGCGGTTTTAAGCGCTCGCCCATGGCCGGTTGGGACGTGCAATGGGTTATGCTGCGCCCATAAAAAAACCACATCGTTGGATGTGGTTTTTTGAAGTGCTGCACTGCAAACAAATCCTACTTAGCCACTTGCCGTTCGCGCATTTCTTCCAATTGTTTGCAATCAATACACAGACTAGCAGTGGGCCGCGCTTGCAGGCGGTTTAGGCCAATTTCTACACCACAAGAATTGCAATAGCCGTAGTCGCCGGATTCAATCTTGGCGATGGTTTCTTCAATTTTTTTAATCAGCTTGCGTTCGCGGTCACGATTTCGCAATTCCAGCGCCATGTCGGACTCTTGACTGGCGCGATCATTGGGATCGGCAAACACCGTGGCCTCGTCTTGCATGGTGTGCACAGTGCGGTCGATATCGTTACTGAGTTCTGATTTCCAACCGTCCAAAAGGCGCTTGAAATGATCAAGCTGCTTTTTGTTCATATACGCTTCGCTTTTTTTAGGCACGTATGGTGCAAATTGTTTGAGTGTTGCTTCTGCCATTGTCTTGAACCAAAGTAATCAATAAAGAGTCCGGCGGACCGGCGCTAACCGCGAATATTAACACAATCTGGTTAATCGGGCAGAGGCAAAGCAGTCGACCTGAAATACCCCCCGTTCTGCTAGACTAACCCTATGAATTATTGTGGATAACGCTTAAAAGACATGAACCGTCCGCGCTCCCTCAACCAGATCGCTCTGCGCTACTCCGCCATCTACTTGGCGCTGGTCATCATTACCAGTGCATTGGGTGCCGGGGGGTTAACCCTATGGCAAAAAAATACCGAGGAATCGCACCGACTGCAAGTGATGATTCATGAGGTGGAAGCCATGCGGGGCACGCTTTATCGGCAAATGAAAGAACTCTTCGACGCGACCTTTTTGGCTGATGCGCAAGCCCCCATGCAGTACCGCGAGTTTGGCCAACAAATTGAAGACAGTCTGCATCGCTTAGCCGAAAACGCGCGTCCTGGTGATGAGACGCTGGCGGTGGTAGAACTGAAACGCACCTATCGAGAAATTTATCAGCGCACCAGCTTAGTGGCCTTCGGTCCCGTCCCTACAGAGAATCAACTGCTGCAGCGCAGCTTCGATTCTGATTTAGAATCGGGTGGCATTAAACAATACGAAACAGCCTTTGGTCAGATTGATCAATTACTGGAGCAGCAGCAAGGCGCGTTGCAACAAAAGCTCACCTCATTGGCGCGCTATACACCGCTTATTTTAATTGTACCCATGCTGTTGGCTGTGGGTTTATGGTTACTCACGCAACGTTTTCTGCGCAATTATTTTGTCCGCCCGCTTTCGCAGTTATTAAAAGCCACCACAGAGCTGACCCATGGCGAATTGGCGCACCCCGTGCCGCGCCAAGGGGCCTTAGAACTCATCACCTTGGCCGACGCCATCAACGCCATGGCGGCAGACTTAGCGCAAAGCCGAAACGCTTTGGTCACTGCCGAACGTCAGGCCACCTTAGGCGCCTTGGTGCCCATCGTGGCGCATAATATTCGCAATCCCTTGGCCAGCATTCGCGCCACCGCCCAAGTGATCGACGACGAACATCTCACGCAAGAGGTGCGCGAAGGGCTGCAAGGTATTATGGACAGCTGCGATCGCTTAGAACGTTGGACCGAATCATTGCTTTCTTACTTGCACCCCTTAGAGGCCACGCGCCAGAACACCGCTCTGGGCCCTCTGCTGCAAGACCTTATCCAGATGATGCAACCCATGGCGCGCTCACGCGGCGTGATCTTACACTTGCATATTCCCACTCAACCCCTCATGGCTCAGATCGACCCCGAACTGGTGGAGCAAGCCTTGCACGGTTTAATCATCAACAGTATTGAGGCCTCTCCTATGGATGGACAGGTGGCAATCCTACTGCAGCAAGAAACCGGTCGCATTACCCTACGCATAAAGGATGATGGACCTGGCTTGCCCTTTGCCCCACAGACAGGCAGACTGACTCCCGGACCTACCACCAAGCGTTCTGGCACGGGTTTGGGCATTCCCTTCGCCCTTAAAGTGTTTGAAGTTCATGGTGGGGGCGTGCAATTTGATCTCCGTCCTGAGGGCGGAACTGAGGCTCTGCTGTGGTTACCACTACCCTAACCGATTCTGCTGCGCTGGCCATGGGCGCCACGGCACATATTCTCATTATTGAAGATGAAGCGCTGTTCGCGCGCGCAGTAGAAAAGCGTCTTAAAAAATTGGGTTATGAATGTGCGCTTGCGGGCACCCTATCAGAGGGTTTTGAAAAAGCCCGCGCCTTGCAACCCGATCTTATTCTGTTGGATTTGCGTCTGCCCGATGGCGATGGTTTGGATCAACTGGGCACGCTCACGCAGATCAATTCCGAACGTCCCACGCCGGTGATTGTCATGACCGCTTTTGGTGAAGTGGCGGACGCGGTGCGCGCCATGAAACAAGGGGCCACAGATTATCTAAAAAAACCCATCGATTTAGAAGAGATGGTGGTAACCGTGAATGCCACCTTACGTACCGCCACCTTGCAACAACAGTTAGAGCGTTCACGTGAGCGCGAAGCGCGCAGCAGCGACAGCTTAGTCATGATTGGCGAAAGCCTCCCTATGGTGGAATTGCGTCAACAGATTATTCAATTGGGCCGCCTGACACAGCCGGGCGCACCGGGGCCCACAGTCCTGATTCAAGGCGAGACAGGGGCTGGTAAAGATGTGGTGGCGCGCCTGCTGCATCAAGCCAGCGCCAATAAAAATTCCCCCTTTGTACATGTGGATTGCGCAGCTCTACCGCGCGATTTGATTGAAGCCGAATTATTTGGCCATGAAAAAGGGGCCTACACCAGCGCCATGCAAGCACGTAGTGGTCTATTAGAAGCCGCTGAAGATGGAACGCTTTTTTTGGACGAAATCGGCGAATTGCCGCTGGACTTACAAGCCAAATTACTCACCGTGATTGAAAGGCGACGCCTGCGTCGTGTGGGTTCTGTACGTGAGCGTGAAATTCCGGCGCGCTTTGTGGCGGCCAGTAACCGCAACTTGCACCAGATGGTAGAAGATGGCCAATTTCGCTCCGATCTCTACTTTCGCTTAAACGTACTGACCCTAACCTTGGCTCCATTGCGCGCCCGTGGTGATGACATCCTCTTGCTGACGCAGCACTACGCCGAACAAACCGCACGGCGTTACCACCTGCCCGCACCCTCCTTCGCACCAGACACCTTGACCGCATTGCAAGCCTACTCCTGGCCGGGTAATGTGCGCGAACTCAAGCACCTCACAGAACGGGCTGTATTGCTCAGTGGGGGCGCGCCCTTGGGGGTGAAAGATTTTTCTCTAGGCGGCCCTTTGACCACTTTGGGGTCAGACCTCAATTCGGGGTCTGACCCCAAAACTAACCCCATGAAAGGACTCGTATCCTTGGGTGACGCTGAGAAAACCATGATTCAAGAGGCGCTGCTGGTTTGTGAGGGCAATATTTCAGAAGCGGCGCGTCGCTTGGGCATTACCCGTATGACACTGCGCTACCGTATGGAAAAACACCGCATTCGACTGGAGTCCGCCGAGGATTAGAATCGAATTGGGTTGGAATTGACTGAAAGCTGTGTTTTGGCACAACAAATGCTTGCATAGGACGTGAGGGCTGTTTGTTTAATGTTTCCCTCCTCCTATTGCGGACTTAACTGCCGGATTCCTAAACAGATTCCGGCATTTTTTTCGACTTCTCTAAAACCAGTACAGCACCATAATGGTGGTTCATTTCAACCATTTCGGCTGAAATGAACCAGTTTGGTGCTTAGTCGGGTGCGGCTTCGGTTTCAGTGGCCGGTTGTTCCAACAAAGCCTTCATGCTTAAACGCAGACGACCCTTTTCATCGGCTTCCAACACCTTCACTTTCACCAGCTGACCTTCTTTTAAATGGTCGCCCACGGCGTTTACACGCTCGTTGGCAATTTGCGAGATGTGCAGCAGGCCATCACGACCCGGCAACACGCTCACAATGGCGCCAAAGTCCAACAGCTTCAAAACGGTACCCTCATACACTTTGCCCACTTCTACGTTAGCTGTGAGGTCCTCAATGCGCTTGCGGGCCATTTCACCCGCTTCCGAGCTTAGACAGGCAATATTCACAGTGCCGTCATCTTGAATGTCGATAGTGGTGCCGGTTTCTTCCGTGAGGGCACGAATCACCGCGCCGCCCTTGCCGATCACATCACGAATTTTTTCAGGATTAATCTTGATGGTGATGATGCGTGGGGCGTAGGTGGAGAGCTCTTGGCGCGCATCGGGCACGGCTTGTTTCATAATGCCCAAGATGTGAATACGCGCTTCCTTGGCTTGTGCCAGGGCCACTTGCATAATCTCTTTGGTAATGCCGGTAATCTTGATGTCCATTTGCAGCGCAGTAACGCCACGATCGGTACCCGCCACTTTAAAGTCCATGTCACCCAAATGATCTTCGTCACCCAATATGTCGGTGAGTACGGCGAAGCGGTTGCCTTCTTTAATCAGGCCCATGGCTACGCCGGCGGTATGCCCTTTTACAGGAACACCTGCATCCATTAGCGCCAATGAACCACCGCATACGGAGGCCATAGAGCTGGAACCATTGGATTCCGTCACTTCAGACACCACGCGTATGGTGTAACCAAATTCTTCTGCGGTGGGTAAGGTGGCTACCAGCGCGCGCTTAGCCAGGCGACCGTGACCAATTTCACGACGCTTAGGGCTGCCCACACGGCCGGTTTCGCCGGTGGCATACGGTGGGAAATTGTAATGCAGCATGAAGCGGTCTTTGTACTCGCCTTGCACAGCATCAATGATTTGCTCATCACGTCCGGTGCCTAATGTGGCCACTACCAAGGCTTGTGTTTCGCCACGGGTGAAGAGTGCGGAACCATGGGTGCGGGGCAATACGCCCACACGTACGGAAATGGGGCGCACGGTACGGGTATCGCGGCCATCAATGCGGGGTTCGCCATCCAAAATTTGACTGCGCACGATGCTGGCTTCTAAATTGCCAAACATATTTTTAATGCGGTTTTGTGTGTCGGCATTGGCATCCGCCGGCATCACCGCTGTCATCACCTTGTCGCGCAAACTATTGATTTGCTCGGTTCGTTCTTGCTTGCCGCGCACGCGGTAAGCGGCTTTCAGTTCTTCTAAGGCCAAGGCGTTAATCTGTTGTACTAGGGCTTCGTCAGGTGCGGGGGCGGTCCAATCCCAATCATCCTTACCGGCTTCATCGGCCAAAGCATTAATGGCATCAATGGCCACTTGCATTTGTTGATGGCCAAACACCACGGCCCCCAACATCACTTCTTCGGACAACTCTGAGGCTTCGGACTCTACCATCAGCACGGCATCGCTGGTGCCGGCCACCACCAAATTCATTTCTGAAGTGGTGATTTCTGTGGCGGTGGGGTTAAGAATATATTCGCCATTGGCGTAACCCACACGGGCTGCACCAATGGGGCCGCTAAAAGGAATGCCGGCCAAGGTAACCGCAGCAGAGGCACCGATGAGAGCTGGAATGTCTGGATCAATTTCGTTGTTGCTGGACATCACCGTGGCAATCACCTGCACTTCGTTGTAGAAGCCTTCAGGAAATAGTGGGCGCAGGGGACGGTCAATTAAGCGTGAAGTGAGGGTTTCTTTTTCAGTGGGGCGGCCTTCTCGTTTAAAGAAACCACCGGGGATACGGCCACCGGCGTAAAAACGTTCTTGGTAATCCACCGTCAGGGGGAAGAAGTCTTGGCCTACTTTGGCCGATTTTCGCGCCACGCAGGTCACCAATACCACGGTGTCGTCCATGGTCACCATCACAGCACCGTCGGCTTGGCGAGCAATCTCACCCGTCTCGAGGGTGACTTGATGCCGACCCAATTGAAATGTCTTACGAATTGCGCTCATGCGGATAGTTCCTTCAAAACGATCGTCAGAAATAAAAAGCGCGGTGCGATCAATAGCTGATCACACCGCGCAGGTGTCCGTTGGGGTCAGACCCCGAAATTACTTGCGGATGCCCAAGCGGCCAATCAGATGACGATAGCCGTCAGTGTTTTTGCGCTTGAAATAATCCAATAGGCTACGACGCTGACTCACCATCTTCAGCAAACCACGACGTGAGTGATGGTCTTTAACGTGAACTTTAAAATGTTCTGTCAATTCGTTAATACGATCGGTGAGCAATGCGATCTGAACTTCCGGTGACCCCGTATCATTAGGGGCACGGCGATAGTCATTCATGATTTGTTCTTTGTGGGCTGCATTTGCGGCCATGAAAATCTCCAAACTGTTCTGTCATCGGGAAAGCCGGGCATTATAACGTTAAATCAATATCTTGTGCAAGCCTCATGGAAGAACGGGCCCAACCCGCCTTTAACAGGGGGCTGCCGGTTAATTAGTGCCCGCTACCGGCGTTACGCTCAAACCCTGATGGTAGCGCTGGTCTTTCGTGTCTACCACCTCGGCCACCAATTCACCGGGTTGGCGGGGAGTGAAGTAAAAATGGAAACTGGGGTTCTCACTAATAGAAAAATCCACATCCGCCGTCATCACCGGGATGCCGGCGTAAGTCACTTGAATTTGTCGCACAAAATAAGCCGGCACATATAAGCGCGTGACCTGATCCATGGCCATGCCCGAGAGATTGGGGTGGCTGACCATCAACTGCACGCCACTGGGGGTATTGAGTTTTGCCGCTCCCCCATCCAGGCGCAATTTCATGCGCCCTACATTGGCCAAGGCCGCTTCTAGGTCCTTGCCTGCAGGGGCCGAGCAGCCTCCCGAGGCTTTTACAAAACGCGTCACCATGTACAAATGGCCGTCACTGGTTTCAGCCACGGCGCGCACATTAGAGTATTCCTCTAAGCGAATGCGGGTTTCTATATCCGCGCGCCCGCTGTCGGGAGTAAACCTAAACACCGCTGCTATGGGAGACGGATTTTTATCCACCAACAGATACAGGCGTTGCACGTACAAGCTGGGCGTCTGGGTCATTTGCACGCGCAATGTCACCGGAACAATGGCGGCATCTTCGGCGCGCACAGGCACTTCCAATTGCAGCCAATTCTCTGGTGGAGTTTCTAGAGGGCGATTTTGAAACAACGCGTTTCGGGTCACGTCCCAGCGATGGGCGTCATCAGCCTCTGTCGCGTGACACGTCATGGACACGGCTAATGCGCCCATTAAAACATATAACTTTATGATTTTATTCAATTTTATCTCCAATCTTTGAGGCCTTTTGGGGTCCTTTTGGGGTCTGACCCCATGGGGGGTCAGACCTCATCACCCTACTCGTTCCACTCTAATTCAGCATACCCTGCAGTTACATTGCGCGGGTGGAAGAGGTCAAACAACTTCCATTCTCCTGCCGGTTGGGCGGACAGTTCTGCCACAGTATCAGTCAAATTCTTTCCTGCGTGAATGGCGCTGGTGATGTCCGTGCGCAAGTTTTGCAAGTAACGTTCTTCAGGAACAATGGCGCTGGCAATGGAAGATGCCAAGGGACCGTGACCGGGCACCACCTCGCGGGCGGATTCGGTATGCAGCACCGTCAGCGCGGACAGCCAACCTTTTAAATTGCCATCCAACACCGGCGTATGTTCACGAAAAGCCAGGTCGCCTAAAAATAAGGTGCCGCTCACCTCGTCGTAAACCGTGAGGTCATTGTCGGTATGTGCCGTGGGCCAAGTACGCAGCGTCAAGATACGCCCGCCTAAGTCTAAGCGGTCGGTTTTTTCTACCAAACGCGTGGGGATCACAATGTCCGAGCGTGCGCCCTCATCACCCAATAGGTCTAGTGTCGTGCGGTATTTGGCCGCACGCATCAGCAAGGCGCGCGGCATTTTGGTATTGGCTATAAATTCTGGAGCATCGCCCACAAAGGCTCTGGCGCCAAACACATGATCCAGATGCATGTGGGTGAAAATCACCGCGCACACCGGTAACGGGGTAATGGCACGAATGGCATTGCGCACCGCCAAACCCACCGTGATACTGCCCCCCGTGTCAATGACGGCTACGCAGCGCTGCCCCACCACCACGCCTATGTTGGAGAGATCACCATGATTTTCTGGAGCGTAATCGCCTAGCTGGCCTTGGTGCATATACACGCCCGCAGCAATGGGTTGCAAAACGGGCGTTTCAGCTTGAGCGCTTACGGCAGAGAGTAACAAGATGAGCAAGACCGGGGCGAGCATCGGGGTCAGACCCCAAATTTGGGGTCTGACCCCTAATGCACTAATGCAACCCCTAAAGGGGCGCAACAATGATTTCACCACGGCCATCTCCGCTGCGATCGCCTAAATAACGTTGCACCACTATGGGTTCTGTGGGCAGTTGCGCAAAGCCACCGCCCAATTTTTGCAAGGAGCGAAACAGCAGGGTCAGCACGCCAAAGGTTTGCCTGTCACCACCGTTAAAAGTAGCCGGGATCGCGTTTAAGTTTGGAAAAATAAGCGTGCCGCGCCGCATGCCATAACCTGGATGAGTGCCACACCCTTTTAAGGCCATTAAGGTGCCCGCCAACATGCGCGAGCCCGCGTAGTCGCCTACCCGGCCTTCGATAAGAATAGCACCACGGCGCATGCGGTCCCCCGCACGATGTCCCACATTGCCACGCACGCGCACTTGGCCACCGGCCATGCCTTGCATTTCGCCTGGCACGGCAGCGCCTAAAAAATCACCCGCATCCCCGCTAATATCAATGGCACCGCCGCGCATTTGCGCAGCGGCAAAAATACCCACCGCGCCTTTTACAGTAATCAGCCCGCCGGTCATACCCTGCCCTAGATAGGCCCCCGCATCGCCTTCCACCATAAGAGAGCCCTCGCTCATGGTGGCACCCATACGGTCAAAACGGCTGACAGCCCCTTTAATAATGATGTTGGCGGTATCCTCGCCTTGCACGGTAAAGACATCCGCCACGCTCAAGCGCCTCTTGCCGCACGGCAGTGAGAGCGTCATTATTTCTTTTAACGGTAAACCGGCCAAGCGTTGCGGTGTGAGGGCGGAGATATCCATGCGCTGTGCGGGCAGCACATCTTGGGCGGTAAAGATTAAGGGGGCCAAGGCACTCATGACAAAATCTCCCGCAGATGAAAGTGAAACTGACCCAGTTTGCCGCCATAATTTCCTGCGGAGATGGCCATAACACCCGCATCGCGTCCGCGTGCACAGACCGCTTCCAACCCCACGCGCGTGGCTTCGCGCACCGCGGCTTCGGTTAATCCATCAATCACGATTTCCATACAACTGCCCGCTTCATTGGGCAAGGCCGACTGCACCACAGAGCGCAGCGTTGGGCAATAAGCATCATTCGTGGACGCCGAGAGCGTTTTATAACGTGAGCCTACCTTAGAGCCCGAGCGCACCACGCCGCCTGGGAAGGGCATGATGACATCTCGCACATGACGCATGGCCTCAATAGCGGCTTCCGCTGCTGCCAAACCTTGCGAAGTATTGCCGGTCAAAATTAAAAAATTACCGCCGCCCACGGCACGCACCATGCGCGTGGTTTCTTGGCATAAAAATTCACCATCCATAACCGGAATACGCCAATAGCGCTTGCCGTCAATGACTTTAGAGGCTTGCCAACCATCGCCAAAATAGCGCAGGTTTTTACCCAAGGGAATGGCGTCGCCCTCCGTAAGACCTGCAAACACCGCGGTGGTGGGGCAGGTCAGCACGGTTTGCCCCACACGCTTCTCCACTTGTGAAATTAATTCTTTGCTGGACGCAGAAAAAATCAGCACCGAAGCACCGGGGCGGCCATCGGGTGTTTCGCTGGGATCAAGACGGCGTTCAATACCCGCTTCCACGCCGCAACCAATCACAGAAGTAGCAAAGCCGGTTAAGGCGTGCGCCGCATGGTAGGCCCATTTTAAGTTTTCAGCGGTAATAAGAATGCGTGTGCCGCGCATACCAAATGCTTCGGCAAACGTGTCTTCAATTAAGACGCCATTCTTAATCATGGCTTCCCCCTATGGCGCGCGCAGGTATGCACGCGCAGTTCAGCGCCATTAGAAAGCAGCGGAATTTCGTCATCGCGTACACGCAAGCTATTGAGACTAATGGTTTGATAACGGTCGTAATACGCAGACACGCGCTTTTCAATGGCGCGATCATACTCAGGCTTCACCACATGTACATTTCCCCAAGTGACCTGCTGAATTTTTCCATCTTTCACCACACGAACGCCGCCTTTAAACACGTACTCCGGCTTGGTAAACATATCTTCGCGATTGGCATCGTCGCGATACACCACGATATCAGCACTGGCTCCGGGGCCTAAACGCCCACAGTCTTGCAGGCCTAAAATGCGCGCCGGTGCCGCGCGCGTCATGATGGCGATTTCTGCCAAGGTGTACTCACGCGTAATAGAGCCCAAGGTGCTGAGTGCTGCAGCATCCGGGTCAATGCGCGCAAACATTTCATCGCGAAATGGTTTATCCATTAGCAAGCGAATTAAATGCGGATAGCTGGTGAATGGCGCCCCATTGGGGTGATCGGTGGTGAGAAAAATACGCCATGGGTCATTGGTGAGCAGAAAAATTTCTAAGCCAATGGCCCATTGCAGCGCATTCACAAAATTCTTATCCCGATAACGGAACGGCACAACCCCACAACCGGCATCACACTCAATATCCATCACCACCGATTTGCGCGGTGAACCATGATGCGCATTGCGATGCTGCGCCATAGAGTCGCCAGACGCGGTTACGGTTTGGTTGAACAAGATTTGCCCTACATCAGCCGTTACATGTGGGTTGTTGTTGATGGCTTCTGCAATACGCGCAGCACCCGAAGAAAACTTGCGCGGCCCTTCGGTGCCATAACTGTGAAACTGAATATGGGTGAGATGAATGGGAAAACCTTCAGAAGCTGCAATGGTATCCAAAGTGGTTTCCACATTTCCCGGGACACCTAAGTTACAGCCGTGAATATGCAGCGGATGAGGCACGCTCAATTCTTCCAAAGCACGCGCCAAGGCCAACACCACTTTGCGTGGCGTGACGCCTTGATAATGCACATGCGATTCATCCAAATCAAGGCTGCGTTGGTTAAACTTGAACGCGCTAATGCCGCCGGGATTGACCACCTTAATGGCCATGGCTTGGGCGGCATTGAGCGTGAAGGCTACATAATCGTTTATGGCACGCTGATCTTCTTGGGCCACCATCATGCGCAAAAAGAAATCATCACTGCCCAACATGGCATAGGCGCCTTTGTCCACCATGGGGGTGTCGCCCATTTCTAAGTGGGCTTGACGCGCATTTACGGGCAACATGGCAGGCTCGAAGCAGGCGGTATAACCCATCTCCGCATAGCGATAGCCAGCAGTCAATGTGGAAGGAGCCGCACAGCCACAGCCGGAACGGGTATGTTCGCCGCGCTCCACCAAATCGCGACGATGATCTTCGGGCAGCATCATGCGCGCAATATTGACTTTGCCACCGCCGATGTGGGTGTGCATATCAATAGCGCCCGCCATGATGACGCGCCCGGGCAGTGAGTAGGTTTCATCAATACGCGCACCCGGCTCAGGCTCTGCCACCATACGTCCATCGCGCATAAAGATGTCGCGCACTTCGCCGTTCCAGTTTTGGGTAGGGTCGAATACCCGCGCCCCACTGAGCTTAATCAACATCACGCAGACTCCAATTGTTTCAGAATGCCTTGTGCCACAACCTTTATGGTGGGTAATCCAGTATCAATCACTGCACGCAGGGGCAACGCTAAAATTTTATCGCCACGGAAAAGGTGCCCCTCGCAATCTACCCCGGGTGTAGCCACCGGAATCCATACCGCCACGTCATCGTCCACCGGCATGCCTGCGTCGGCCAATACCACCGTGGGGACTTTGGTTTCGGGGCGCGCGTCGCGCGAATCAAGGCTGGATACCCACAGCAACGCATCGGCTTCGTCACGCTCTAACAAGCCCTCTGTGTCATAGAGGTGTGGGTTGTAATCGGGTTTACCAGAGGCCAAACTGGTGCGAAAGGGAAAGCCTGATTGCCAAATCAGCACCGCATCGGCAGAAAAGTCACCATCATTACCGCCCAATGGCAATCCAGCGGCACGGGTTTTTTGATTAATATCGCCCAACAGACCCGCGATCATTTGCGTGGTGAGTTCGGCTTGCGGAAAATCCAAGTCCGGCGCCACCCATACCAGCACAGCATATTGGGCTTCACGGATCTGTTGGGCCAATTCATCCAAAGCACTAACGGGAACACCCGCCACTTCTGTCACCGCCAAACCTTGGCCGTTAAAGCGGGCGCGCAAAGCCGCCAGTACGTCGGGTAAATCCGCGTTGCCACAGGGAATGTGGTGGGGTGTCACGCCCTCTGGCGATTGCGCCGCCGCGGTTTGCGCGGTGCCCACGCTCACTATTTTGCGCTGCGACAAATCCGGTACAAATAAGGCTTCAGCGGGCCACACCAAGCGCTCGTAGAAACGCGGAAAACGGCTGGCCACATCGCTACCCATGACGACGATTAAATCAGCTCGATTGCGCACTTCTGAAAAGGTGGTGGTAACCCAACCATAACCTTGCACAGTCAGAATGTTGCGAAATTTGGCTGTGGCATTCATGTGGTCCAGCACAGCGCCACAATGATCCGCCAAATCCATCAAGCCGCGCATACCGTGAATATCGGTGCCTAAACCGGCAAACAACGGCAATTGGCTGCCCGCTAAGATTTTTGCCGCGGCGGCTATTGCGGTGGGCAGGTCCGTGGGGTGACCTTTGATGCGCGGGCTGCGTTGGGCATCAGTGGCGCCGGATACACGCGCAAAAGCGCTGCTGGCACGCGCGCAGCCGGCAGCGGTCACCTGCAGCACCCCGCCTTGCTCCTCGAGAGTCAGGTCGTCACACAACAGCCCGCAAAAGCCGCAACAAACAGAAGTATGGGTAGTGGTCATGGAGTTATGGGCCAAGGTTTCACTGTAATAGAGTTGTTTTAGGTCGCCGCTAACGGTCAAGGCGGTTCATTATAACGGCACCCTGCGAAAGCGGTACTCAGACTTGGGTATAATACTCTGTTAAGCGGCGCCGCAGACGCCACAATTCTCATTAACCCATACTGGTAAGAGACCCATACGGCATGAATTACGCAGCCACACAACGCAATACACTCCAGACAGTGGTGGGGTTTTTGCTCGTGCTGGCCCTGCATGTGTTGCTGTTTTACGCTCTGGCCCACGGTTTGGGCCAACGCCTGGTGGAGGCGGTATCCACGCCCATGCAAGTAACCCTCATTCCCGAACAAGTTAAACCCTTGCCCGAGCCGCCGCGCCCCGTAGTGCCACCGCCTAAAGCTGTGCCACCCCCTCCCGAGGTAATCCCTCCTCCGGAAGTGCGGGTGGCCGCACCGTCACCTGCAGAAACCATTACAGTGGCAGCAGCCCCATTGCCCACCAAACCAGTGGTGATTAGCCCGCCTGCTGCCCCCAAAGTGCGCATGGGAGCAGAGGCCAATTGCAGCACGCCACCGCCTGAAGAATTGCAACGACGCTATCCCCGTCAAGCCAAACGCGATGGTGTTTCAGGTCGCGTGGTACTGCGTTTGTCGGTAGCGCCCAACGGTGACGTGATTGATGCCGTGGTGCGCGAGGCGCAACCGCCTAAGGTATTTGATGCTTTGGCACTGGATTTTGTCCGCCGCTTTAAATGTTCTGGAAAAGGCAATGAAGCGTACTTTGTAGACCAAGAGATTACTTTTAAATTAGATTAATGACATGCCATTAAACGGAGCGGTTATGACCCGAACTTTTTTTAAACGTGAAACGTTACTATTGACACTGCTGTGCTGCGTCACACTCGCTTGGGGAGATGATGCAGCGGCTCCTGTGGCCGCTGAAGTCGCCAACCCTTATGGTCTAGAAGCCTTATGGCACAGCGGGGACTTTATCGCACGTGGCACCTTAATGATCTTGTTGCTCATGTCCATGGGCAGTTGGTACATCATGGTCACCAAATGGTTGGATCAAAACCGTTTGTCGAAACAAGGTATTGAGGCGCGCAACCAATTCTGGTCAGCCAACTCGGTGGCGGAGGGCGGTAAACGCTTGGCGGACAATAGCGCCTATCGCTTTATTGCCGAAACCGGTAGCCAAGCCATGGAACATCATGAAGGAAAGTTGATGGAGCAAATTGATCGTCACACCTGGGTCACGCTGTCCCTGGATCGCGCGGTGAGCCAAGTACAAGGGCGCATGCAAGGGGGCCTTACCTTTTTGGCCACGGTGGGCTCTACCGCACCGTTTATTGGATTATTTGGCACGGTATGGGGCATTTATCACGCCCTTACCGCCATTGGGATTGCCGGTCAGGCCTCTATCGACAAGGTGGCGGGTCCTGTGGGCGAAGCACTGATCATGACAGCATTGGGATTGGCGGTGGCCGTGCCTGCTGTATTGGGTTACAACATGCTGGTGCGGCGAAACAAAGTAACGTTAGATCAAATTCGCGCCTTTAGTGCGGACTTGCACGGCGTGTTATTGGGCGGCAGTCACCGTGGAGGCCGCGCCTAATATGGCCATTACGGCAGGACAATCGCACGGCGCTGACGAAGACGATCTGATCGCCACCATCAATACCACGCCCTTAGTGGATGTGATGTTGGTGCTGCTGATTATCTTTTTAATCACCATTCCGGTGGTGACGCATAATATTGCAGTTAATCTGCCCAAGCAAACCAGCCAACCCAACCAAGCGCCGCGCGAAACCATGCATGTGTCGGTGGATCAAGAAGGTCATATTTATTTAGAACAAACCCGTCTCACCGTGGCCGAACTGCAACAAAAGTTATTAGAAGCGGCTCACAAAACACCACAACCTGAAGTGCATGTGCGCGGCGATAAACGCAGTTCATATGAACCCATTGGGCGCATTGTGTTGGCCTGTCAGCGCGCCGGTATCACGCGTGTGGGCTTTATTACCGAACCTCCGATCCATCCTTGAGCGCAGATCATGGCCATTCCCAGCCTCCGCGAACAGAACGACGATCCTGATGTGATGGTAGACATCAACACCACGCCCTTAATTGACGTGATGTTGGTGTTACTGGTGATGCTCATCATCACCATTCCCATTCAAACCCATTCGGTAAAACTCAACTTACCCAATGGCACGCCCCCGCCCGCCCTCACCAAACCTGTGGTGGTAACCTTAGACGTGGCGGCTGATGGCAATCTATTTTGGAATGGTGTGCGCATTGAAAATGACGCAACGCTAGAGCAGAAATTTAAAAGCGTGGTGGGCGCTGGCAATGAGGCTGAAATTCATTTGCGCCCCAATAAAGACGCTTCCTATGACCGTGTGGCCTTGGTGCTCTCGGCGGCGCAACGCTTGGGCATTAAAAAGCTGGGTCTAATTGGCCATGAACAATTCGGTGAATAGCATGACACATAGAAACGGCATTATTGTAGAGGCCCCCGCCCGTTTGCATTTGGGGTTTCTGGATATGCACGGCGGCTTACAACGACGTTTTGGCAGCCTGGGGTTAACGTTGGACAGCGTGAGCACCGTGCTGCACATGACCCCTTCCGAACGCCCTGAAGTCATCGGTCCACAGGCCTCACGCGTGCTGCCCTTGCTGCAAAAACTACAGGATCATTTTGGTTTTGATTGCAACGTGTCGGTAACGTTGTCCGCCGCCATCCCCGAACATGCGGGCTTAGGCTCGGGCACGCAATTGGCTTTGGCTTTGGGTGTGGCACGCTCGCTATTGGCAGGACAGCCCTTAAACGCGCGACAAGTGGCGCAAGCGTTGGATCGTGGAAACCGCTCCGGCATTGGCGTAGCAGCCTTTGAAGTGGGTGGGTTTTTATTAGACGGCGGGCGCGGCGTATTGGATGCGCCGCCCCCCCTTATCAGCCGTTTAGAATTCCCCGCAGACTGGCGCGTGCTATTAATACTCGACCCGCGTCAACAAGGGGTGCATGGTGTTGCTGAAACCCAAGCCTTTGCTGATTTGCCGCCCTTTCCGGAAAACTTGGCCGCTCAACTATGCCGACAAATGCTGATGCAAGTGTTGCCAGCTTTGGCCGAGCAGGATCTCGCCACATTTGGGCGTGCCATCCGCCACATTCAACATGTGGTGGGTGATCATTTCGCCCCCGCACAAGGCGGCCGTTACACCAGCCCTGCTGTGGCGCACGCATTGGCACAGCTGGAATCTTTTGGCGTGAGTTGCGTGGGTCAAAGCTCGTGGGGGCCCACCGGGTTTGCGGTAGTGGATTCTGACTCTGTCGCGCACGCGCTGCTTCAAAAACTTCAACAGACATTGCCTGTAGATAACGGCCTCACCTTTCAAGTGGTGCAGGCGCGCAATCGCGGCGGAGATGTCATTCCCACTTAAATTTTAATTAACGAGGATTTATGCCATGGAAAAACCATTTATTCTGCACATGTTCACACCTACCCCCAACGTCAGCCCCTTTGATGTGAACATGGCCTATGACGCAGGCTTTGATAAAGTCATGCCTTATACACACGTGAGCTTGGATATGATCTCTCCGCTTACGCAAGATGCGATATTTTCTCGTGGTCCCACGGGTGTCGCGCGCACCGGTATTTTTATTGGCGGTCGCGAAATTGGCATGGCCGCCGACATGATCGACATCGCGCGGCGTGCCATGGTGCCTCCTTTTGAAGTGAGCTTGTTCGCCGACCCCAGTGGTGCGTTTACCACGGCGGCGGCCATGATTGCCAAAGTAGAAAAAAGTCTAAACAACTTAGGGGGTAACGGACTAAAAGACCGGGAAGTGGTGTTGCTGGGCGGCACTGGGCCGGTGGGGACGGCCGCCGCAGTATTGGCTTCCATGGCGGGCGCTTCGGTACGCGTGGCCAGTTTTAGCAGCGCCACACGCGCACGGGTTACTGCACAAATGATTAACGCTCGTTATGGCGCCACGGCTCACGCGGCCGACGCCACCTCCGGCGACGAAATTCACGACTTGTTTGAACGCGCTGAAGTATTGTTGGGTACTGCACGTGCCGGTGTGCAAGTGGCCAGCTTGCAGCAACTTAAATTATGCAAACGCTTAATTGTGGCCGCCGATTTAAACGCGGTGCCTCCAGCGGGCATTGAAGGTATCGGCCTCATGGACGACAGCAAACCCTTGGCCAGCGGGGCGGGAAATACCGTAGGAATTGGTGCTTTGGCCATTGGTAATGTGAAATATCAAGTAATGCGGGGTTTGTTTGAACGCATGATCACTACCGACAAACCACTCACGCTGGACTTCCGCGACGCGTTCTTGCTGGCACGAGAATTGGTTTGATGTGTCAGACCTGCTGATCATTGCCCTATCAGGTCGCGCACTGGCCCAATCAGCGCAACGCGCTGGATTAAACGTGGTCGTCATTGATGCTTTTGGCGACACCGACACGCGCTCTGCCAGTGGTGCGTGCCTGGTCATTCCCTCCCGCTTTAAAAACGGCACTCTGCGTTTTCAATCCAACGCCTTGCGTACTGCCGTAATTGAGGCGCATCAACGTTATGGCTGCACCTCAATTGTGGTGGGGGCAGGTTTTGAGGGCGCCCCTGAAAATCTCGCGCTGATCGCAGAACAATTCACGTTATTGGGCAATAGTGCCGAGCAGGTCAGAGAGGTCAAAGACCCGCTGCGACTCGCATCCCTCTTTGTACATGCTGGCCTGGCTTATCCCGAAACTGTTTTATCCGCACCGGCCAACCCCAGCGGATGGCTCTGCAAGCACGTGGGCAGCAGCGGGGGTCTTGGAGTAGGGGGAATAGGGGTGGGAATAGGGGTCAGACC
>CAIVUX010000035.1 GCA_903909215.1 uncultured Ferrovum sp.
CTGTTCCATGAAAATCACCCAAGATGTGCGCGACTACGCCGCGCGCCAAGGCTTAAGCGACACAGAGGCCCTAGATCATGGAATGAAAGACAAAGCCCACGAATTTGTGGAAAAAGGCTCTGAACTGTATCGCAAGGTGTAATCACGCATGGACATGATTTTGTTGTTGAAGGCGGCTATTTTAGGTGTTGTAGAAGGGCTAACCGAATTTTTACCGGTATCGAGCACGGGGCATTTAATCGTCGCAGGAAGCCTGCTGGATTTCAATGACGAAAAAGGCAAGATGTTTGAAATCGTCATTCAGTTTGCCGCCATCTTGGCCGTGTGCTGGGAATACCGCCGCAAAATCACCACTGTGGTGTGCGGCCTGCCTCACGATAAAAAAGCGCAACGCTTCACCTTAAACCTTATGGTGGCTTTCACTCCTGCGGCCATTCTGGGCTTGCTGTTGGCCAGTCGTATTAAAGCCACCCTATTCGCCCCCATACCCGTTGCCTTGGCGTTCATCGTGGGGGCCTTCGTTATTTTATGGGTAGAGTCGCGCCGTCAACCCGTATTGGTCACTGACGTGGATGAAATGAGTTGGCAAACAGCTTTAAAGATTGGGTTTTGTCAGGCCTTGGCCCTTATCCCCGGCACCTCGCGTTCAGGAGCCACCATTATGGGCGGGCTGTACTTTGGTTTGTCGCGCACCGCGGCCACGGAGTTTTCTTTTTTCTTGGCTATTCCTACGTTATTTGCGGCCACCTTGCACGAAGTGGTGAAATACCATGAGCTCTTACACCGCGAAGACATCGGACTCTTCGCCGTGGGCTCCTTATTCTCATTTATATTTGCCTTCATTACCGTGCGCGCCCTGCTGCGCTATGTCAGCCACCACAATTTCACCTATTTCGCAGCCTATCGTATTGTGTTTGGCATTGCCATATTGATCACCAGCGCCATGGGCTGGATTCATTGGACAGCGGAGTAAGATTAAATCTCGATCAATTCAAACTCTTCTTTGCGGGCACCGCATTCAGGACATAGCCAGTTGACCGGCACCTCTTCCCAACGGGTTCCAGGCGCCAGACCTTCTTCGGGCGCCCCCTGTTCTTCATCATAAATATAGCCACAAATAAGGCAAAGATAGGTTTTGTAGGGTGCGCCAGCTTCCATAGTTTTTCCGGAATTGAGTTAGAATGAAATTTAGTGATAATAGGGGTCAGACCCCAACTCTCATGCATGATAGAACCGGAACCTTTTAAGAGCAACTTGCATTTATGACGCCAACCCCTCCCGCCGTCCTCGTTTTTGCAGCCACCGACCCCAGTGGCGGTGCCGGCTTACAAGCCGATGTATTGACCTTGGCCAGCATGGGCTGTCACCCCTTGTCGGTGGTGACGGCCATTACCGTTCAAGACACCACCGGCGTGGAAGACGTCATGCCTCTTGACGCGGAATGGGTGGCCGATCAGGCGCGTTGCATTTTAGAAGATGTGCCGGTGGCCGTATTCAAGCTGGGGGTATTGGGCAGCGTAGAATCCATTGCAGCGATTGCTGAAATTGTCTCAGACTATCCCGAAATTCCCTTAGTGCTAGACCCTATCTTGGCCAGTGGCCGTGGTGATGAGTTGGCCTCAGAAGACATGCTCTCTGCACTGCGCGACTTAATTATTCCGCAAGCCACCATCGTCACACCCAACATTTTAGAAATTTTACGCATTGCATACGACGAGAACGTTGAAGAAGACAATCCTGATTTGGCGGAAGCGGCTCGACGTATTTTAGAAACCGGTTGTGAATATGTCCTCATCACCGGCACGCACAGCAATTCTACGCAGGTCATCAACACGCTGTATGGGCGCGAGGGCGTGGTGCGCTCGGATGGCTGGGAGCGCTTGGCAGGCAGCTATCACGGTTCGGGTTGCACGTTAAGTTCCGCCATCGCGGCAGGCTTGGCGCAAGGCCTCGATATTGCAGAGGCAGTAGCAGAAGCGCAGGAATACACTTGGCAAACATTAAAAGACGGCTTTCGCTTGGGCATGGGGCAGCCCATCCCCGACCGACTGTTCTGGGCCAAAGAAGAAAACCTGCCTGGCAATGCCCACTAATTTTTTTCCGCTGCGCGGCCTCTATGCCATCACGCCCGAAACGTCCAACAGCGTGCAGCTGCTGTCACAAGCCGCGGCTGCACTACACGGTGGGGCGCTCACGCTGCAATACCGCGCCAAACAATTACCGCCCGCGCAGCGCCTAGAACAAGCGCAGGCCTTAAGCGCGCTCTGCCATGAACAGGGTGCGCGCCTAATCATCAACGATGATGTGTCCTTGGCCTTAGCCTGCGGTGCTGACGGCGTTCATTTGGGACAAGAAGACGGATCAATTGCAAATGCGCTGGCCCGTGATACACAACACCAACTCATGCTGGGTGTGTCTTGCTACAACTCTTTGCAATTGGCTGTTGGCGCCCAAGCGGCGGGGGCCCACTATGTGGCCTTTGGCAGTTTTTTTACATCCCGCACCAAGCCTGATGCGGTGCAGGCTCCGATCTCCTTGCTTGCAGCGGCGCACCATGCGCTTCATATTCCCATTGTGGCCATCGGCGGAATTACGCTGCACAATGTGGACCAACTGATTAAGGCGGGGGCGGATGCCGTAGCGGTGATTAGCGCACTATTTGACGCCCCCGACATTGCGGCCACAGCTGCACAATTTCAACATTATTTTCAGGAACCCTATGAGCAGCCACAACGATCAACTGTTTAAGCGCGCGCAAGTTCATATTCCCGGGGGTGTTAATTCGCCCGTGCGCGCATTCCGTGCTGTGGGTGGTTCGCCGCGCTTTTTTACACGCGGGGCCGGGCCACGAGCTTGGGACGCCGACGGGCAGGAATACATCGACTACGTCTGTTCTTGGGGGCCCTTGCTGCACGGTCATGCGCACCCCGCCATTATCGAAGCGGTCTGTGCGGTGGCTGCCAAGGGTTTGAGTTTTGGCGCCCCCACCGAATTAGAAATTGAATTGGCAGAACAGGTGTGCGCCTTAGTGCCCTCCATTGAGCAAGTGCGCCTCACCTGCTCGGGCACCGAGGCCACCATGAGCGCTATTCGTCTGGCGCGCGGTTTTACGGGACGCACCAACATTGTTAAGTTTGATGGCTGCTATCACGGCCATGGTGATTCGCTGTTGGTGAAAGCAGGTTCTGGTGCACTCACTTTTGGTCAACCTGATTCCGGTGGTGTGCCGGCGGATTTAGCCGCGCACACCTTGGTGTTGGAATACAACCAACTGGACACCCTAGAAGCACTCTTCGCCCGCGTGGGCCACGAGATTGCGGCCGTCATTGTGGAGCCTGTGGCCGGCAACATGAATATGGTGCTGCCAAATCCAGAGTTTCTGCGCCGTTTGCGTGAACTCACGACGCAGCATGGCGCGCTGCTGATTTTTGATGAAGTGATGACGGGTTTTCGAGTGGCATTGGGCGGTGCGCAATCGCTCTACGGCATTCGCCCTGACCTCACCACCTTAGGCAAAGTCATGGGTGGGGGCATGCCCCTGGCGGCTTTTGGCGGTCGGCGCGACATCATGCAATATTTAGCCCCCGTGGGGCCGGTGTACCAAGCGGGCACGCTCTCCGGTAATCCGGTGGCGGTCACCGCTGGGTTGGTTAATTTGAAACTATCCATGCAAGCGGGCCTGTATCAGCGCTTAGGTGAAATGACGCACGCCATCACAGAAGGCATTGCATCCATTGGTCGGCACCACGGCATTCCCCTGGTGGCCTGTTCGCTGGGCGGGATGTTTGGTCTGCATTTTCAGGAAGTCTTACCCACTAATTTAAAAGAAGTGATGCGCTCGGATACCGAACGCTTTAAAACATTTTTCCACGGCATGTTAAAAGCCGGTGTGTATTGGGCGCCCTCAGCATTTGAGGCGGGCTTTGTCTCTTCCGTACATGGCAGCACCGAGCTGGACCAAACGCTCAGCGCTGCTGAAACCGTTTTGTCTCATATGCGCTAACCTCGAGCCCTATTCATGTCTTTTTTTCAGAAAGCCGAATTTTTTATTACCGTGAATGAGTGGGAAGGATTACCGCCCGATGATGGTGTTGAGGTGGCCTTTGCAGGTCGCTCTAACGCTGGAAAATCGAGCGCCATTAATGTGTTGGCCAATCGCTCACGCTTGGCCTACACCAGCAAAACACCGGGACGCACCCAGCACATTAATTTTTTCAGCATTGGTGATAACCGGTATTTGGTGGATTTGCCGGGCTATGGTTTTGCCCAGGTGCCACTGGCCGTGAAACGTCATTGGCAAATTTTGCTCTCTGATTACTTGGTGGCGCGCAAATCCTTGCGTGCTTTGGTGGTGCTGATGGATATTCGTCACCCCTTAACACCCCTGGATGTACAACTATTGGATTGGTTTTTACCCAGCGGTAAACCAGTGGTGGTGCTGCTGACCAAATCGGATAAGCTGTCGCGCTCGGCGCGCATGCAGGTAGTGAATGAAGTGCGCACCCAACTGGTGGCCTTTGACCAACGTCTTGAAGTGATTGCCTTTTCCAGTCACTCTCGCGAAGGATTGCCAGAAGCGGAAGCGGCTATTTCACGCCTCTACCAGCCCCGAACAGATGAGTCAGTTGTCATTACCCCTCAGGTCGGTTAACTTTACCCTTTAGCCCCACACGCAAGGTATCTTCATGGAAACTCTAGGCCACTTTCCCGCACGACGTCCGCGCCGCAATCGCGGCCATGACTTCTCGCGACGCCTGGTGCGAGAAAACACCCTCACCGCCGACGATCTCATTTACCCCGCCTTCGTCATTGAGGGTAAAAATATTGAGCAGGCGGTGGCTTCCATGCCGGGTATTCATCGACAGAGCGTGGATAAATTATTGGCCACTGCCGAGCGATGCCTTGCTTTGGGGATTCCCGCCATGGCGCTGTTTCCGGTTATCGACAGCACGCTCAAGTCCCTCGACGCGCACGAAGCCTGGAACCCCAATGGGTTGCTGCCGCGCGCTGTAACCGAGCTTAAAAAACATTTTCCAGAATTAGGCATCATCACCGACGTGGCCTTAGACCCCTACACCAGTCACGGCCAAGATGGCATTGTGGATGACAAGGGTTACGTGATGAATGATGTCACCCTTGAAGCCCTGGCGCGTCAAGCGGTTGTGGAAGCCCAAGCCGGTGCGGATATTGTGGCGCCCTCAGATATGATGGATGGTCGCATTCGTTGCGTGCGCGCAGCGCTGGACGCCCAACACCATATTCACACCCGTATTTTGGCTTACTCGGCCAAATACGCTTCAGCCTTTTATGGCCCCTTCCGCGATGCAGTAGGATCCGCTAAAAATTTAGGGGCCAGCAGCAAAGAAACCTATCAGATGGACCCTGCCAATGCCAACGAAGCGCTGTGGGAAGTGGGTCTGGATTTAGAAGAAGGCGCGGACATGGTGATGGTAAAACCGGGCATGCCCTATTTGGATATTGTGCGCCAAGTAAAAGACACGTTTAGGGCACCTACTTTTGTCTACCAGGTGAGTGGTGAATACAGCATGCTGCGCGGCGCTATTGATGCCGGTTGGTTGGATGCACGCTGTATTATGGAAAGTTTAATGTGCTTTAAGCGCGCGGGGGCGGACGGTGTGCTGACCTACTTTGCCTTGGAGGCCGCTGCGGCCATTAAATCGCGCTAACAAAATTGTCTGCCTCAAAGCGCTATAACAGATAGATCCAATAATTCCCTCACCTGAGAAGCTCGGGCGCGCTCAATTAGGCGGCCGTCTCCCGTTTTCTGTGCCACCCGCTGCGCGTCACGCGGATACAACTGCGCATTCACCACGCGGTTATGTACCTCAAAACTAATCACCGGAATATCTAGGGTGCGATCGCCCAAACGAATTTTGCGCTGACTCATTTCATAATCCAGTCCGCGATTGAGCAAATCCAAGCCCAACTCTTTATGGTCATCGGTAAACAATTGTAAATTAATGTCAGAATGTGGGCCCACGCTGCCCGACAATACCGAACCGATGAGCCATGGATCGAAAGGTTCTAATATTCGCATGGCTTCTAGGGCGGCGGCGCGCAATTCACGCAGCAAGGGTTGCAAACTGTCGCGCTGATAAAGCGATTGCCAACTGCGTAAAGCCGCTTCAATTTCGCGGTTGTCCGGCAGCTGCTGCGTGCCCTCTACGCCCGCTTGACGCGCTGCTTTGCGTTTGGCCGCAGAAAAATCTTGCGATCCATCTTCGGCCATAATGCGTGCCGCCAAATAAGCCAAGCGTTCACGTTGTTGGTTGCGCTTACCCGCCATGGCTGTTCGTTCCTTAGTCGGCGTGTGTGGCTGGTGAATAAAAATATTCACTCACGCGGTTGGGGCCGCTGTCATCGGGCCGACCGGTGACAGGATCGATCATTACAGTATTCACACCCGGTGGCACCATCTGAAAGCTTTCTGGAATAGGGCGCAGGGCGCGCGCCATATAACTCATCCAAATGGGTAACGCCGCCTGCGCGCCCGTTTCTTGCGCCCCCAACGACGCGGGCTTATCAAAGCCTACCCAGGCCACCGCCACCAAGCTGGGCTGAAACCCGGTAAACCAAGCATCCACATGATCGTTGGTGGTGCCGGTTTTACCTGCCAAATCTTGTCGTCCTAAGCTTTGTGCACGCATGGCCGTACCGCTGCGAATCACTTCGTGCAACAGACTGGTCATGATAAAGGCATTGCGCGGATCAATCACTTGCTCCGCCCCTTCGCCAGCTACTTGCGGCTGGCTTTGGCTGAGCACATTGCCATGGCTGTCCAATACACGATCAATGTAAAATGGTTTTACCAGGAAGCCGCCATTGGCAAATACCGCGTAGGCACTGGCCATTTGTAATGGACTGGCCTGCCCTGAGCCCAAGGCCATACTGAGATACGGGGGATGACGATCGGGATCAAAACCAAAACGTGTAATGTATTGATGGGCATATGAGGGCTTAATGGCTTGCAAGACCCGAATGGCCACCATGTTTTTGGATTTTGCCAGTGCCACGCGCAACCGAATGGGCCCTAAATATTCTTCTTCGTAATTATGGGGCTCCCACACCTCGCCACCATTTTGTGCAGGGTCGATACTGATGGGGGTGTCATTAAACAAGGTGGCTGCCGTAATACCTTTTTCCAATGCAGCGGAATAAATAAACGGTTTAAAGCTGGAGCCGGGCTGACGATACGCTTGAACCACGTGATTAAATTTGCTCTCATTAAAATCGAACCCTCCCACCAAAGCGCGAATAGCCCCATTGTGGCTGTCTAACGACACCAACGCTGATTCCACTTTGGGGTATTGAATAATTTCCCAATTATTATGTTCATCATGTTGCACGCGAATAATCGAACCGCGCTTAATTTGTTGTGCAGCGGTGGCTTTGGCGCTTAGTCCCACATGGGCAAAAGTCAGGGCCTCGCCCTTCAGTACAACGGGTCCCAAGGTTTTAACAAAGGCGCGCACTTCTTTTTCAGAGGCTTCGGTAACCACAGCAGGATATAAGTCGTCACTCACATCGGCATCAAAGAGCGCGTCTTCCAAATCTTCATCCGCCAACCCTTTGATTGGCAGTTCCACCTGGTCTTCAGGTCCACGGTAGCCATGGCGACGGTCATAATCCATCACTCCGCGGCGCACCGCTTGATAAGCCGCATCTTGATTGGCCTTCAGCAATGTGGTGACTACTTTATAACCCTTGTTATAAACTTCTTCGCCGTAGGCTTGCACCATATACTGACGCACCATCTCAGAAACATAATCAGCCTTCAACAAATAGCCGCCGCGTAACGGCGAAATATGTCCTGGTTTTTCTAATGCGGCGTTATATTCCGCATCATTAACAAATTTCAGCTCATGCATGCGGCGCAACACATATTGTTGCCGCAGCGCAGCACGTTTGGGGTTTACGATGGGGTTAAAGCGCGAGGGTGCTTTGGGCAATCCCGCCAACATGGCCTGCTCGGATACACTCAACTGATCAATAGGGCGACCGTAGTACACATAGGCTGCCGCACCAAACCCATAAGCGCGTTGACCCAAGTAAATTTGGTTGATATAGAGCTCAAGGATTTGATCCTTGCTCAGATTGCTTTCGATTTTATAGGCCAACAGTACTTCTGAAAGCTTGCGCGTCATCGTGCGCTCGTTGCTTAGGAAGAAATTACGCGCCACTTGCATGGTAATGGTGCTGGCTCCTTCTTTTACGCTAGCAGAAAACAGATTGGCCATAAGGGCGCGCGCCACCCCTTGGTAATCCACCGCACCATGCTGGTAAAAACGATCGTCTTCCGCGGCCAAAATAGCTTGGCGCATGCGCAGCGGTACGGCGGACAATTTCAACACGGCGCGCCGTTCTTCGCCAAACTCGCCAATCAACTGATCGTCCGCGGTAAAAACACGCAACGGCACTTTGGGCCGATAGTCGGTCATGGATTCCAAGCTGGGCAAGTTGGGATAGAGCAAGGCCAATGTGAAGGCAATCAGGCCCAAACCCACCAAGCCTAAGGTGGCCAGAATAGCCAGCGGATAGAGAAAACTGCGTGGTGACATATTGGGCTCGTAAATGGGTACTACGGCATTATAAAGGGTGGTCGCGGTACAATGTCAGAATGGATGCGAATCGCAATTTTTTTTTAGTAGGCCTTATGGGGGCCGGCAAATCCACCGTAGGCCGGGCCTTGGCGCGCCGCCTTAAACTCACTTTTGTGGATTCCGACCATGAAATTGAGGCACGCACAGGCGTTAAAATTTCCACCATCTTTGAATTAGAGGGTGAGAGCGGGTTTCGGATGCGCGAAGAAGAGGCCATCGCCGAGCTGATACAGCGTCAAGGCATTGTATTGGCCACTGGTGGCGGGGCTATTTTAAGTCCACTGACGCGTCAAGGACTGCGAGATCACGGCACCGTGATTTATTTGCGTGCCCGGGTTGAAGATTTATGGCGCCGCACACGCCATGACCGCACGCGCCCCTTGTTGCAAACCCATGATCCCAAAGCCCGCTTGCAACAGCTTTATACTGAGCGCGACCCTCTCTACAAGGAGGTGGCCCATATTGTGGTGGATACAGGCGAACAATCGGTGCAAAAGCTGGTGGCTCAATTAGAAAACGATATTAACCCTACGGTACCCCATGAAAACCTTGATTGTTAATCTGGGCCAGTCCCATTACCCCATTCATATTGGCCCTGGTCTGTTGGGCCGCGCCGATCTGATTGCCCCTCATTTAATGCTGCCCAAGGTGGCCATTGTCACCAACGATACAGTGGCCCCTCTTTATTTGGCCTCCTTGCAAAGCGCTTTGGGCAGTGCCGGCATTAAAAGCTTTGCCATTATCATGGCCGATGGCGAATCGTATAAAAACCGTGATTCCCTTAACCATATTCATGATGCACTGCTGGCGGAACGCTGTGAGCGCAAAACCACTGTAATCGCCTTAGGCGGGGGTGTGGTGGGCGATCTGGCGGGCTTTGCCGCGGCTACTTTTTTGCGTGGTGTTCCTCTTATTCAAATCCCCACCACATTATTGGCTCAGGTGGATTCTTCCGTGGGCGGAAAAACGGGTATTAACCACCCATTGGGCAAAAACCTAATCGGTTCTTTTCATCAGCCGCGCCTGGTGTTGGCCGATACGCTGACGCTGAACACGTTACCGGCCCGTGAGTTTCGCGCAGGCTTAGCCGAAGTGGTTAAATACGGCCTTATTCGTGACCTACCCTTTTTAAATTGGTTGGAAACCCATTTGGATGTGTTGTTACAACGAGACGCCACATTGCTGGCACAAGCCATTCACAACGCCTGTCGCAACAAAGCCGAGGTGGTGGCTTTGGATGAGTTTGAAACCAACGGCCAACGCGCGCTCCTTAACTTAGGTCATACCTTTGGTCATGCCATTGAAGCGGGCATGGGCTATGGCACATGGCTGCATGGTGAAGCAGTGGCTGCGGGTACTCTGCTGGCTGCGGATGTATCCAATCGCCTGGGTTGGCTCAGTGATGTCGATGTGGCACGCATCACGCAACTCTTTTTCCGTGCAGGCCTGCCCATCCAAGCCCCTGATTTGAGTGCGGCGCGCTATTTAGAACTCATGGGGTCGGATAAAAAGGTTGAAGCCGGTCATATTCGCTATGTGCTGCTTAAGGCTTTGGGCCATGCCGTATTAAGTCATGAGGTGCCCATCCCGATGGTGACGGATGCCCTTACTGCCAAAACTGGACGCTTTATTGGTGCGGCCAACCTAATCCCGCAATAGCCATATCTCCTTGTATGGCCATTAAAACCAGGCCAAAACCATTGCCCCGTCAGGGTGTTGGCTGTATCATCTTCTGCCCGGTTCGCCATAGCTGCATTGGCTCCACGCAACCGACCATTTGAAATTGCCGAGGTTATTCGAGTGAGCCAATTCTCACCCCCCGTCGCACAGGGTTTATACAAACCCGCCCATGAACATGATGCCTGTGGCGTCGGTTTTGTGGCCCATATTAAGGGCATGCAGAGCCATTCCATTGTGGAACAAGGCCTCAAAATTTTAGAAAACCTCACCCATCGCGGCGCCACGGGGTCTGACCCCACGGCCGGAGATGGTGCTGGAATCCTGATTCAAATGCCCGATGCGTTCCTTCGTCGTGAGGCCGCCGCCCTTGGCTTTACCTTACCCGAACTCAATCACTATGCCGTGGGCATGGTTTTTTTGCCCCAGGATGACGCCCAACGGGCGCAGTGTGAGCAAGCGCTTACTAGCTTCGCAATTGAAGAAGGGCAACAAATTTTGGGTTGGCGCACAGTGCCAACCGACAACAGCAGCTTAGGTGCTGGCGTCAAAGCCCTCGAGCCCGTTATCCGCCAACTGTTCATCGCGCGCGGCCCCAATACCCCCGACCAGAACGCCTTTGAGCGCAAATTATTTGTGCTGCGCAAACGCGCTGAAGTCGCCATTGCTGGGCTGGGCATGAACCGCACTTTGTTTTACCTACCCTCATTGTCTTCGCGTACTTTGGTCTACAAAGGCATGCTGCTGGCAGACCAAGTGGGCAAGTATTACCCCGATTTAAACGACCCGCTGCTGGCGTCGGCCTTGGCCTTGGTACATCAACGTTTTTCTACCAATACCTTTCCCACTTGGGATTTAGCGCACCCCTTCCGCATGATTGCCCATAACGGCGAAATCAATACCATGCGCGGCAATGTCAATTGGATGGCGGCGCGGCGCGCGGCCATGTCCTCCACTTATCTTGGCGAGGATCTTAAAAAGATCTGGCCGCTGATTATGGAAGGTCAATCCGACTCTGCCTGTTTTGATAACGCGCTGGAATTATTGGTGGCCGGCGGTTACCCCTTGGCACAAGCCATGACCCTGCTGATCCCTGAAGCTTGGGCCGGCAACCCACTCATGGATGAAACCCGTCGCGCCTACTACGAGTATCACGCCGCCCTCATGGAACCCTGGGATGGCCCTGCAGCCGTAGCCTTCACCAATGGACGCCAAATTGGCGCCACCTTAGACCGCAACGGCCTGCGTCCCGCACGTTATTTGCAAACCAGCGACGATCTGGTGCTCATGGCTTCTGAAATGGGCGTGCTGGATATTCCACAACATAAAATCATCAAAAAATGGCGTCTACAGCCCGGAAAAATGCTGCTCATCGATCTGGACCAAGGCCGCATCGTGAGTGACGCGGAATTAAAGCAGCAATTGGCCCAAGGGCGGCCGTACCAAAAATGGCTGTCTCAGACACAAACTCATTTAGAGGATTTGCCTGCTCCCGCATCGGTGCCCAAGGGGGACGCCACCACCTTACTGGACCGCCAGCAAGCTTTTGGTGTAACACAAGAAGATCTGAAGTTTTTATTGGCGCCCATGGCCGGTACCGGGCAAGAAGCAGTGGGCTCTATGGGAGACGACACGCCTTTGGCCGTTCTCTCCAATCGCCCAAAGTCGCTCTATCAATATTTTCGGCAACTGTTTGCACAAGTCACCAACCCGCCCATTGACCCCATTCGTGAAGAACTGGTGATGTCCTTGGTGTCCTTCATTGGGCCGCGCCCCAATTTGCTGAGCGTGGATGTCACTGAACCGCAAGTGCGCTTAGAAGCCAGCCAACCCATCCTCTCGATTGAGGATATGGAAAAAATTCGCACCATTAGCGACTACACCAACAATCAATTCCGCTCCACTATGCTCACCCTCTGCTACGACGTCGCGTTAGGGGCCGACGGCATGGAAGATGCGTTGACCAATCTGTGCCGCAATGCTGAAGCCCGCGTACGCGAGGGGTTCAACATTCTGATCTTGTCCGATCGCGACAGCAGTGCTACCCGTATCGCCATTCCAGGTCTATTGGCCACGGCGGCCGTGCACCATCACCTGGTGAAGCATGGTTTGCGCACCACCACCGGCTTGGTGGTTGAAACGGGTTCCGCACGGGAAACCCATCACTTTGCCTTACTGGCCGGTTACGGTGCTGAAGCCATCCACCCCTACCTGGTTTTTGAAACCATTGCCACCATGGGCGATTTATTGCCCAGCGATTTGGCTGTTAAAGATGCGCATAAGCGCTATATCAAGTCCGTCTCCAAGGGCCTGTTGAAAGTGATGTCCAAGATGGGCATCTCCACGTATCAGTCTTATTGCGGTGCGCAGATTTTTGAAGCAGTGGGCTTGAGCAGCGCGTTCCTGAAGAAATACTTCACAGGCACGGCCAGCACTATTGAGGGTATTGGCTTAAAAGAGGTGGCCGAAGAGGCCCTGCGCTTACACGCCTGCGCTTATTCTAACGACCTCATTTACCAAAACGCATTAGATGCAGGGGGTGAATACGCCTACCGCATTCGTGGCGAAGCCCACATGTGGACACCCGATACCATCGCCAAACTGCAAAACGCCACGCGCACCGGCAATGCCAATACCTATCGCGAGTACGCGCAGGCCATTAACGATCAATCGCAACGCTTGATGACGCTGCGTGGTTTATTTGAACTCAAATCCGCGGCGCAACCATTGCCTTTATCGGAGGTGGAGTCTGCAAAATCTATTGTGAAACGCTTTGCCACAGGCGCCATGTCCTTGGGTTCTATTTCACATGAGGCCCATAGCACGCTGGCCATTGCCATGAACCGCATCGGGGGTAAGTCGAACACCGGTGAAGGTGGCGAAGACCCCATGCGCTTTAAGCCCATGGCCAATGGCGACTCCATGCGCTCGGCCATTAAGCAAGTGGCTTCTGGGCGCTTTGGCGTTACCACAGAATATTTGGTCAACGCGGATGACTTGCAAATTAAAATGGCACAAGGCGCCAAACCGGGTGAAGGCGGACAATTGCCCGGGCATAAAGTAAGCAAATATATTGGCAAGCTGCGCCACTCTGTACCGGGGGTGGGGCTTATTTCACCGCCACCGCACCACGACATTTACTCCATTGAAGATTTGGCGCAACTGATTCACGATTTGAAAAACGTCAACCCAGCCGCACGCATCAGCGTAAAGCTGGTCTCTGAAGTGGGTGTGGGCACCGTTGCAGCCGGGGTATCAAAAGCGCATGCGGACCATGTCACCATTTCAGGTCACGATGGCGGTACGGGTGCTTCGCCCCTATCCTCCATTAAGTATGCCGGCTCTCCTTGGGAGCTGGGCCTGGCAGAAACCCAACAAACGCTTGTGCTGAATCGTTTGCGTGGACGCATCTGCGTGCAAGCGGACGGCCAGATGAAAACCGGTCGCGATGTGGTGGTGGGTGCGCTGCTGGGTGCGGATGAATTTGGTTTTGCCACAGCGCCTCTGGTGGTGCAAGGTTGCATCATGATGCGCAAATGCCATCTCAACACCTGTCCTGTGGGGGTTGCCACACAAGATCCTGAGCTGATCAAGAAATTTACTGGCCAACCCGAGCATGTAATTAATTATTTTTTCTTCGTGGCCGACGAGGTGCGCGAACTGATGGCCATGATGGGCTTTCGCACCTTTGATGAAATGGTGGGGCGCGTGGATAAGCTCGACATGAAAAAAGGGATTTCGCATTGGAAAGCGCGTGGTCTTGATTTTTCGCGCGTCTTCCACAGCCCCGATATGCCGGCCCATGTGGCACGCTCCTGGAAAGAAACCCAAGACCATGGCCTTGAGGGCGCCTTGGACCACGCCCTCATTGCGCAAGCGCAACCCGCCATTTTGCATAAAAAACCAGTACTCATTCACACCCCCGTGCGCAACGTCAACCGCACCATGGGCGCTATGCTATCCGGCGTTGTGGCGCGTCATCATGGCCATGCAGGCTTGCCTGATGACACCATTGTGATTAAAGCCACCGGTACTGCCGGACAAAGTTTTGGCGCTTTCTTGGCTCATGGCATCAGCCTAGAGCTGACGGGCGAGGCCAACGACTATGTGGGCAAAGGATTGTCTGGTGGGCGCATTGTAATTTACCCCGCGACGGACTGCCCCATCGTGGCTGAAGAAAATATTATTGTGGGCAACACTGTTCTGTATGGCGCCATTAATGGCGAATGTTATTTCCGTGGCGTCGCGGGCGAGCGTTTTGCCGTGCGCAATTCAGGTGCCACTGCCGTAGTTGAAGGGGTGGGCGACCATGGTTGCGAATATATGACGGGCGGCACTGTGGTGGTATTGGGTGAAGCGGGGCGCAACTTTGCTGCCGGCATGAGTGGCGGTGTGGCCTATGTATTGGATGAGGTGGGCGACTTTGAAAAGCGCTGCAATCTGACCATGGTTGAATTGGAACCCATCCCCGCCGAAGACGATGCCTCAGAAGAATCAAAAGGCAATTTAGATAGCCATGGGCGTGTGCGCGTCAATCATTTGGGTGAGCGCGATGCCGTGTTGCTTAAAAAACTGATTGAGCGTCACATGCATTACACCAACAGCTTGCGCGCAAAAACCATTTTGACCGATTGGGATCACTATCTTCCCAAGTTTGTTAAAGTCATGCCCACCGAATATCGCCGCGCTTTAATTGAATTGGCTGCCGAACAAGAAGGAGCGCATCACCATGGGTAAAATTACCGGCTTCATGGAGATTGAGCGGCAAGATCCCTCCTCAATGCCTCCCGAACAGCGCATTCGGTTCTATCACGAATTTGATGTGCCTCTCTCAGACGCTGAAGTGAGTCAACAAGGTTCGCGCTGTATGGATTGCGGAATTCCCTTTTGCCAAACCGGATGTCCGGTGAACAACATCATTCCCGATTGGAATGACTTGGTGTTTCACGGACAATGGCAGACGGCTTTAGAGGTTTTGCATTCCACTAATAATTTTCCAGAATTCACCGGGCGCATTTGCCCAGCCCCATGCGAATCAGCCTGCGTACTCAACATCAACAATGATGCGGTCACGATTAAGAATATTGAACATACCCTCATCGACAAGGGCTGGGCGCAAGGTTGGGTGGTGCCACAAATCGCAGCGCAAAAAACCGGCCGTCGTGTGGCGGTGATTGGTTCAGGTCCTGCCGGTTTGGCCGCTTCACAACAATTGGCCCGCGTGGGTCACAGCGTGGTGCTGTTTGAAAAGAATGATCGCATCGGCGGCTTGCTGCGTTATGGCATCCCTGATTTTAAAATGGAAAAACATTTAATTGATCGGCGCATGGAGCAAATGCGCGCCGAAGGTGTGGAGTTTCGTACCAATGCCCATGTGGGCGTATCGGTGGACAGTAAAGCCCTGTTGGCTGAATTTGATGCGGTGTTGTTGACTGGTGGCTGTGAACACCCACGCGACTTACCCGTAGCGGGGCGTGAATTAAACGGCGTTCATTTTGCCATGGAGTTTTTGCCTCAGCAAAATAAACGCAATGCGGGTGACGCTGTTACCAATGCCATTCTGGCCACCGGGAAGCATGTGGTGGTGATTGGTGGGGGCGATACGGGTTCTGATTGTGTGGGCACTTCCATTCGCCAAGGCGCTACATCGGTAACTCAGTTTGAACTGATGCCCTGCCCTCCTGAAATGGAGAACAAATTTTTGGTATGGCCCAATTACCCCTTGAAGCTTCGCACCTCCTCGTCGCAAGAAGAAGGCTGTGTGCGCGATTGGAGCGTGGCCACCAAAGCATTCACCGGAAGCCAGGGCCAGGTGGAACAATTACGCGCCGTTCGCCTGGCTTGGAAAAAGGATGATAAAGGCCAAATGGTCATGAGCGAAGTATCGGGCTCGGAGTTTGATGTGAAAGCGAATCTGGTTTTACTGGCCATGGGATATACCCACCCCATACAGGCGGGCTTACTGCAACAACTGGGTGTGGCGTTTGATGCGCGCGGCAACGTGGCGGCCAATACTGAGGAATATAAAACCAGTGTGGCCAAGGTATTCGCCGCAGGTGATACGCGTCGTGGTCAATCGCTCGTGGTTTGGGCCATTCGCGAGGGGCGACAAGCCGCACGCGCTGTGGATCAATTTTTAATGGGCAGCTCCTTACTGCCCCGCTAAGGTTTACATGCTAAAAAATGACAGCTTCCTAAAAGCCTTACTGCGCCAACCCACGGATCACACCCCCCTATGGGTGATGCGCCAAGCAGGCCGCTATTTGCCTGAGTACAATGCCACGCGCGGGCGGGCGGGAAGTTTTTTAGAGCTTTGCAAAAACCCAGACTTGGCCACGGAAGTGACGTTGCAGCCCTTGGCCCGCTTTCCCTTAGATGCCGCTATTTTGTTCAGCGACATTCTCACCATTCCCGATGCCATGGGCTTAGGTCTTTACTTTGCCGATGGCGAAGGTCCTAAATTTGAGCGCCCCCTGCGAGACGAATGGGAGGTGCGCAACCTCACTGCGCCAGACCCCACAGTTCATCTGCGCTATGTTATGGATGCGGTTAAATCTATTCGACGCGCCTTATCGGGCAGCGTGCCCCTGATTGGTTTTTCGGGCAGTCCTTTTACGTTGGCCTGTTACATGGTGGAAGGGGGTGGGTCTGATGACTTCCGTCACATCAAAGGCATGCTTTATCGGCGCCCTGATTTACTGCACCGCATTTTAGAAGTGACTACCGAAGCCGTGATTCAATATCTCAATGCGCAAATTGCTTCAGGCGCCCAAGCCGTCATGGTGTTTGACACTTGGGGGGGCACGCTCACCACGCCGGCTTATGAGGAGTTTTCTTTGCAATACATGCGTCGCGTCGCCGAGGGCCTGACGAAGGAAGCCGAGGGACGAACTGTGCCCAGCATTGTGTACACCAAGGGTGGTGCACTGTGGTTGGAATCCATTGCCTCAGCAGGCTTTGATGCCGTGGGTTTGGACTGGACCATCAACATTGCCGATGCCCGTAAACGCATTGGTGATCGCGTGGCCTTGCAAGGCAATATGGATCCTTCCGCCTTATTTGGTACACCCGAAATCATCCAGCAAGAAGTGGCGCGCGTACTGAATGGATTTGGCAATCATCCCGGCCATGTATTTAATTTGGGTCATGGCATTTCTCGCTTTACACCTCCTGAAAACGTGGCCGTGATGGTGGATGCGGTGCATAGCCAAAGCCGTCAGATTCGTCTGTAACTCTTTGAAATATATCCTCTAAGGATTGTGCTTATGCACAAAAATAGGATTATTGGTTCAAATGAATGCGCTCACGGGGAGAGGGCTTCGGTTTATTTATAAGTAATTGATATTAAATAAATAAAAAATTTAACTCATGTTGATTTCTAGGGTAATCCCTTGAAAACCCTAAAAGAACGGCGCCTTTGCGAGGACTTATGAACAGAGTTATCCACAGCTCCTTTTCAGCGCTATTTTCAGCCTAATCTCGCTCAAACCCCTTATTCCATGCCGATTGTTCACGTTGCACTCGATCTTCCGCTGAATCGGCTATTCGATTACCTCAGCGAGGATGCCGCTACGCAGGATGTGGGGCGGCGCGTGTTGGTGCCCTTTGGTCGTGAGCAAAAAGTCGGCGTCATTATGGCTGTGTCGCAACAGAGTGATATTGCCGTTGAGCGCCTCAAGGGGGTAACCCAAATATGGCGTGACGTGGATCCGTTGTCCGCACCCTTACTCACCTTGCTGCGCTTTGCCAGTGAGTACTACCATCACCCCTTGGGCCCGGTTATTTTAAATGCCTTGCCCCCGGGCTTACGGCGCACCAAGGGTTGGGTGCCGCTGAAACGTCGTCGCACCGTTGCCTCACCAAAGCCCCGTGCGTGCCCCCCATTGAATGACGAACAGCTCACGGCAGCTGCGGCCATCCACGCCCAGCGCCATCACTTTTATGCCTTTCTGTTGAAGGGCATTACGGGGAGCGGCAAAACGGAAGTATATTTAGAAGCCATCAGCGCTGCGGTACGAGAGGGCGGTCAGGTGCTGGTACTGGTGCCCGAAATTAATCTGACCCCCGCTTTGGAACACCGTTTTCGCGAACGTCTGCCCGACATCCATTTGGTCAGCCTGCACAGCCACCTCACTGAAAAAGAACGGGTGGCGCGCTGGCTGGAAGCGCAAAGCGGCGAAGCCGCGGTCATTTTAGGCACTCGTTTGGCGGTGTTTTGCCCTATTCCGCGCCTTCGCCTCATTGTTGTGGATGAGGAGCATGACCCCTCCTACAAACAGCAAGAAGGGTTGCGCTATTCAGCACGCAACCTGTCAATTGTGCGTGCCCAACTTGAAAAGATTCCTGTGGTTCTGGGTTCCGCCACCCCCTCCTTAGAGTCTTGGTTCAATGCCCGGTCCAATCGCTACCATTTGCTCACGTTAAGCCGTCGTGCGCAAACCAATGCCACGCTGCCCGCCATTCAATTGGTAGAACCTCCGCGCGAAGTGGTTGCTCAGGGTTTATCGCCTGCGGCCTTGGGGGCTTTGGGCGAGCGGCTCATGCGCGGTGAACAGAGCTTGGTATTCATTAATCGGCGCGGCTACTCCCCCGCCTTGGTGTGCAATCAATGCGGTTGGGTGTGCAGTTGCGACCGCTGCTCGGCACGCTTGGTGGTGCATTTGCGCGCGCGCGAAATGCGCTGCCACCATTGCGGACATCATCGTCCCATCCCACATCATTGCCCCACTTGTGGCAATGCCCAGCTCTTCACCGCAGGAGAGGGAACACAAAAAATTGAAGCGCGTTTGCGCGAACATTTTCCTGATGCACGCATTCTGCGCGTAGACAGCGACAGCTTGGCACGAGTGAACGCATGGGCTGAAACAGCAGCCGCCATTAGTGCGGGGGAAGTGGATATTTTGGTGGGCACGCAGGTCCTGGTGAAGGGGCATGACTTTCCGCGCATCACCTTGGTGGTGGCTTTAAACGTTGATGGCGCCTTATACAGTAACGATTTCCGTGGCAGTGAGCGCTTATTCGCACAACTGGTTCAAGTGGCCGGACGAGCCGGGCGTGCAGAGCATCCGGGGGAAGTGGTCATCCAAACCGCCTTTCCTGGTCACCCCTTGTTCACGGCCATTCGCCATCACGATTACGAACAATTTGCCGCCTTAGAATTGGACACGCGGCGCATGGCGGGCTTTCCGCCTTTCATCCATCAGGCCATTTTGCGCGCCTCATCCATCAGCGAAAAGGCCGTCATCCGCTTCATGGAAAACGCCTTGGGTTCCGCACATCATTTGGTGCAGGAGGGGGTGCTGGTATTCGACCCCGTGCCCCCCGCCATGGCCCGCTTAGCCGGCAAAACCCGTCTGCAATTATTGGTGCAATGCGCTCAGCGTTCAGAATTGCAAAGCTTTTTGAGTGCTTGGCAAAACGCTCTATTTGAGACCCCAGAGTCTCGTGTGAACTGGGTGTTGGATGTGGATCCGTTGGAATTATGAAGGTGGCCGCTCAACCCTTATAATGATCGATTAATGAACCAAAACCCATGTCCATGACCTCATTGCAAGAACGCGTCGTCGCTTTGTTTAAAACCGCCCTTCAATCGGTGGCGCCGGGCAGCACCCAAGCCGTGGTGTTGGATAAACCCCGACAAGCAGATCATGGCGACTTTGCCAGCACCTTAGCTCTGCAGTTGGCCAAATCCTTACAACGCCCACCGCGAGAATTGGCCCAGGCTCTGCTGCAAGCCTTGCCCACCTCCCCCTTAATTGAAAAAGTGGAACTGGCAGGCCCGGGCTTTATTAACGTTTATCTCACAGCCGCCGCCAAGCAAGGCGTGGTACACGATGTACTCAGCCAACCTCAATGGGGCGCCGTAAACTTGGGCCATCAGCGCCACATTCAGGTGGAGTTTGTTTCCAGCAACCCCACCGGGCCCTTGCATGTGGGCCATGGGCGCGGCGCTGCCTTCGGTGCGTCCCTGTGCAACATCTTGGCGAAAGCGGGTTATCGCGTACAGCGCGAATACTATGTGAATGATGCCGGACGCCAAATGGATATTCTGGCGCTTTCCACTTGGTTGCGTTATTTAGACCTCTTTGGCTCCAAAATCCCCTTTCCGCCCAATGGCTATCAAGGCGATTACGTGGCGGCCATGGCGGTGCAATTGCGTGCCGCGTTAGGCGACAGCTTAAAACGCACGGACATGGAAGCCTGTGCGGGCGCGCCCGGTGCCATTTTGGACGCCGCGCCTGAAGATGCTGGCGCCGCCACGCAAAACGAAATGCATATGGATAGGTTAATCTCCAACGCCAAATCTTTATTGGGTGCGGATTATGCGGCCATGCATCAATTGGTACTGAAGGAACAATTGGCCGATTGCCGCGCCGACTTGGAAGAGTTTGGTGTGGTGTTTGATGAATGGTTTTCCGAGCAATCCTTATTTGATAGCGGAGCTGTGGCCGCGGTGGTGGCCCAGCTTGATGCGGGCGGTCACCTCTACCTGCAAGACGGCGCACGCTGGTTTCGTTCCAGCGCCTTTGGAGATGAAAAAGATCGCGTGGTGCAGCGAGAAAATGGTCTCTTCACTTATTTCGCTTCCGATATTGCCTATCACCTCCATAAATTCAAGCGTGGCTTTAGTGCCATAGTGGATGTGTGGGGCGCCGATCACCATGGCTATATTCCACGCGTGAAAGCCGCACTGACTGCTTTAGGGCAAGATGCAGAACGCCTGGTGGTGCCCTTGGTGCAATTTGTGAGCCTCTATCGCCATGGTGAAAAAGCACAGATGTCCACGCGCAAAGGACAGTTTGTCACCTTGCGTGAATTGCGCACCGAGGTGGGACGTGATGCCGCGCGCTTCTTTTATGTGTTGCGTAAATCAGATCAACATCTGGATTTTGATTTGGACTTAGCCCTTTCGGAAAGTAATGACAATCCAGTTTTCTATGTGCAGTATGCCCATGCGCGCATTTGCAGCGTGCTGGGCAAATGGGGCGGTGATAGGGCTGTTTTGGCGCACGCAGACCTATCTTCTCTCGCCACGCCTACAGAATTTGCCCTCATGCAAATGCTGCGCGAATATCCTGAATTAATTGAATCTGCTGCACGAGAATATGCGCCGCACATGGTGGCCTTTTATGTGCGCGAGTTGGCTGCCACCTTGCACAGCTATTACAATGCCGAACAATTTTTAGTGGCTGATGAAGCGCTTAAGTTGGCCCGCTTAGCCCTCATTGCCGCAGTGGCTTCAGTCATTAAAGATGGATTAACATTGTTGGGCGTTGGCGCGCCTAACGCTATGCATCGGGAGAGTATTGATGAATCGGTCTGACCACAGCAATCGCCCCAAGCCTGTTCCCACCCATGGCGCACCCTTTTTAAAAGGCTTAATGGTGGGCATGGTGCTGGGTGTGGCCCTTTGTGCCGGTGTGGCGCTGTATGTGATGCGCCTTCATAATCCATTTACCCCGCATGCTGACCAAGCCTCTGTGGCGCCGGATAAGCCCGCAGCAGACATGCCCGATGTATCCCGTCACGGCCTGATTAATCCCACACCCGTACGCCCCGATCTGCTGGCTCCTTCAACAGCACCTGCTGCCGACGCCACAGCGCCTAGGGATAATGCTGCGATTGCACCGCCCTTGCCTACACCCGCACCATTGCCTATAACGGAACCTGCGGTGACCTATTTTGTCCAAACCGGGGCGTTTCAAAAACAAGCGGAAGCCGATAATCAACGCGCGCGCTTGGCCCTGACGGGTGTGGATGCCACTATTCTATCCCCTGAAGTAGGCGAGAAGCCCTTGTACCGTGTGCGCGTGGGTCCCATTGTTTCTGTGGATGAGGTGCGCACGTTGGTGGCGACACTCAAGAATAATGGCATCCCCACCAACATCATTAAAGTAGATAACACCAAAACCAAACCTTATTAATTGATATGGGAGTCTTCATGAATACGTTCTGTCGCAGCGCTCGGGCACTGCTGTTAGTGGGTCTGTTTTCAATGGGCATGGCTTCTGCCGCAGATAAGGGCATTGACTACATCCCCATCATTCCTGAGCAACCCACTGACTCGGTAAAGAAAGTGGAGGTGGTGGAAGTGTTTTCTTACGCCTGCCCCCATTGCGCCAGCTTGGCACCTACTATTGAATCTTGGGCGCGTAAATTACCAGCCAACGTAACCTATAAGCGCATTCCTGTTAGTTTTGGACGTCCACAATGGACGGTGATGTCTAAGGCCTACTATGCCTTAGAGTCCATGAACGAAGCCGATCATTTGCATGAAAAGATTTTTAACGCCATTCATACCGAGAGACTGAATTTGTTTTCTGAAGACATCTTGTTTAATTGGATTGAAAAGCAGGGCGTGAACCGTCAAAAATTTTTAGACGCTTACAATTCTTTTGCCGTACAAAGCAAAGTGGCGCGTGGTGATCAGAAGTCTATGGCGTATGGTGTGGATGCTGTTCCCACCATCATCATTGATGGCAAGTACCGCACCTCACCCAGCATTGCTGGGGGGAATGCAACTTTATTTCCGTTGTTGGATGAGTTGATAAAGAAGGCCGCCAAAGAGCGCGGACTATAAATCGGAGTGACCTAACTTTTTTTAACGGGTCGTTTCCAGCGCGCGAGGGTGGTTTGTTTGGCGCGCGACAGCGTGAGGCCATCCGCTGGAACCGATGTAACAATGGTAGAGCCGGCCCCAATGGTGGCACCGCGACCTACGGTAACCGGCGCCACCAGTTGAGTGTCGGAACCAATAAAGACATCGTCTTCAATAACGGTGCGGTGCTTGTTCACCCCATCGTAATTGCAGGTAATGGTCCCGGCGCCCACGTTCACATGTTTGCCTACTGTGGCATCGCCTAAGTAAGACAAGTGATTGGCTTTGGTGCCTTCACCCAGCTCAGAATTCTTCACTTCCACAAAGTTGCCCACATGCACATCCTGCGCGGTGTGGGTTCCGGGGCGCAGGCGCGCATAGGGTCCAATTTTATTACGGATTCCGATGACGGCACCCTCAAGATGTGAGAAGGGCGCCACGTTGCTGCTGGCACCAATGGTGCAATTCTTAATCACGCAGTGAGCGCCGATGGTGACGTTGTTCTCTAACACAACAGTACCTTCAAACACGCAACCCACATCAATGCTCACGTCTTGGGCGCAGGTCAACGTTCCGCGCACATCCAAGCGTGCGGGGTCGCGCAGGGTAACGCCCGCCTCCATTAAGGCTTTGGCGATTTCCCCCTGATGAATGCGTTCCAATTCTGCCAATTGTGTTTTGCTGTTCACGCCCAATGCCTCCCAAGCATGCCCTGGCGTGGTGGTGTGAATAGCCACACCATCCTGTGCCGCCAATCCAATGACATCGGTTAGATAATACTCGTTTTGTGCATTCTGAGAAGATAAGCGTTTTAACCAGCCTGCCACCTGCCCTGCGGGCAACGCCATAATGCCGGTGTTGATTTCTGTAATGGTTTTTTCATGAATGCTGGCATCTTTCTGTTCGCGAATGGCGGTGACTTCTCCCGCGCTGTTGCGAATAATGCGCCCGTAGCCCGTGGGGTCTTTCAGGGCCTGTGTGAGCAGCGCCAAATGTTTTCCTTGGCAGAGTTCTACCAAACGACGCAAGGTGGTGGCCGCGATGAGCGGCACATCGCCGTACAACACCAGCACCGTGCCTTGCTCGGGCAAAAAGGGCAAGGCTTGCATGAGGGCGTGGCCGGTACCCAATTGCGGTTCTTGCAGCGCCCAGTTCAGTGGTGCTCCTGCAAAATATTGACGCACTGCTTCACCACCGTGACCATATACCACCGTCACC
>CAIVUX010000036.1 GCA_903909215.1 uncultured Ferrovum sp.
CCATGTGGTGCATGAAACCGATCGGGCCGCGGTAGTCCTTGCGGCCGATTGCATGCCCTTGCTGTTCTGCACGCCGCAGAGGCGGGTGGTGGCGGCAGCGCACGCGGGTTGGCGCGGTATGGCGGCCGGCATTCTTGAGGCCACGTTAGAGGCCATGGCGGTGGCCCCACAAGACATCATGGTGTGGATGGGTCCCGCCATCAGTCAATCCGCCTTTGAAGTGGGTGATGAGGTGCGTGCCGCATTTGTTGCTCAGAGCGCCACAGCAGCCAGTGCGTTCACCCCAAGCAACGTCCCGGGCAAATGGCAAGCCGATTTATTTGCCTTAGCCCGTCAGCGCTTGGCTGCCCGTGGAGTGGAAAAAATTTATGGTGGAGGACAGTGCACCGCTTCCAACCCCACACAGTTTTATTCCCACCGTCGAGACCGAGGTGTTACGGGGCGCATGGGCAGCTTTATTTGGATGGCTGAGGAATAAGCGCCGGACCACCGTATAATGACCGGTTAATCCCTTACTTAGTAGGAAGCAAAGCCTTTGAGCCCCTTAATCGCCACTATTATTGCCGGATCTGCTGCAGGATTGCTGTCCATGGCCTGCGCGACTATTGTGGTCTTCACAGCCCGACCCGCTTGGGTGCCCTTATTGGTAAGTTATGCCATTGGGGCCTTATTGGGTGCCGTATTTCTAGAAATCCTTCCCCATGCGTTTGGATTATCGGCCAGCCCTGAGGCTGTTTCGGCTACGGTATTGGCAGGTATCCTGTTATTTTTTATGCTCGAAAAGTTGGTCTTGTGGCGTCATGTACACATACATGATTTAGATGAAGTCCATTCTCATGTGGGGCACTCTCATGATGGGCCGCAAGGGCGCACCGGCGCTATGGTAGTAGTGGGTGATTCAGTTCATAATTTCGTGGACGGCATTATTATCGCCGCCGCCTTTGTCACCAACACCCAGCTGGGCATAGTGACGGCTTTGGCCATTATTGCGCACGAAATTCCGCAAGAGGCAGGCGATGTGTTGGTGCTGCTGCATTCGGGCATGTCACGTGGTCGCGCATTGGCCTTCAATGCTTTTTCCAGCGTCGCTACTTTGGTGGGCGGCGTGATGGCGTGTTTGGCGTTACAGTCTTTGCAGCGCTTCGTGCCGTATTTGTTGGCCTTGGCTGCTGCCAGTATGATTTATGTGGCGGTGGCTGATTTAATTCCGGGCCTGCATCGGCGCGTGGATTTTAAAGCCTCCGCTTGGCAAATAGGATTGATTGTTTTGGGTGTGGCCTCTATTCACTGGGCTCATGTGTTGATTGTGGAATGACAGGAGAATAACTAATGGAATCGCAAGAATCCGCAAAGAATCCAGTAGAAAAAGTTTTAGAAAGCTTAGGTCAGGCCAATCACACATTAATGGAAGAGGTGGGTGCGCGCTTAGGAGGTTTTCAACCGGAAGCCTATCAAGAGTTTTTAAAAGATTTCGCCCAGGCGGTAGCCAAAGACGCGCCCCGTTGGCAAGATTTACAAAGTCGTTATTACGAAAATCAAGCAGCGTTGTGGATGAATATGCTCAGCCGCTCAGCGGGTCAGACCCCTTCTGTTGCCACACCTACAGTGGCTGCAGCTGCACAAACCGATCGCCGTTTTAGTGCCCCAGAATGGCAGGCCTATCCCATTTTTGATTATCTGCGCCAATCGTATTTGTTGACCGGTGATTGGCTAAAAGAGGCCGTAGGTTCCTTAGAGTTGGAGCCCGCCGCCAAACAGAAGTTAGAATTTTTTATTCGCCAATATATTGACGCCATGTCTCCGGCCAATTTTCCAGCCACTAATCCAGAGGTCTTATCGCGCGCCATAGAGTCTGGTGGCGAAAGCCTTAAAGCGGGCCTTAAAAATCTCATGACGGATTTGGAGAAGGGGCGCATTTCCATGACCGATGAATCGGTGTTTGAGGTGGGCGTGAATATCGCCATCACGCCCGGTGCCGTGGTCTTCGAAAATGATTTAATTCAACTCATTCAGTACAGCCCCACCACTTCGGAAGTGGCGGCACGCCCTTTGTTGTTGGTGCCTCCTTGCATCAATAAGTTTTACATCATGGACTTAGAACCTTCTAATTCCTTGGTGAAATACGCCGTGGACCGAGGACACACCGTGTTCTTGGTGTCTTGGCGCAATATTGATGAATCGCTGCGTCACATTACGTGGGACGATTACATCGAACAAGGGGTGGTTACCGCTATTCGCACCACCCAAGCCATTGGCGGCGCCGACACCATTGATTTATTGGGTTTTTGTGTGGGGGGCGCGTTGGTGTCCTGTGCCTTGGCCGCTTACGCCAAAGATGACCCCCTGCCGGTGGCTACCCTCACCTTGATGACCACCTTGTTGGATTATTCCGACGTGGGCGAGATTGGCGTGTACATTAACCGCGCCTTTGTGGAAAAACGTGAAAAACAAATTGCTCAAGGCGCTGTGGTGCCTGGCAAGGAATTGGCCATGGCTTTTTCCAGTCTGCGTGCCAATGATTTAATCTGGCCTTATGTGGTGAACAATTATCTGAAAGGGGAAACCCCGCCGGCTTTTAATTTGCTGTATTGGAATGGTGACGGCACCAATCTGCCGGGCCCCATGTTTGCTTGGTATCTGCGCCATCTGTACTTGGAAAACGAATTGCGCAAACCTGATGCGTTAACCGTGGCCGGTCGGAAGGTGGATTTATCCCGCATTAATTTACCGACCTACGTGTTTGCTGCTCGTGAAGATCATATTGTGCCGTGGAAATCGGCTTACGAATCGGTGCATTTAATCGGTGGTGATAAAACTTTTGTATTGGGAGCGAGTGGTCATATTGCAGGTTCTATTAATCCAGTCTCTAAGAATAAAAGAAACTATTGGGTGGGTAGCGCCATCGCGGGTGATGCGGAGCAATGGATGAATGAAGCCACGTCCGAACAGGGCAGTTGGTGGATGCATTGGGGCAATTGGTTGGATGCTTTGGGTAGTGAGAAAGTCGCAGCTCCACAGCAATTGGGGAATTTGCAGTACACCCCCATTGAACCCGCACCGGGGCGGTATGTTTTAGGGCGTTGTTAAAATAATAAACCAGGAGGAGAAAACATGAAAAAGCGCGTGGTATTGGTTACAGGCGGTATGGGTGGTTTGGGTGAATCTATTTGTCTTAAGCTGGCGGATTTGGGGTATACGGTGGCCACAACCTATTCGCCCAGCAACAAGACCGCCGATTCGTGGTTGGCTAGTATGAAAGAACGTGGCTATCACTTCCATGCCTATGCGGTGGACGTGGGCGATGTGGATGATTGCGCAAAAATGGCCGCTAAATTAACCGCTGAAGTGGGGCAAGTGGATGTGCTGGTAAACAACGCCGGCATTACCCGCGATATGACCTTCAAAAAAATGAATAAAGTAGATTGGGATGCGGTGATTAACACCAATCTGAATAGCGTATTCAACATGACCAAGCCTTTCATGGATGGCATGGTGGATCGTGGTTGGGGACGTGTGATCAACGTATCATCGGTGAACGGACAGAAGGGCGCCTTTGGGCAAACCAATTACTCCGCAGCCAAGGCGGGTATGCATGGCTTTACCAAATCATTGGCATTGGAAGTGGCGCGCAAAGGGGTTACGGTCAACACCATTTCACCCGGTTACATCGGTACCAAGATGGTAACGGCCATTCCACAAGATATTTTGGATGCCAAAATTCTGCCGCAAATTCCTGTGGGTCGTTTGGGTAAACCAGAAGAGGTGGCGGGTTTGATTGTGTATCTGGCCTCCGATGAAGCCGCCTTTATTACCGGCGCCAACATCTCCATTAACGGTGGGCAACACATGTCTTGAGGTTAAAAAAAACCCCACAGGTTGCCCTGTGGGGTTAAATCCTTTACTGAAAGGGAACCTTTGCAATAAAGGAGGAGGAGACGTTTAAACCGTAACCTAAATCCTTAGGCAGCAGGTTTCATAGCAGCAGTAGCGGCATCAACGGTGGCCTTAACGCTGGCGTCCGTGAAATTGGCCACTTGCTTAGCCGATTTGGTCAAACCATCAAACGCGGCGGTAGAAGCAGCGATGGTGGACTTCATAGCAGCCATGGCCACATCGGTACCGGCGGGGGCAGACTTAACAGCCTTGTCGATGTTGCTGGTCACGGTTTGGTTGAAATCAGCAAAATTGCCTTCCAAAAGAGCGGAAATTTGCGCTTGAGCGTGTGCGGCTACATCGTAGATGCTGCGTGAGTAGGCGGTGGCTTTCTGAACGCTTTTTTGGTTCAATTCGGTGCGCAGACCCAACATAGCTTGTGGATCACGGGCTTCGGTCAGGGTTTTGAGCGATTCGCTGGCATCAGCAAAAGTCGCTTTGCCGGCTTCTAATTGCAAACCCACCAAACGCTCGGCGGTATCAAAAGAAATTTTGGCTAGTTGCAGTGCCGCATTTAACGCGGATTTGTTAAACTCAGTAACTTGTTCTGGGGCGTTGTACATTTTTAGCTCCTAAAATAATGAAACAAGGGGGTTATGTTTTTTTAGCTTCGCTGCATATGCTGCGTCGCAACAATTACAACGATACAGATCCGAAATATCCTTGTCAAGCTTTTTTTGTTGCATTGCAATAAAAATATTTAAAGCACCGCAATTTTGGTGGTAACTATTTGTTTTTAATGTTTTTAAAGTAACTTTTTAAGCCTATGCTGAGGGCCTGATAAAGCCCTCATATGGCGTACCGCACCATTATTTTTGAGGCAATTTAAGTTATGGCAAATCCAACACGCTTGATTAAGAAATACCCTAATCGCAGACTTTATGATACAGAAACAAGCACTTACATCACTTTAAGTGAGGTAAAGCAGCTTGTGATCGCACATGCCGAATTTCAGGTGGTGGATGCCAAAACCAACCAAGACCTCACGCGCAGCATCCTCATGCAAATCATATTGGACGAAGAGGGTGGTTTGGACCCCCTCTTTACCAGCGACATGCTCTCGCAAATGATTCGCTCTTACGGCAATGTCATGCAGGGCTTTATGGGCAATTACCTAGAGCGCGGCATGCAGACCTTTGTGGATATTCAAAAGAAGCTACAAGAACAGATGCCCTCAGAGGGTGCTTCCGATGGCGAAGCTCCAACGGTAAATGCCGATGTATGGCGTCAGTTTTTAAATGCCCAGGGCCCGGCCTTACAAGGTTTAATGGGCAACTATTTAGAGCAAAGCACGCATCTCTTTATGGATATGCAAAACAACATGCAAAAGCAAACCCGCACCTTGTTTGGTGGTTTGCCTTTTCCCTATGGCGCCACAGGCAAGGCGGATAAATCCGCTACTTCAGAAGAATCCATTGCGCCAGAAGAATCCACTGCACCAAAAGAATCGGCTGCCCCCCATTCCAGCCCAAAACCCGATTAACGCGTGACCGCCACCGCTACGCGATCACGACCGCCCAAACCGCCTGCCTTAGGTGGGGTGGGTCGCGTGGGATTTGTATCCTTGGGTTGCCCTAAGGCCCTGGTGGATTCCGAGCACATCATCACGCAGTTGCGCGCAGAGGGGTATGACATCTCCCCCTCCTACGACGGCGCTGATTTGGTGGTGATTAACACCTGTGGGTTTATCGATTCCGCCATTGAGGAATCTCTTGATGCGATTGGCGAGGCTTTAGCAGAAAATGGCCAAGTGATTGTGACGGGTTGCCTGGGTGTGAATGCCGAACGGATTCGCGCGGCTCATCCGGGCGTGTTGGCCATTACCGGCCCTCACGATAAGGAAGGGGTGATGCGCGCCGTGCATCAGCATTTGCCACCGCC
>CAIVUX010000037.1 GCA_903909215.1 uncultured Ferrovum sp.
GGTCAGACCCCATGCGGGGTCTGACCCCTCAGGGGGTCTGGCCCCTTTTTAATGCGCCTCGTCCCAGTTGGCCCCAGCGCCCACTTCCACCAGTAAGGGCACGGCCAAAGTGGCCACGCCACACATCAAGCCGGGCAATGCCGCCGCCACGCGCTCACGCTCACGGTTGGGCACTTCCAGCACCAATTCATCATGTACTTGCATAACCAACAAAGTGGATAATTTTTCGGTTTCAATCCAATGTTGCACCGCCAACATGGCGCGTTTAATTAAATCGGCGGCGGTGCCCTGCATGGGTGCGTTAATGGCCGCACGCTCAGCCCCCTGGCGACGCGCGGCACTACTGGTATTAATTTCAGGTAACCACAAACGGCGACCAAATACCGTTTCCACATACCCTAAGCGCCGCGCGCTGTCCCGTGTGCGCTCCATATACTGGGCCACACCGGGATAGCGGCTAAAGTAGCGCTCCATATAAATTTGCGCGGCTTGGCGTTCAATGCCCAATTGACCTGCCAAACCAAATACGGACATGCCGTAGATTAGACCAAAATTAATGGTTTTGGCGGCGCGCCGTTGTTCGGCACTGACTTCTTCAGGGGCTACTCCAAAAATTTCCGCGGCCGTGGCGCGGTGCACATCTTGGCCTGCTGCAAAAGCCGCCAGCAACCCCGCGTCCTGCGACAGATGCGCCATGATACGCAACTCAATTTGCGAATAATCTGCCGACACGATGACGTGATCGGCTGGCGCTATAAACGCTTCGCGGATACGCCGCCCTTCCGTGGTGCGCACCGGAATGTTTTGCAAATTGGGGTCACTGCTGGACAGGCGTCCGGTTACCGCAACCGCTTGCGCATAATGGGTATGCACGCGGCCGGTTTGTGCATTCACCATGCGTGGCAATTTATCGGTGTAGGTGGATTTGAGTTTGGCCAGACTTCGATATTCCAACAGCAGGCGTGGAATGGGGTAATCGAGCGCCAATTCTGCCAGCACAGCCTCGTCGGTGGAGGGGTCGCCGCCGGGTGTTTTTTTGCGCACCGGCAGGCCCTGTTCTTCAAACAATACCGCCTGAATTTGCTTGGGTGAATTTAAATTAAAGGGATGCCCTGCGGCCGCGTGCACCTGCGCTTCCAATTCCATCAGGCGCACGCCCAGCTCGCCGCTTTGTCGCTCCAGATGCGCCACATCCAACAACACACCATTGCGCTCCATGCGCCACAACACCTGCTGCACCGGCAATTCCAAATCTTGATAAATAGACAGCAAGCCTGCATCAGCAGCAATGCGCGGGAAAAGCGCGTTGTGCACCTGCAACGTGATGTCCGCATCTTCTGCGGCATAGGGTGTGGCCATATCCAGCGCCACTTGCTCAAAACCGATGGCGTGTACCCCTTTGCCTGTTACCGCTTCATAAGAAATGGTGTCGCGATTTAAATGGCGGCGCGCCAAGCTTTCCAAACTATGGGGTTGATGAGATTCCAGCACATAGGATTGCAGCAACGTATCGTGCACAACGCCTTGCAGATAAATGCCTTGATTAGCCAACACATGTTGATCGTATTTTAGATGCTGCCCCACCTTTTTGGCGGCAGGATTTTCTAGCCACGGCTTCATGCACGCCAGAGTGTCTTTTAAATTAAGTTGCAGTGGTTGATCGGGGCCGCAATGGGCCAGCGGCACATAACAAGCCTCATAGGGTGTCACGCATAAAGAAAAACCCACCAGTTGCGTGGTCATGGGGTCAAGGCTGTTGGTTTCTGTATCAAAAGCAGTGAGTGCGGCGGCCTCAATGCGGGCTATCCAAACCTCCAATTGTTCCATGGTGGTGACGGTGTCGTAGCGCACAGGCACCAGCGGGGCCACTGCGCGATCTTCATTCAACACCGCATCCGCCTTGGCCGCTGGACTGGCACCTGCCTGCGTGCGCGCAGCGGCAGCAGTGCCTGCGTCCGCACCCTGATGCCCGGCGGCGCCACTCTTCACCCAACTGCGCAAATCGTAGCGCTCGGCCAATGCGTGCAAGCTCGGCATATCCGGTTCGTTCATCTGCAAGGCGGTGGCGGCCACCGGCAATGCAATATCACAGCGAATGGTAATCAGACGACGGGCTTGCGGCAGCCATTCGCGCGCGCTGCGTAGGTTTTCTCCCACGGCCCCCGTCACGTCATCGGCGTGCAACAGCAATTTATCCAGATTGCCATAGCGGCCTATCCATTTCTGCGCTGTTTTGGGCCCCACCTTGGCCACACCGGGCACATTGTCTGAGGTGTCCCCCATCAGGGTAAGGTAATCAATAAATTGATCGGGGCGCACGCCATACTTTTGCATGGCGGCCTCCGCATCCAGCACTTCATTGCTCATGGTGTTGACCAGGGTTACGCCCGGGGTGAGCAGTTGCACCATGTCTTTGTCGCCGGTGGAGATAACCGTACCCATCCCCGCTGCGGAGGCCTCATGGGTCAGCGTGCCAATCACATCATCGGCCTCTACGCCCTCTACCACCAGCAGCGGCCAGCCCAAGGCCCGCACCGCTTCTTGCAAGGGGGCAATTTGCGAGGCCAGGTCGGGGGGCATGGGTGGGCGATTGGCCTTATATTGGGGGTACCATTCGTCCCGAAACGTGGGGCCACGCGCGTCGAATACGCAGGCAGCGTAATCCGGCTTATAATCCTGCATAAGGCGACGCAACATGTTGAGCACGCCAAAAATAGCCCCGGTGGGCAAGCCCTCCCGGTTTCGCAAATCCGGTAAGGCGTGGAATGCACGGTACAGATAGGACGACCCATCCACCAGCAACAGCAGTTTTTGTGAACGATCGGTCATGAATTGCTCTACGCCTAACCCAAAACGAGATTATGTCAGATCATATGACCACTGCACTCACTCTTAATGGAAAACCCCTTACCCTAAAAGCGGATCCGGAAACCCCTTTATTGTGGGTAATTCGCGATGAAGTGGGGCTAACGGGAACCAAATTCTCTTGTGGCGCGGGTCTTTGTGGCGCCTGCACGGTGCATTTGGACGGCAAGGCGGTGCGTTCTTGCATTACCCCCTTAAGTGCTGCAGCCGGCAAATCCATCACCACCATTGAGGGGCTGTCCCGGCATGGCGAGCACCCTGTACAAAAAGCCTGGGTGGCCCTGGATGTGGCCCAATGCGGCTACTGCCAATCGGGCCAAATTATGAGCGCCTCAGCACTTCTAACCCATAACCCACGCCCCACAGACGCCGACATCGATGCCGCCATGAGCGGTAATCTATGCCGTTGCGGTACCTATAACCGCATTCGCGCAGCCATTCATGAGGCTGCACAGAATGCATAATGTCACCGGAATTCTGGCCATGCGTCGCTTAGCCCTGCTCATCATGCTGGCCATCCCCTTGGGCGCCTTGGCCGCCCGCCCGGATAATTTACAGCCCTTGCCCGACGCCCCCGCCCCGCAAAACTACGGCTCCAATGACACCGCCCTTGAGCCCCAAATTACCATTGTGCAAAAGGACAGCGCCACTTTTCAGGAATATCGGGTGCGCGGACGCTTGTATCAAATTAAAATAGTGCCCCGTGTGGGGCCTGCTTATTATTTGGTGGACGACAAAGGGGACGGTATTTGGCGCCGCTACGATGGGCAGGACAACGATTTAAGAGTGCCCCGCTGGGTTATTCTGGAGTTTTAAGCGCTTAACCTATGGCCGTCTTTACTCCGGTTTCATTTCACGCACTTCAACAATGGCTGACGGCATACCCCGTGGGCAGCTTGCAAACGCTGGAGGGCATTCCCTCCGGAATCGAAAACACCAACTACTTCGTCACCACCGACCAAGGGCAGTTTGTTTTAACACTCTTTGAAAAGTTACACCCCGAAGAGTTGCCCTATTACCTCAACCTCATGGCCCATCTCTCAAAGAAGGGCGTTCCCTGTCCGCGCCCCATTGCCAACCAGCAAGGCGTGTTTTTGGGCACCTTATGCGGCAAGCCTGCCAGTCTTGCCACACGCCTCGCCGGAAAATCTCAAATGACTCCCGGGCCCGCCCATTGCGCGGCCTTTGGTGGCGTGGTGGCGCAATTGCATGAGGCCGGTGCCGATTACCCGATCAACATCCCAAACCCACGCGGCCCCTCATGGTGGGTGGCCACGGCACCCTTGGTGCGTCCTTTTGTGGGCCCCGCGCAACAACGTCTATTGGATGATGAAATTGCTTTTCAAACCCATCATCGTTTTGAAGAGCTGCCGCGCGGCCCGGTACATGCCGATTTATTTCGCGACAACGTCCTGATGGAAGGCGAACGAGTGGGCGGCGTCATTGATTTTTATTTTGCCGGCACAGATGCCTGGTTGTTCGATCTGGCTGTGGTGGTAAACGATTGGTGCATGACTTCTGATGCAATTTTGGATACGCCCCGGGTAACCGCACTATTAAGCGCGTACAATGCGGTGCGCCCCCTGTTGCCCGCCGAGCAAGCGGCTTGGCCCTTAATGCTGCGTGCCGCGGCCTTGCGCTTTTGGTTGTCGCGTTTGTTTGATCAATTTTTACCCCGTGACGGTGAGCTTATTCACCCTCACGATCCGGTGTGGTTTGAGCGCATTCTGCACCATCATGTTCACCAACCGAGTCCTTGGCCCCTATGAATGAGCCCCGCCGCGTTCCCTTTGTCAGAGGATTTTTCTGGATTACAGAAGGATTCCAATTGGTGTTTCAAAGCCCCATTGGCTGGATGAAAGTCATCACCTTATGGTTTGGCTTTATTGTGGTCTGCTCAATGCTCCTCGTGGTGGGGCCTATTTTGTTTTCACTGCTGCTGCCCATTTTGTTTGCGGGTTTAATGATGGGTTGCCGCAGCGTGGCCGAAGGGGGCTCCATGAAAAGCGCCCATCTGTTTGCCGGTTTCAAAACCAAAGCGTCGCGCTTAATTGCCTTAGGGGGTGTGAATGTATTGGGCGAGGTGATTTTAACGGTGATTTTAATAGTGTGGGGCGGTCAGCATATGCTGGAACTGCAGGCTCTCTCGGCCGATGGTACGGGCAACGTTGAGCAATTGCAGGTGCTGGTATCGGATATGACCCCCATGCTGATCACCATCTTGATTATCCAAACTGTGTTGTTGATGCTGGGTTGGTTTGCTCCGGCCCTGTTGCTCTTTACGGATATGACCACC
>CAIVUX010000038.1 GCA_903909215.1 uncultured Ferrovum sp.
CCTACTAGGGTCTGACCCCAATTCAGCCGAAGGCCTTCAGCCACAAGAGTCCCGCCACAGTCTTGGTGTCGTTGATGACGCCGTTCTCAATCCACTGATAGGCCTGCTTTAGCGGCACAGGCACAGTCTCTAAGAACTCTTCCTCGTCCCTCTTATGGGCATCGAAGGTCAGCCCTTCGGCCACGAAGAAGGCGATCTGTTCCGTGGAGTAGGAAATGCACATATCCAGCGTCGTTAAATGGCGCCAGTTCGCCGCCACATAACCGGTCTCTTCCAGCAACTCACGTTGCGCACTCTCCAAGGCCGGCTCACCCACTTCCAACTTACCCGCAGGGATTTCGTAGTAATGCTGGTGGTTGGGGTAGCGGAACTGATACTCCATGATAATCGTCTCTTTATCCAGCAGTGGAATCACCGCAGTGGCGCCATTGTGAATGATGAATTCGCGCGTGGCGGTTTTGCCATTGGGCAAGCGCACCATATCGCGGCGCACATCCAGCAGCACGCCTTTAAAAATCTGTTCCGAGCTTAGGGTATGTTCAGTGAAGTCGTGTGGCAGTTTTGGAAAATCAGCCATAAGACGTTAGCCTCTCAACGACTGCGTGATGGCCATGGTGCATAAATCAATTAAGGGTTGGGGCAATATACCCAGAGCCAGAATAGCGGCGCCATTCACGCTGATCAACACGCGATGGTCTGTATCTGCAATCAACGGCGCGGCATCTGCAGGTTCGTCCATATACATGAGTTTAATCACGCGCAGGTAGTAGAAAGCACCGATTAAGGACATCAGTACCGCGAACACCACCAACCAAGTCAGCCCTGCGTCTAGTGCCGCGCTCAACACCGACAGCTTGGCGAAGAAGCCCACGGACACCGGAATGCCGGCCATGGAGATCATCACCACCAACATCATGAAAGCGTACCAAGGACTGCGTTTGTTGAGGCCCTTCAAATCTTCCAAGCGGTCTGCTTCAAAACCTTCGCGGCTCATGAGCAGGATAATACCGAAGCCACCTAGGGTGGTCAGTACATAAGAAGCCACATAAAACATTGCCGAGGAGTAGCCCGCATCGGTACCGGACAGAATACCCAACAACAAGTAACCCATGTGGGAGATGGTGGAATAGGCCAACATACGCTTGATGTTGGTTTGCGCGATGGCGGTGACGTTGCCCAATAGCATGGATAGTACAGACACAATAATCAGCATGGGTTGCCAGTCGGTCACCATGCTGCCCATACCGCCCACCAGTAGGCGCATAAAGAAAGCAAAGGCGGCAATTTTAGGGGCTGAACCCACGAATAAGGTGACGGCCGTAGGTGCGCCCTCATACACATCGGGCACCCACATGTGAAAGGGCACCACGCCTAACTTAAACGATAAGCCCGCCACAATGAACACCAGGCCGAACACCAGAATAGCGGGGTCCGCAGTGCCGGACTGAATCACGCTGGCCACCACAGGGATTTGCAACGAGCCCGTGGCGCCATAGAGCATAGACATGCCGTAGAGCAACATGCCGGACGCCAAGGCCGCCAACACAAAGTACTTCATGGCTGCTTCCGTGGCGCGCACTGCATCGCGCTGCAAGGCAATTAAAGCGCAGAGTGACAGAGACAATAGTTCCAAGCCCAGATACAAAACCAAGAAGTGATTGGCAGACACCATCACCATAATGCCCAACAAGGCAAACAGCACCAGCACATAAAATTCGCCGCGACTAAGACCGCGAGAACTGTTATAGCTGCGTGAATAGGCCAACATGAGGGCCACGGCCAGAATAGCAAAAATCTTTAAGGTGCGCGCCATGGGGTCATCAATAAACATGCCCTCAAAGGTGCTGATGGGCGCACCTGTGGCACCCATCACCAAAAGGCCCGCGGTCACCACCAAGGTGAGTTGCGAGAAGGCATACACCAAGAAGCGATTGGCTTCACTCACAAACAAGTCCAAAATTAAAATGGCACAGAGGGCTGTGAGCAGAAAGATTTCCGGGAGTACCGGGACCAAATTAGGAAAGGCGAAAGTCATCATCGCTCCATCAGTACTTCGGTATCGAAGTGTGCTGAATCAGTTGTTGCACAGAGGCATGCATGGTGTCGGTAAATATTTTGGGGTAGAGGCCCATGGCCAGTACCAGAATGGCCAGAATGCCTAGGAAAGCTTTTTCTCGACCATTGATATCGGTGAGTTTGGCTACATGATCATTGGCCACATCACCAAACACCACGCGTTTATACATCCACAGAGTGTATGCCGCACCGAAGATGAGTGTGGTGGCGGCTAAGGCGGCGTACCAAAAGTTCACCTGAATAGCGCTTAACACCACAATAAATTCACCGATGAAGCCGCTCGTGCCCGGCAGGCCCGCATTGGCCATGGCGAAGAACATAAAGAAAGCAGCGAAAATGGGCATGGTATTCACCACACCGCCGTAGTCGGCAATTTGGCGGGAATGCATGCGGTCGTACAACACGCCGATGCATAAGAACATGGCGCCGGAAATAAAGCCGTGGGAAATCATCTGCAACAAACCGCCCTCAAGCCCCATAGCGTTGAACATAAAAATACCCAACGTTACAAAACCCATATGCGAAATGGAGGAATAGGCCACCAGTTTCTTCATGTCATTTTGCACCAGGGCCACGAGGCCAATGTACACCACGGCAATCAGCGAGAGCGTAATAATAAAACCGGAGAGCGCGTGGCTGGCGTCCGGTGTAATGGGCAAGTTAAAGCGCAGAAAACCATACGCGCCAATTTTTAAAGTAATGGCCGCCAAAATCACCGAACCACCGGTAGGGGCTTCCACGTGGGCGTCGGGCAACCAGGTGTGCACAGGCCACATGGGCACCTTTACAGCAAAGGACATAAAGAAGGCGATGAAGATGAGAATCTGCACGCCCAGCGGCAAGGGGAGCGCGTGAAACTTCAAAATTTCGAAAGAGCCGCCGGTTTCAAAGTATAGGTAGATGAAGGCCGCCAGCATCAATAGCGACCCCAGTAAGGTGTAGAGGAAAAACTTCATGGCGGCATACACGCGACGCGGGCCACCCCATATACCGATGATGAGGAACATGGGGATCAGCATGGCTTCAAAGAACACGTAGAACAAAATGGCGTCTAAGGCGGCGAACACCCCATTGATGAGGCCGGACATAATTAAGAAGGCGGCAAAATATTGCGATAAGCGTTTTTCTATCACCACCCAACCGGCCATGATCACCAGCACCGTCATGAAACTGTTCAGCAACACAAACCACAGGGAGATACCATCAATGCCCAGGTGGTAGTTGATGTTGAAGGCGGGAATCCAATGGGCCATTTCCTCAAACTGCATGGCCGCCGTGTTATTGGCGAAGCCTAAGTAGAGCGGGATGGTGACCAAGAATGAGGCGATAGCACCCCCCATGGCAATCCAGCGCGTGCGACAGAGATTTTTTTCATTGCCGGTGGCCAGAACCAAAACACCCACTGCGATGGGCAACCAGATGGAGCACGATAATAAAAAGTTAGTCATGGATATCCGCTCGGTTACGCCTTAATGAACCATAAGCTCATGAGGGCGAACACACCAAAAATCATTACAAAAGCATAGTGGTAAATGTAGCCGGTCTGCACGCGACGCAGACGTTGGGATAAGCGTGCCACTGCATTGGCACTACCGTTCACCATACCCCCATCAATAATCTTTTCATCACCGATACGCCATAGGCCGCCACCCAAAAGGCGTGCACCGCCGGCGAAGACGCGCTCATTAAAGCTGTCGAAGTAGTACTTGTTATCGAGCACGGTGAAAAGCGGCATGAGACGCGCTTTGATGAGCGCTGGCACATGGGTCCACTTTAAGTACAGTGCTGCGGCAGCCACGATGCCCGATACCGCCAACCAGAAGGGTAAGGACAAAAGCCCATGCTGTACGAAGTTGCCCACACCCTGCCACTCTTGGCGCATTTCATGCAGGCCGCCGTTTTCCGGCAACACAGTAATGGAGGCGCCAAAGTAATTACCAAATACCATGGGCTCGATGTACAGGTAACCCGTCAGTACAGAAGGAATGGCCAACAGAATGAGCGGCACGGTAATTACCCAGGGCGACTCATGTAAATGTTCGCGTACGTGGTGATCCATGCGCGGTTCACCGTGAAACGTCATGAACAGCATACGGAAGCTGTAAAAGGCGGTGATGAACACACCGGCCAACACCGCGAAGCTGGCGTAACCGGCACCGGCAATATGAGTGGCTTGCACCGCTTCAATAATGGCGTCTTTGGAGAAGAAACCCGCGAAAGGCGGAATACCGGCCAAGGCCAAGGAGCCCACCACTGCAGTCCAATAGGTAATGGGCAAATATTTGCGTAAGCCGCCCATGTTGCGCATGTCTTGCTCATGGTGCATGGCGTGAATAACAGAACCTGCCCCTAAGAAGAGCAGCGCTTTAAAGAACGCGTGCGTGCCCAAGTGAAAAATCGCCACGGGATAAGCGGAAGCTCCTAAGGCCACCGTCATGTAGCCCAACTGCGAGAGCGTGGAATAGGCCACCACACGCTTAATATCCGTTTGAATAATGCCTAAGAAAGCCATGAAGAGCGCAGTACTGGCGCCAATCACCAACACCACGGAGCGCGCTGTTTCGGAGTACTCAAACAAGGGCGACATGCGCGACACCATAAAGATGCCGGCGGTGACCATGGTGGCCGCATGGATCAGTGCGGAGATGGGTGTGGGGCCTTCCATAGAATCGGGCAACCATACATGTAACGGCATCTGTGCCGACTTACCCATGGCGCCAATAAAGAGCAAGATGCACGTCACCGTCAGTAAGGACACGGGGCTGCCGGGAATCAGCTCAATGGTCTCTTTCGCCATTTGTGGCACCATGGAGAACACGGTGGCGTAATCCAAAGTACCAAAATGCGCCAACACCAAACCGATCCCTAACAAGAATCCAAAATCCCCCACGCGATTCACCAAGAAGGCTTTTAAGTTGGCGTAAATGGCCGTGGGGCGGGTGTACCAAAAACCGATCAGCAAGTACGACACCAAGCCCACCGCTTCCCAACCAAAAAAGAGTTGCAAGAAGTTGTTGGCCATCACCAACATCAACATGGAGAAAGTGAAGAGCGAGATGTAACTAAAGAAACGTTGATAGCCCGGATCTTCGTGCATGTAGCCGATGGTGTAGATGTGCACCATAAGCGACACGAAAGTGACAATCAACATCAAGGTGACTGTCAGTGGGTCAATTAAGAAACCCACCACCAAAGACACGTTACCCGTGGACAACCACGTGTAGAGCGTGCCATTGAAAGAATGTCCGGCAAATACGTCCTGCGCAATCACAACCGACGCAATAAAAGAAATTGCCACACCCAGTATGGTGACCACATGGCTGCCGCGTCGGCCCAAGGTGCGCCCAAAGAAGCCTGCCACAACAGCACCCAGCAAAGGCGCCATAGGGACTAGCAGATAGAGGTCGTTCATACTCATGAGCCGTTATTCCTTAAGACTGTTCAGGTCATCCACGTTAATGGAGCGAATACTTCTAAACAGCACCACCAATATGGCCAAGCCGATAGCAGATTCCGCCGCGGCCACCGTGAGAATAAAAAATACAAAAATTTGCCCGCTGATGTCATTCAAGTAGTGTGAGAAGGCAATGAAATTCAAGTTCACAGCCAACAGCATCAACTCAATACACATCAACAAAATAATGACGTTCTTGCGGTTTAAGAAAATACCCACAATACTGATGGCAAACAGCACAGAGCCCAGCATCAGATAATCGGATAGGTTCACCATTATTGGTCTCCCTCAGAGCGCATGGAGACAATGCGCAGGCGATCACTGGCTTTCACCAATACCTGCTGCGCGGGGTCCAGGTGTTTAGAGTCTTTGCGCTTGCGCAAGGTGAGCGCAATGGCCGCCACAATGGCCACCAACAAAATAACCGATGCCAATTCGAAGGGGTACACGTAGTGGGTGTAGAGCTGCATACCCAAATCCCGTGTGTTGCTGACAGTTTCGCTGGCAGGCTGTAAGTCGGCGCCCAATTTACTGAACTGCTTGCTGCTGACCACCAGCACCATTTCCGCCACCATAATGAGTGCCACGCCAGCACCTAAGGGCAAGTGTTGCCAAAAACCTTCGCGCAGACGGTCTAGATCCACATTCAACATCATCACCACAAACAAGAACAACACCATCACAGCGCCCACATATACCAGCACCAAGGTAATGGCCAAGAACTCCGCTTCCAACATCATCCACAGCCCGGCGCCCGTGAAGAAGGCCAACACCAGAAACAAGGCGGCGTGCACCGGGTTGCGCGACAAAATGACACCCATGCCAGCGCCCAACAGCGTGAGTGCGAAAGCCGAAAAAATTACAGTGGTAAAGTCCATAATCATCCCTTATCGGAAGCGCGCATCTTCAGCGCGATCAGCGGCAATCTGCGCTTCGTGTAAATCGCCCACAGCCAAGAGTTTTTCTTTAGTCATGAGCAAGTCGCCGCGGTTCTCACCGTGATATTCAAAAATTCGGGTTTCAACAATAGAATCCACTGGACAGCTTTCCTCACAGAAGCCGCAAAAAATACATTTGGCCAGATCGATGTCGTAGCGCGTGGTGCGGCGGCTGCCGTCTTCGCGCAGTTCAGATTCAATGGTAATGGCCAAGGCGGGACATACCGCTTCGCAAAGTTTGCAGGCAATGCAGCGCTCTTCACCGTTGGGGTAACGGCGCAGCGCATGCAGACCGCGAAAGCGTGGTGAGATGGGGGTCTTTTCCTCGGGGTATTGAATGGTGATCTTACGAGCAAAGAAATGCCGTCCGGTAACGCTCATTCCTTTGAGCAGTTCCGTCAGCATCAAACTTTTAACAAATTGTACGACTGCACCCATTGCCATAATCCTTTTAATGGAACCAGATGTTCAACACGGGCAAGCCGCGCAGAGGTTCTTGCATTAATATGCCCACCACCACCAGCCACACCAAGGTCACTGGGATTAACACCTTCCAACCCAACCGCATGATTTGATCGTAGCGATAGCGTGGGAAGGTGGCTCTAAACCATAAAAACAGGAACAGCACGAAGCTCATCTTGGCAAACAGCCACAGCATGCCGTCGGGCAAGAAACCCACGGGCGACAACCAACCCCCCATGAACATGATGGAGGTGAGCGCTGAAATAAGGATCATGTTGGCATATTCCGCCAAGAAGAAGATGGCGAAGGTCATGCCGGAATATTCCACATGAAAACCCGCCACAATTTCAGATTCGCCTTCGGCTACGTCAAAAGGCGCACGGTTTGTTTCAGCAGTTCCGGCGATGACATACACCACAAACATGGGGAAGAGTGGAATCCAATTCCATTGCAAGAAGCCCAAGGGGCCTTGCTGCGCTTTGACGATTTCTAACAAGTTTAAGCTGTGCGACATCATAAGCACGGTAACCAACGCAAAACCCATGGCAATTTCATACGACACAATCTGCGCGGCAGAGCGCATGGCACCCAAGAAGGCATATTTAGAGTTAGAGGCCCAACCGGCAATCACCACGCCATACACGCCCATAGAGGTGATGGCCATAATGTAGAGCAAGCTGGCATCCACATTAGAGAGCACCAACTCCGGTGTAAAGGGAATCACCGCCCAAGCAGCCAAGGCCGGCATGATGGAGAGCACGGGGCCCAATAAGAATAAAAATTTATCGGCACCGGCGGGCACCACAATTTCTTTCATCAAGAGCTTAATGGCGTCTGCAATGGGTTGCAGTAGTCCTAAGGGGCCCACGCGATTGGGCCCAATGCGAATCTGCATGTAGCCAATCACTTTTCGCTCAGCCAATGTAAGGTACGCCACCGCACCCATCATGGGCATGACGATGACAACAATTTTAACCAAGGCCCATACTGCAGGCCAGAATGGGCCAAAGAAGTCTTGCAACATCAGCATCATGATGCCCCCTCCAAACTCACCACACCATTGGCGTCATTCAATTGTGCTGTAAGAGGATGGCCCACCGGCACACGGGCGCTGCCATCGGGCACGGCATCATTCACGCGCAGCACGAGGTGGGCCACGCCCTGCCCTTGGCGCACGCGCACATTCTGACCACATTTCAGATTCAGTCGTGAGGCCAGCGCTGAATTGATTTGCACTTCCACGGTGCTACCCAGTCGACTGGCTTGCAAGGAGGGTGAACGGCGCACCAGAGCATCGGTTTGATACACCGGTACCTCACCAATGCGCTCGATTGTGCCTAGGGAGGCACGCACTTTTAATGCGGGTGCTGCCGCTAATTCATTACCCAAACTGTTTTTAGTTAAGGCTTTCAGATCGTGGCTTAACTCCGCGCGTATATCGTCCACGGACTCAAAATCGTAGCCTTGTAGTTCTAATAAATTGCCCAGCACACGCAGCACTTTCCAGGCCGGACGGGCTTGACCTTGAGGTGCCACTGCCCCTTTAAAAGATTGCACACGCCCCTCCATACTAATGAAGGTGCCCGCGGTTTCTGTGAAGGGGGCAACGGGCAAAATAACAGAAGCCCAATTTGGGGTCTGACCCCTAAAGGCGGAAAGGGCCACCACAAAATCGGCACCCTTTAATGCCGCCAGTGCTGCAGCAGGGTTGGCACAATCCAGTTCAGGTTCTAGGCCCATCACCAAATATGCTTTGCGTGGGCTACTTAACATGGCTTGCGCATCAAGGCCCGGTGCGTTGTGGGTTCCCAGTGGCCCGCGGTGCGGCACAGCACCCGCCAACACAGCGCCTACACTGTTGGCGGCTTCGCCCAACACACCAAAGGGGGCCTTAAGGATTCGCGCCAACTCAACAGTGACGGCGTAGAGCGTGCCGTAGGCCTCGTGGTGTTGCGCCAAGCAGCCCAAGAATAAGGCGCATGAAGAATTATTGACCAAGCTTTCAGCAATGCCTTGCGCCACAGCGCTGGGTGCATGGCTCATGAGGGGTTGCAGTGCTGCGCTTACGGTAACGTTTTGCAGCGCAGCCACGGCTTGCAATACTTCCGCCAACAGTCCGGGCAATTGGCTGGGGGTGCCCACCAATTGATGGGCCACGGGCATGGCCAAGTCATCCACGAAGGGATTAATTAAATTAATCTGCGCACCATTGCGTACGGCTTCGCGCAAGCGTACCGCCAGCAAAGGTTGTTCAGCGCGTAAACTGCTGCCGATAATGAGACAAGATTTTAATTCAGGCCACTGCGCCACAGGCAGACCCAACCAAGGGATATTGGTTTGCACAGCGTCTAATGAAAAATCGCTTTGGCGCACGCGGTGATCAATATGGTGCGAGCCTAAGTCACGCAGCAATTTCTGCGCTAAGTACAATTCTTCTAAGGTTGAATTGGGGCTAACCAAGGCGCCTAAGGCATCCGCGCCCTGCACGTCTTTAATTTTGTTGAAAGCGTCCGCCACAATTTGCAAGGCTTCCACCCAAGTGGCTTCCACCCACTGGCCGTTTTCTTTAATCAGGGGTGTGGTGAGGCGGTCCGCGCTGTTCAACCCTTCGTAGGAGAAGCGATCACGATCAGACAGCCAGCACTCGTTCACATCATCGTTATTGTTGGGCAACACACGCATCACTTTGGTATTTTGTTTTACCTGCACCACCACATTGCTGCCCAAGCCGTCATGGGCGCCAATGCTGTCATGTTGGGTGAGCTCCCAAGAGCGCGCGCTGTAGCGGAATGGCTTGCTGGTGAGTGCGCCCACGGGGCATAAGTCGATGGCGTTGCCGGAAATTTCGGAATCTACCGTTTGGTCCACAAAGGCCAGAATTTCAGAATGCTCGCCACGTCCGCCCACGCCCAATTCCATAATGCCGGCAATCTCTTGGCCAAAGCGTACGCAGCGCGTGCACAAAATACAACGCGTCATGTCGGTGGCGATGAGCGGGCCTAAATCTTTGTTGGCCACCACGCGCTTCTCTTCTTTAAAGCGCGAGGCGCCCCCGCCATAGCCCACGCTCATGTCTTGCAACTTACACTCACCGCCTTGATCGCAGATGGGGCAATCCAGCGGGTGGTTCACCAGTAAAAACTCCATCACCGCTTTCTGAGCATTCACCGCGTACTCAGAATGGGTGGACACCTTCATGCCTTCCGCGGCGGGTGTGGCGCAGGCCGGTAAAGGCTTCGGTGCTTTTTCCACTTGCACCAAGCACATGCGGCAATTGGCTGCGATAGAAAGCTTGCGGTGATAACAGAAGTGCGGAATTTTAATACCCAGCTGACGGGCCGCATCCATAACGGTGCGCCCACTCTCCACCTGGGTGGTTTGTCCATCCACTTCAATGTTTAACAGAGCCATTGCCTAAGCTGCCTTTTCCGAATGAGCGCTGCCCACCAAGCACCGCTTATGGGTGATGTGGTGTTCAAACTCCGCTCTAAAATGATTCACAAAACTGCGTACCGGCATGGCCGCAGCGTCGCCCAAAGCGCAGATGGTGCGTCCTTGGATGTTGTCGCTTAAAGACAGCAACAAATCAAGATCTTCCATGCGGCCCTGTCCATGCTCAATGCGGTGAATGATGCGGTACAACCAACCCGTACCTTCGCGGCAGGGTGTGCATTGACCACAGGATTCTTCATGATAAAACCACGCCAAGCGCTCCAACATGCCAACCATGCACGTGGTGTCGTCCATCACAATCACCGCGCCGGAGCCCAACATAGAGCCCGCTTTGGCGATGGAGTCGTAGTCCATATCCGTTTGCATCATGATATGACCAGGCAATACCGGCATGGAGGAACCGCCCGGGATAACCGCTTTAATGGCGCGCCCGTCGCGCATACCACCGGCCATCTCTAGCAAGGTGGCGAAAGGAGTACCCATGGGCACTTCGTAGTTACCCGGTTTATTGACGTGACCTGATACGGAAAACATCTTCGAGCCGCCATTGTTGGGACGACCAATTTCTAAAAACGCTTGCCCACCGTGCTGAATAATCCAGGGCACGCTGGCAAAAGTTTCGGTGTTGTTGATGGTGGTGGGTTTGCCATACAAGCCATAGGTGGCAGGAAAAGGGGGCTTGTAGCGCGGTTGCCCTTTCTTGCCCTCAATGGATTCCAGCAAGGCGGTTTCTTCGCCGCAAATGTAGGCGCCATAACCATGGTGGTTGTACAAGTTAAACGAGAACGATGAGCCTAAAATATTGTTACCCAAAAACCCGGCGCTGCGCGCCTCTTCAATGGCTTCTTCACAGCGCTCGTACACAGACCAGATTTCACCGTGAATGTAGTTGTAGCCGCGCGTGGCGCCCATGGCGAAGGCGGCGATGATCATGCCCTCAATCAACGCATGGGGGTTATAGCGCAGAATGTCGCGGTCCTTAAAGGTGCCAGGCTCGCCTTCATCAGAATTGCACACCACATATTTGTCGCCCACGTAGTTCTTGGGCATGAAGGTCCACTTCAACCCCGTGGGGAAACCCGCACCACCACGACCGCGCAAGGCAGAAGTCTTCACTTCGGTAATCACTTGGTCTGGTGTCATGCCGGACAGCACTTTACGCAAGGCTTCATAACCCCCGCGTGCCACATAGTCTTTGAGTCGCCAGGTGTTCTCGCCGTCGCAGCCGCCCATAATCACTTGGGTCATGATTTAAGCTCCTTCAGCAACGCGTCTAATTTTTCTTCGGTCATAAAAGAATGCATGGTGTGATTGTTGACGAGCAGCACCGGCGCATCGCCACAAGCGCCAAAGCATTGCCCCTCTTTAAGGCTAAATTCACCATCAGCAGTCACTTCATTAAAACCAATGCCCAGCTTCTTCTTTAAGCTTTCGCAGAAATGGTCGGCACCGGAGAGCGCGCAGGGCACGTTGGTGCATACGGTCAGCTTATGGCGCCCCATGGGCTTTAAGTTATACATCTCATAGAAGCTTGCCACTTCAAACACGGCGATGGCGGGTAGTTCCAAATGTTCCGCCACGGAAGCCATCAGTTCGCGCGGCAACCAACCGTGCTGTTCTTGGGCAATGCGCAGCGCCGACATCACAGCCGAGCGTTTTTGATCCGCCGGATACTTGGCAATCTCGTGATCAATGCGTTGTATGGATTGAGGGCTTAAAAGACTCACCGGTCCACCTCCCCAAACACGATGTCTTGGGTGCCAATAATGGCCACCACATCTGCCAGCATATGCCCACGGGACATTTCGTCTAATCCTGCTATATGGGCAAAACCTGGCGCGCGAATTTTTAAACGGTAGGGTTTGTTGGCTCCATCGGACAATAGATAAATGGAGAACTCACCCTTGGGCGCTTCGATGGCGGAGAGCGCTTCACCTTCGGGCACATGCATGCCTTCTGTGAACAGTTTGAAGTGGTGAATCAGCTCTTCCATGTTTTCTTTCATGTTAAGGCGTGAAGGCGGAGCCACTTTGTGGTTGTCAGTAATCACGGGGCCTGGGTTATGACGCAGCCAATGCACGCATTGTTTAATAATGCGGTTGGATTGCCGAAACTCTTCCATACGCACCAAGTAACGATCGTAACAATCGCCCTCTTTGCCTACGGGAATATCGAAGTCCATGGCGCCATACACTTCGTAGGGTTGTTTTTTACGCAGATCCCATTCCACACCAGAGCCACGCAACATGGGGCCAGTGAACCCCAAAGACAGCGCGCGCTCAGGGCTCACCACACCGATACCCACGGTGCGCTGCTTCCAAATACGGTTGTCGGTGAGCAGCGTTTCGTAATCGTCCACGTAACCAGGAAAACGGTTGGTGAAATCTTCAATAAAATCGAGCAAGGAGCCTTGGCGGTTTTCATTCAACACGCGCGCCTTGTTGGCGGAGCGGCCTTTGCGGCCCTTATCAATTAAATGCTGGGGCATGCGCTCGGGCAAATCGCGGTACACACCACCGGGGCGATAGTAGGCGGCATGCAGACGGGCGCCGGATACCGCTTCATAGCAATCCATCAAATCTTCACGTTCGCGGAAGGCGTACAGGAACATGGTCATAGCCCCCACATCCAAGGCATGGGCGCCAATCCACAAGAGGTGATTCAAGATGCGGGTAATTTCATCAAACATCACGCGAATGTATTGCGCACGCAGCGGCACGTCTACTTGCAATAGTTTTTCCACAGCCAACACGTAGCCATGCTCGTTACACATCATGGACACGTAGTCCAAACGGTCGAGGTAGGGTACGTTTTGTAAATAGGTGCGGGTTTCGGCGAGCTTTTCTGTGGCGCGGTGCAATAGACCAATATGTGGGTCGGCACGCTCAATCACTTCGCCATCCAACTCCAGAACCAAGCGCAACACGCCGTGAGCGGCGGGGTGCTGGGGACCAAAGTTCATGGTGTAGTTACGAATTTCAGCCATGAGATTCGGTGTCTCCATAGTTTTCAGGACGCAAGGTGCGCGGCGTTATTTCACGGGGCACGATGGAAACCGGTTGATAGACCACGCGCTTTTGCTCGGGGTCGTAACGCATTTCCACGTGACCGGAAATGGGAAAATCTTTGCGGAAAGGATGGCCCACAAAACCGTAGTCCGTAAGCAGACGGCGCAAATCGGGGTGTCCATCAAACACAATGCCAAATAAGTCGAAGGCTTCACGTTCAAACCAGTTGGCCACAGACCATACGTTTACCACGGTGCCCACTACCGGCATGGCATCATCTTCAGCAAACACTTTCACACGCAGACGTTGGTTATGGGTAATAGATAACAAATGAACAACCACGCAGAAACGTTTTCCAGTCCAGTGACCGCCACCTTTCCAGCCGGAATAATCCACACCGCACAAATCGATGAGTTGCTCAAACTGCAAATTATCGCGCAACGCGTGCGCGGCTTGCGGCCAAGCATCGGCACGTACGGTAATGGTTAGTTCATTTAAAGCCTGATGCTGCGCAACCAACGCGTCGCCTAGGGCGGGAATCAGTTTTTCGGAGAGAGTATTGAGTGAGAGCGACATCTTTATGCCACCCGCGCGATGGTGGAGGTGCGGCGAATTTTTTGTTGCAACTGAATAATGCCATACAGCAACGCTTCAGCAGTGGGTGGACAGCCCGGCACATATACATCCACCGGTACCACGCGGTCGCAGCCGCGCACCACCGAATAAGAGTAGTGGTAATAACCACCGCCATTGGCGCAAGAGCCCATGGACAGCACCCAACGGGGTTCCGCCATTTGGTCGTACACCTTGCGCAGAGCAGGTGCCATCTTGTTGCATAAGGTGCCCGCCACAATCATCAGGTCCGACTGACGGGGGCTGGGACGAAACACAATACCGAAACGATCTAAGTCGTAACGCGCGGCACCGGCTTCCATCATTTCTACCGCACAACAGGCCAGCCCAAAGGTCATGGGCCAGAGTGAACCGGTGCGGGTCCAATTAATCACCGTATCAAGACTGGTGGTGACAAAACCTTCTTTGAGGATACCTTCAAGCGCCATGAGCTGCTCCACGCATTGCTGTGTTCAAAATTAGTCCCATTCCAAGGCCCCTTTTACCCATTCGTAAACGAAGCCCACCACCAAGATCCCTAAGAAGATCATCATGGCCACAAAGCCAAACAGACCCACCTCTTTTAGCACCACGGCCCAGGGGAATAAAAAGGCAATTTCGAGATCGAAGAGAATGAACAGGATGGCCACTAAGTAATAGCGCACATCAAAACGCATGCGGGCGTCTTCAAAGGCTTCGAAGCCGCATTCGTAGGGGGAATTTTTTTGCGGGTCGGGACGACGGGGGCCCAGTATCCAGCCCAATAAAGGAGCAATGACTCCCACGCCGAGGCCCACGAGGATGAATAGTAATACCGCTAAATAATTTTGAACCATTGCACTCTCGCAAAGTTACATGGTGCCGATGAGCAGACTCGAACTGCTACGGCTTTCGCCACCGCCCCCTCAAGACGGCGTGTCTACCAATTTCACCACATCGGCATAACTTCCAGATGCGCCGGGAACAAACAGCACCCCGACATCAACAAGTCACTACTTCGGTATTTCCGAAGATTTTGAGTCTGGAGCGGCAGGCACTCCGGGCGCCACGGCGGGCGTCTTAACCTCAGTTTGCTGCATAACACTGGAAACTTTTGAGCTGTGGCCTGAAAAATAGGTCAACAGTAAGCTGGTAGAAAAAAATACGGCGGCCAAAATGGCGGTGGTGCGGCTTAAAAAGTTGGAAGCGCCCGACGAGCCAAACAGGCCGCCTGCAGAACCGCTGCCGAAAGCAGCGCCCATATCGGCCCCTTTGCCGTGTTGCAGCAACACAAGGCCGATGACGGCCACCGCAGCCAACACATGTACTAACCACACACCGTTTTCTAACATTCCGTAATTTCCTAACTAAATCAAGCTGTTGCAGCAGCTCGACCAATATCCATAAAGTCATTTGCCACAAGAGACGCTCCACCTACCAGCGCGCCATCCACATCGGGCAACCTCATCAATTCTAACGCGTTACTGGGCTTCACGCTACCACCATAGAGGATTTGTATGCCCGCCCCCACCACCCAATCGCTGCTGGACACCCGGGAGCGCAAAGCCGCATGCACTTCTTGGGCCTGTTCCGGGGTGGCGCTTTTGCCCGACCCAATGGCCCAAATAGGCTCATAGGCCAACACCGCATTGGCCAGGCGATGCACGCCCACTCCTTGAATAACGGCATCCAGCTGGCGAAACACCACTTGCAGGGTTTCTCCCCGTTCACGCTCGTCTAAGGTTTCGCCCACACAAACAATTGGGGTCAGCCCCCCCGCGATGGCGGCACTGGCTTTGGCGGCCACTCTTTGGTCTGATTCTAGATGTCGAGCCCGTCGCTCAGAATGTCCGGTGATCACATAGCGACAGCCCGCTTCTTGCAGCATGGCTACAGATACTTCGCCCGTAAAAGGCCCGTTTTCTTCTTCGCTGACGTCTTGGCCCCCCCAGGCACAGGGCGAACCACTTAACAGAGTTTGGGTTTGAAACAGATAGGGCGCTGGAACCAACACTGCCATGGCTACAGATTCTAGAGTGGCGGCGCCACAGGCCAGCGCTTTCAATAAAGCGGGATTACCGCCTAAGGAACCTTGCATTTTCCAGTTCCCCGCCACCAACTTGACACGCATACTGCCCCCGATAAATTAACCGAACTTGCCGGTAATGTAGTCTTCGGTGGCCTTTTGGTTGGGTTTGGTGAAAATTTTGTCGGTTTGGTCAAACTCGATCAATTCGCCCAAATACATGTACGCCGTGAAATCCGACACCCGGGCCGCCTGTTGCATATTATGCGTCACGATGACCACGGTGTAATCAGTTTTAATTTCGTGGATTAATTCTTCGATGTGGGCGGTAGAGATGGGGTCCAGGGCCGAACAGGGTTCGTCCAACAAAATTACTTCCGGCTTAATGGCGATGGAGCGGGCAATGCATAAGCGTTGTTGTTGCCCACCGGAAAGACCGTTGCCGCTTTGCTTCAGTTTGTCTTTTACTTCATTCCACAGCGCGGCTTTGGTCAGCGCCCATTCCACGCGCTCATCCATTTCGCTGCTTTTAAGGTTTTCATACAGCTTCACCCCAAAGGCAATGTTGTCGTAGATGGACATGGGGAACGGTGTGGGTTTCTGAAACACCATGCCCACACGGGCACGCAACATGGTGGGGTCGCTTTTGCTGTGCAACACGTTCTTGCCGTCCAGCAAAATTTTTCCGGTGGCACGATTTTGTGGATACAGATCATGCAAGCGGTTAAAGGTGCGCAATAAGGTGGATTTGCCGCAACCCGAAGGTCCGATAAACGCAGTCACCTTATTGGACTGAATATCCATGGAGACATTCTTAATGGCGTGAAATTTACCGTAGTAAAAATTAAGGTCGCGCACCACTAAGACTAGGTTGGGGTCAGCAGGTTGATTTTGAGCATTCATAGCGTTTGCCTTGGGCTATTTTGATTGTTGAGTGAACATGACGCGCGCCAGAATATTAAGCCCCAGCACGCTTAGGGTAATGAGAATGGCACCACCCCAAGCAATGCGATGCCAATCGGCATAGGGGCTCATGGCGAATTGGAAAATCACCGCGGGTAAGTTGGCCATGGGCGCGTTCATATTAGAAGACGTAAATTGATTGTTGAGCGCAGTAAACAAGAGCGGTGCTGTTTCGCCACTAATACGCGCCACAGCCAGCAACACACCGGTGGCAATGCCCGAACGTGCCGCGCGGTAGCTGATCATGGTAATCATTTTCCACTTCGGCGCCCCTAACGCTACCGCTGCTTCGCGCAAACTGTCCGGCACCAACTTCAGCATATCGTCCGTGGTATGCACCACCACTGGAATCACAATCAACGACAAAGCCAAAGCACCCGCAAATCCTGAAAAATGCCCCACTTGAGCCACGTACACGGTATAGACAAACAGACCTAACACAATGGAAGGAGCGCTTAATAAAATGTCGTTCACAAAACGGGTGGCGGAAGACAGCCAACTGTGACGGCCATACTCGGCCAAATAGGTGCCCGCCAAGATGCCGATGGGAGTGCCAATAATGGTGGCCGTACCTGCCATCAGAATGCTGCCCAAAATGGCGTTGAACAAACCGCCATCACTGCCCGGCGGGGGAGTGGCTTTTGACAACAAGGTCCAGTTGATGGCCTCGATGCCGTTAATGGTGAGCGTGAATAAAATCCACACCAACCAAAACAATCCAAAAACCATACCGGCCATGGACAGCGCCATGCTGATTTTGTTTTTGCGCTTGCGTGCTTTATAAATCTTGAGCGCGGCTCTGGTTGTTTTTTGCATTAGCTGGCCGCTCCTTCCATACGCCCCAAACGCAGCAACATCATCTTAGCAATGGCCAACACGATGGTGGTGATGAGGAAAAGGATTAAGCCCAGCTCAATTAAAGATGAAGTGTACAAATCACCCACCGCCTCAGAAAATTCGTTGGCTAATGAGGAAGCAATACTATTGCCCGGGGCCAACAGCGAGGTGCTGAATCTTTGCGCATTACCAATCACGAAGGTCACGGCCATGGTTTCGCCTAGCGCGCGGCCTAACCCCAACATAATGCCGCCCACTACTCCGGTTTTTGTGTATGGCAACACCACTTTCCACACCACTTCCCAGGTGGTGGCCCCCAAACCGTAAGCGGATTCTTTCAGCACCGCAGGAACCAACTCAAACACATCGCGCATCACCGCTGAAATAAAAGGAATCACCATGATGGCCAAAATAATACCGGCGGTGAGCATGCCAATCCCCATGGGTGGGCCTTGGAACAGAGCCCCGATACCGGGAATATTCCCCAGCGTGCCAATGATTAACGGCTGCACATATTCGGAGAATACAGGAGTGAATACAAACAACCCCCACATACCGTAAATAATACTGGGAATAGCGGCCAATAACTCAATAGCGGTACCCAAGGGTCGCTTTAACCAATTGGGCGCCATTTCGGTTAAGAACACCGCAATGCCAAAACTAATGGGCACCGCAATCAGCATGGCAATGAGCGAACTGACTAAGGTGCCGTAAATAGGAATCATGGCGCCGAATTGCTCGCGCACCGGATCCCAATCGTCGGAGAACAGAAAACCAAAACCAAACGCCTTGAGTGAGGGCATGCTGGTAATGACCAGTGAAATTAAAATAGCGATTAAGGTGGCCAACACCAGAAAGGCAAAAAAGCGCGTGACATTTTCAAAAATAATATCACCCAACTGATACAACCGCTCCTTGGGAGAGCGGTTGACCGGTTGTTGTGGGCTTTTTTGATCGTGATTCGTCATCTTGTCGGTCTTAGCTGCTTGATGAAACGGAATGATCACTGCATCCATTGGTATCAGCCATTATGCGCTATTAATAAACAGGTTTTCCGGCGGCATCTTTAATCTGGCTTTTCCATGAATTAATCACCAAAGCCGTTACAGCAGCAGGCATGGGGATGTAATCCAACTCAAGAGCAGATTTAGAACCATTCTTGTATGCCCACTCAAAGAAGTTTAATGCGGCTTTGGCATTTTCAGGTTTGTCTTGCACTTTTTGCATCAAAATAAAGCTGGCGCCGGTAATGGGCCAGCTGTCCTTACCGGGTTCATCGGTCAAGATTTCGTAGAAACCCAATTCTGCTTTCCAGCTGCCGTTGGCTGCAGCGGCACCAAAGGTTTTGTCATCGGGACCTACGAATTGACCGTCTTTGTTCTTCATTTGCGCGTAGGTCATTTTATTTTGCAGCGCATAAGCATATTCCACATAACCAATGGCGCCGGCTTGTTGGGTGACGTAAGAGGCCACGCCTTCGTTGCCCTTGCCGTTAATACCCACAGGCCATTTCACTGAAGTGTCGCTGCCAGGACCCGCCTTCCAATCGCTGCTGACTTTGGAGAGGTAGTTGGTGAAAACGAATGTGGTGCCTGAACCATCAGAACGGGCCACCACCACGATGTCTTGGTTGGGTAAGGTTAGGCCTTTGTTGATTTCTACAATGGCGGCATCATTCCACTTCTTGATTTTTCCTAAGTAAATGTTGGCCAGTACAGCGCCGGTCAATTTAAGGGCGCCCGGTTTAATGCCTTCCAAGTGAACCACAGGAACCACACCACCAATAATCATGGGCCATTGCACCAGGTTGTCTTTATCCAATTCTTCTTTGGTAAGGGGCTTGTCTGAGGCACCAAAGTCCACGGTCTTGGCTTTAATTTGTTTAATACCGCCGCCAGAGCCAATGGATTGGTAATTCAAGCCGTTGCCGGAGCTGGCCTTATAGGCTTCTGCCCATTTGGCGTAGATTGGGTAGGGAAAAGTAGCGCCGGCGCCGGTGATGTCGATGGCTTGCGCCATTCCGGACAATCCGACTGCAGCCGCAACAACCAGTGATTTTGCTATACGGGACAAGGACATAAAATCTCTCCAGTGAAATTAAAAAGCAGGAATGACGATTTAATTCGCCTAGACTACCGACTCACTGTTGCGTATTTATGACAGTTTTATGGCACGGGGCTGACGGGGCAGTTGCGACACCGGTACTTGCTGTACTTTTAGACTTAGTCCTAAAGATTGCCAATGACGGATTTCTATTTCTAGGTTGGCTTGCGTAAGGGGGTTTTTAGAGAGCCAGGCTCCGCCAATATCCAAATCAAAACCCCGTGTTTTCATCATGAGGCGCAAACGGGGAGCAGGAATATGGCTGCGATCGCGGTGCATCAGGGCTGACAAGCGCAGACATAACACCATCAGCCAGCCTTCGCGGCCCGTTACGCGCGGCGACACCTTGCCCAAGCGGCCGCGTTGGGCCTGCAAGATACCGGCAATCATGGCTTGCTCGGGTTTTGAAAAGCCGGGCATGTCGGCGTGATCAATAATGTAAGCCGAATGCTTATGGTAGCTCGCGTGGGCAATGGAAATACCAATTTCATGCATGGCCGCCGCCCACGCCAAATATTGGGCGTATTGGGCGTAGGTTTCCCGCGAGGCGGCTTGCTTAAACAACGACAAACAAAGCCCGGTGACCCGTCGAGATTGCGCCATATCTACTTGATATCGTTGGCAAAATTCATTAACTGTCACGGCACGAATATCACGATGCTCAAAGCGTCCTATCATTTCATAGAGCACCCCCTCGCGCAGCCCGCTCTCGGTGGTGGCCATTTCCTTAATTCCTAAGGCTTTAAACACGGCACACATAATGGCCAACCCACCGGGCAGTACCGGCAAACGGTCTGCACGCAGGCCCGCCAAGGTCAATTTTCGCGGATCGCCAGCATCAATCAGCCGTTCACGCAAAAAGGCCAAGCCCTCCGGCGTAATGCCGCGCCCGGCAAAACCGTTTTGTTCCAACATTTCCATAAGGGCTTTGGCGGTGCCCGACGAACCCACGGCATGACCCCACTGGCCCGCCTTGAAGCGTTGCATTAATACTTGCAGCTCCGTGGCGGCCACCAATTCAGCGGCACGGAAATTTTTAGCCGTCACCTGACCCTCGGGAAAATGCCTAGAGGTAAACGTGACGCAACCCATGTACAAGCTTTCCATGACCAAGGGTTTAAACTGTCGGCCAATAATAAATTCTGTGGAGCCACCGCCAATATCCACCACCAAACGTCGATCGCTGGCACGCGGCATGCTATGAGCCACGCCAATATAAATAAGGCGTGCCTCTTCATGGCCGGCAATAATTTCGATAGGCACACCCAGCACAGCCTGTGCCTGCTCTAAAAATCGTGGCGCGTTTTTGGCCACGCGCAGTGTGTTGGTGCCCACGGCACGAATGGAATCTGGCGGCAAACCGCGCAAGCGCTCACCAAAACGGCGCAAGCAGTCTAGGGCACGGTGCTGCGAGTCTTCGTCTAGGGTTTTATCTTCACGCAAGCCGGCGGCCAAACGAATTGTTTCTTTGAGTGAGTCCAATGCATACAACTGACCATTGACGACGCGCGACACTTCCAGCCTAAAACTGTTAGAACCCAAATCAACGGCAGCAATAATGGAATGAGGCGTCAAGAAATAATTACTCAAAGGCCTTACTGTAACAAAAAATCCCGTACAGGTGCAGCGCAATATCGGCTGGTGTGAGAGGCTTATGTTAAAAGAACAGAATGAGCACCCAAGTAACCGCCACATTAATTAGGCTTACCAAAACTGCGGCACTGCCAATGTCTTTGGCACGCTTGGCCAAGTTATGGTCTTCTAATGAGATGCGATCCACGGTGGCTTCAATGGCAGAATTTAGAAGTTCTACCAACAGCACCAGAAGAATGCTGCTCACCATAAGGCCATGCCCAACACCCGTGGTGCTTATAAAAAAAGACACCGGAATCAGTACGACCGAAAGCGTCACTTCCTGACGAAACGCGCTTTCGTGACGGTAAGCCACCCGAAAGCCGCTAATGGAGTAGCCTAAGGCATTCAGCACACGACGAATGCCTGTTTTGCCCTTATGCGGGCTTTCAGAGTGAATGGGGTTTGTACTCATTGGGCCTCATAGTACCCTCATCCGCTTCGGGCAAGGGTCGCAGGTGGTCAACAAATTGTTGTGTGGCGGCACGCCAAGAAAAATTCTCGGCATGAGCCCGCGCTGTGGCGCGTGGAATGCTGAGTGCACGCAAGCAGGCCGCTTGCAAATCCTCGTCCAACGCACCCGCAGCGGAATCACCAATCACATCCAGAGGCCCTGTTACCGGATAGGCCGCCACCGGGCAACCGCACGCCATAGCTTCTAGCAACACCAGACCAAAGGTGTCGGTCTTGCTGGGAAACACAAACACGCTGGCCGAGGCATACACTTCAGCCAATTGCGTTTGATTCAATACGCCTAAATAATTAATTTCTGGATACGCTTGCTTGATGCGCGCCATGGCGGGACCGTCTCCGGCCACCCATTTGCTTCCCGGCAATTCTAAGTTTAAAAATGCATCCACGTTTTTTTCTACCGCCACACGGCCCACATATAAAAATATTGGCGGTTCGGTGTTGAGCTTATTCACCTCTTGCATCTTAAAGATGTCCAAATCCACACCGCGACTCCACAGCACCACATTGGTGAATCCGTATTTTTTTAAATCATTCACCACCACAGGCGTAGGGGCCATCACCGCATGAGATGGGTCGTGAAACCAACGTAAAAAGACGTAGGTCCAGGACAGCGGAATAGCAAAACGCGCTTTAACATATTCAGGGAATCGTGTGTGATAGGCTGTGGTAAAGGGGATGCCGCGCCGCTTGGCATGCGCTCTGGCCGACATACCCAAAGGGCCTTCCGTAGCAATATGCAAAGCATCAGGTGCGTAGTCTTCAATGCGTCGGCGCACACGTGCGCCCGGAAAAAGAGACAGTCGAATGTCGGGATAAGTGGGGCACGGTAAGGTGCTAAATTCTTGTGGCGTCAGCATATCCACAACATGGCCCATGGCTTCCAATTCTTTGCGGGTATTTTTAAGGGTGCGCACCACGCCATTAACCTGCGGATCCCAGGCATCTGTGACAATCATAATTTTCATGATAAGACTCCTACCGCAATTTCATCATCAAGAACCGTGGGTCCTAAATTAAGCGGGGCATCCACACGGCTGCGCCACTCCACAATTTTTAATTCGCCTTCAAAGGTTTCCACCAACGCCGTCAGGCTTTCTACCCAGTCTCCATCATTGCAATACAAGATGCCATCAATTTCTCTGATTTCAGCCTTGTGAATATGCCCACACACTACGCCCTGGCAACCGCGACGGCGCGCCTCTTCTGTCATCACCTCTTCAAAGGCCGCAATGTAACTCACCGCGTTTTTAACCTGCTGTTTAAGGTATTGCGATACCGACCAGTAAGGCATGCCCAGCCGCGAGCGCACAGCATTAAACCATTGATTAATATTCAAAATAAAGGTGTAAAGCGTATCGCCTAAGTGCGCCAACCAACGGGCGTGCTGCGTAACACCGTCAAAAAGGTCGCCATGCACCACCCACAAGCGTCGCCCATCGGCCATGGTATGAATGGTGTCTTCCGCCACTTCAATTTCTCCAAAGGCCAAGCCCACAAACTGCCGCGCCAATTCATCGTGATTGCCGGGCACGTAGATCACGCGCGTGCCTTTGCGTGCCTTGCGCAATAGCTTTTGCACCACATCGTTATGAGACTGGGGCCAGTACCAGCCTTTTTTAAGCTGCCAACCATCTAAAATATCGCCCACCAAATAAAACGTTTCGGCTTCATGGACGCGCAAAAATTCGAGTAGGTAATCGGCTTTGCAACCGGGCGTTCCCAGATGAATATCAGAAATCCAAATGGCGCGGTAGTGGAATTCTTTCCCCTCTGTATGAACTTCCACAGGGGCGGCGGGGGACTGCTCTGGTGTGTGATGGCTGTTGTTTTGCATAAGACCTATAGGGTTTCATGCATTGGGCCATGCTGTGATGACTGCCTTGTTACAAAAAAATGAAGCTTTCGTTACAACGTCGGAGCAGACTCCTTCATGAAGTGGCGCGAATAGCGATGATCCATGTTTGCTGTGGGCAGCAACAGCAGGCAATCAGCGGTATTAAATTGTGGATCCCAAGCCGGCGCGCCGCACACATAGGCCCCCACTCGCAGATAGGCCTTAATCAATGCGGGCACTTCAGCATTCACGCTGGCATCCAAATGTTCAAGCGGCAATGGGCAACGTGGAAACACACGCCACTCCGGGGGACTGGGGTGAAAGGAATTTAATTGATGGTAAATGCTGGCTGCAGCATGGCCGCCATCGGCCATGCTGATGCTGGCGCAGCCCATTAAGTACTGAACGTTATGGGCTTTGATGTAATCGGCAAGTCCAGACCACAGCAATACCACAATGGCACCCTTGCGATATTCAGGGTGTACGCATGCACGGCCCATTTCCATAATATGGGGGCGCAGATTTTCTAGTCGAGACAGATCAAATTCACTGTCGGAATAAAACCCTCCGGCCAGTTCGGCTTTCTGTGCATTTAAAATACGGTAAGTACCCACCACCTCATTGCTGCGCGTGTCACGCACCATGAGGTGGTCGCATAAGTGATCAAAACGGTCCAGATCGACCCCTGGCTCAGGGCTATCCAGATGCGCGCCCATTTCATCGGCAAACACGCGCCAACGCAACTTTTGCGCTTCACGCACCTCATAGGGGGTGCGGGCGTATTGAAACACCAAACGCGACTGTCTGGCTTCTTGCGTTTTATTGTCTAGATTTAACATACTTGTAACGTCCCTAGATGACCATATGACGCTAATATGTCCCAGTCATGTTACTAATCCGTTATAATTTGATGAAGCTTTTATGAAACCAGACACCTCACCTACCGGCGCTTTCTTCCTCAACCGCGAACTGGGGCTGTTGGCCTTTAACCGTCGCGTGCTAGAAATGGCCAAGTCCGACGCCACGCCTCTGTTAGAGCGCCTGCGCTACCTATGCATCGTTAGCAGCAATCTAGATGAATTCTTTGAAATCCGCGTAGCTGGCGTTAAAGAGCAAATCAAGCAAGGGGTTGCGGTCTCCGGCCCCGATAGGCTGTCACCCACTGAGGTATACCGCAAAGTCTGCGTCGAGGTGCACGAACTCATTAACCAGCAATATCTTTTGCTCAATGATGTAATACTGCCGCGCATGGTAAAGGAAGGAATTGCCTTCCATCGGCGCGATCACTGGACGGACGCGCAGCGTGCGTGGGCGCGTGATTATTTCTTTAAAGAAATCCTGCCTGTCCTGACCCCCATTGGCTTGGACAATGCGCACCCCTTTCCGCGCATCTTAAACAAAAGCCTGAACTTTGCTGTGGATTTAAGCGGCAAAGACGCCTTCGGACGCAACCTCACCCATGCGGTGGTACAGGCTCCACGAACCCTGCCGCGTTTTATTCGCCTGCCAGAGAACATCGCCGGTTGCCCTTATGGCTTTATTTTTCTATCCTCCATTCTGCATGCCAACGTGGGCGAGTTATTCCAAGGCATGGATGTATTGGGTTGCTATCAGTTCCGCGTTACACGCAACAGTGAGTTATTTTTAGAAGAAGAAGAAGCCAAGAACCTGCGCTTGGTGCTAGAAGGCGAGTTAAGCCATCGCCAATACGGCGATGAAGTACGCCTTGAGGTGGCCGATAATTGCTCGGAATCCATGGCTGAGTTTTTACTCAATACCTTTGGTTTAGGCCGTGATGACCTGTATCGCGTCCATGGGCCCGTTAATTTGGTGCGCTTAATGCAAGTGGCTGACATGGTAGACAGGCCAGATTTGCGCTTTCCCCGCTTTACTCAAAGCATCCCTCGTGAATTTGAAAAGAAAGAAGATATCTTTGAACTGCTGCGCAAACGCGATGTGTTGCTGCACCACCCCTTTCAATCGTTTGCGCCGGTGGTGGAATTTGTACAGCGCGCGGCCAGCGACCCGCGCGTATTGGCCATCAAACAAACCGTATACCGTGCTGGCACTGACTCTGAATTAATTGAGGCGTTGATTGAGGCCGCCCACCAAGGCAAGGAAGTGACGGTGGTGATTGAGTTGCTGGCACGCTTTGACGAAGAGGCCAATATCAATTGGGCCTCGCGACTGGAAGAAGCAGGGGCCCATGTGGTGTATGGTGTGTTTGGCTATAAAACCCACGCCAAAATGTGTATGGTAATTCGCCGTGAGGGGAATGCGCTACGCCGCTACGTGCATTTGGGCACCGGCAACTACCATTCCAAAACCACAAAACTGTACACAGACTTCGGCCTTTTTACATCCGACGCTGAAATTACCTCGGATGTAAATGAGGTGTTTTTACAGATTACGGGTCTCGGAAAACATGCAGGCTTAAAGCGCTTGTTTCAATCGCCTTTCACCTTGCATGAAGAGCTGATTAAAGCCATTGGTCGCGAAGCCCACCATGCGACCAACGGTCGATCAGGTCGCATTATTGCCAAAATGAACGCCCTAACCGAACCCCATATTATTGAGGCGCTCTACTCCGCCTCCCAAGCGGGCGTGAAGATTGACCTCATCGTGCGCGGCGTATGCTTGCTGCGCCCCGGCGTGTCCGGACTGTCGGATTCTATTCGGGTGATTTCAATTATCGGTCGATTTCTAGAGCATCACCGCGTGTTTTATTTTGCCAACGATGGCGCCGAAGACGTCTTTATTTCCAGCGCCGATTGGATGGAGCGCAATCTGCATCGTCGAATTGAAGTCTGTGTACCCATTTTGGATACCTGCATTAAGCGCCGCGTCATTTCTGAGGGCCTGCGACCCTACCTGAAAGACAATGTGCGCAGCTGGGTCATGGATGCCGATGGCAATTACCATCAGCGCGTTTCGCGTAACGCGCAACCTTTTAGCGCCCATGACGCCTTATTAGAAAAATTATCTCCCACCGTGCTTCCACTAAAAACCCTGCCTCGAAAACGCCGTGGACATTGAAATTGAATTGAAGCTGGCGGCTCGCGCCGAGGATCTGCCTCACATCTTGGCACTGCCGGCCTTGCAACCCTTTATTAAAGTCCGCGCCGTTACCGCACAACTCACCAGTATTTATTACGACACCCCTTCGCAAGAACTGCGTCAGCGCGACATGGCCCTGCGCCTGCGCCGCGCACAGGGCCATTGGGTGCAAACCCTTAAAACGAAAGGTTCTGAGATAGATGGCTTATTTACCCGCCAAGAATTGGAAACCCCTTCTGATGGACATGCACTGGACTTTTCCGTGGTGCAAGATATTGAGCTTCGATCGTACTTGCAATCAGAGGCTTTGTTTAAAAAATTACATCCACGCTTCATTACCGAATTTACCCGTGTGGCACAATTGCTACAATGCGCGGATGGCACGGTGATTGAGTTGGCCTTAGATAAAGGTGAAGTGCTGGCAGGGAATGCCCGCGATGTTATTGCAGAAATTGAACTGGAGTTGAAGCACGGCAACCCACAGCGAATACATGATATCGCCCTGTTGCTGCGCTCAGCATTTCATTTGCAGCCGGAGGCTCTCAGCAAAGCCGAGCGGGGTTACCGCTTACTGCCCACCGTGGAGCATTAATGGACCTTATTCTTTGGCGTCATGCAGAAGCGCACGACACCTTGCCCGATCATGACCGGCAGCTTACCCCTTTGGGCGAGCAGCAGGCCCAGCGAATTGCGCAATGGTTAAAGAGTTCCTTAGGGGATAGTGTTCGTGTCATTGCCAGTCCCGCGGCCCGCACACAAAGCACTGCCGCTGCGCTGACCGAGCATTATGAAACCAGCCGTTTGGTAGGTGTGGGCTCCACCGCTGCAGAAATTCTCAAAATCGCACAATGGCCGCACTCCCCTCGGCCCGTGATCATTGTGGGTCATCAACCCTGCATGGGTCGTACTGCTTCTTTTTTACTGTCCGGACAAGAAGATAACTGGAGTGTGCGCAAGGGGGCTATTTGGTGGCTTTCTTACCGAGAGCGTAATGGCGCGGGACAAGTGGTATTGCGCGCAGTGCTCAACCCCGACTTCGTATAGGGGTGGAAATAGGGGTCAGACCCCTGGTGGGGTCTGACCCCTATTTGATGGCGGCGGCGATGGCATTGGCCCAATGGCGCACCAGCGCAGCGTCTTCCCCCTCCACCATTACACGAATCAGGGGCTCGGTCCCCGAGGGGCGTAACAACACACGCCCCGCTCCAGACAAGGCCGTCTCCGCTTGGTTCACCAACCCCCAGAGCGCAGCGGCTGTTTCTAAATTAAATCCAGCTGGTGTTTTTACATTCACCAGCAATTGCGGGTAAAGCGTCAGTTCACGGGTGTACTCTTCCAGTGTAGATTTTTGCGTGCATAAGGCTGCCAATACTTGCAAGGCAGACACAATGCCATCTCCTGTGGTGTGTTTATCAAGACAAATAATATGGCCAGAATTCTCGCCACCCCATAACCAGTGGCGCTCCACCAATGCCTCCAACACGTAGCGATCACCTACCGCAGTACGCGTAAAGGGAATACTTAACTTCTTAAAGGCGTTTTCCACGGCCAGGTTGGTCATTAAGGTGCCCACCACACCACTGCTGGCGCCTTGTGTGGCGGCATGCTTCACAATGGCGTACAGCAGCTGATCACCATCGTAGAGCGCGCCTTTAGCATCTGCCATAATCAATCGATCACCATCGCCATCCAAGGCGATGCCCAGATGAGCCTGATGTTCACGCACCGCGGTTTGCATGGCAAGCGGCGCGGTGGCGCCAAAGCCGGCGTTAATGTTCATGCCATTGGGTTGATGGCCAATGGCCACCACCTCCGCCCCTAACTCACGAAACACAGCGGGAGCAATATGATAGGTGGCGCCATGCGCGCAATCGACCACCAGCTTGAGTCCTTTTAAATTGAGCGCGGAGGGAAAAGTACTTTTGCAAAATTCGCTGTAGCGTCCCGCTGCATCGTCCAAGCGACTGGCGCGCCCCAGGGTGGCGGATTCATGACAAACGAGGGGTTGATCGAGCAGCGCTTCAATTTCATGTTCGATGGCATCCGATAGTTTGGTACCATGCCCTGAAAAAAACTTAATGCCATTGTCTTCAAATGAATTGTGCGAGGCGCTGATCATGATGCCGGCTTGTAGGCGCAGCGCTAAGGTCAGGTACGCCACACCGGGTGTGGGCATTGGGCCCACCAACAACACATCCACACCGGCGGCTGATAGCCCCGCTTCGAGGGCAGACTCCAACATGTAACCCGATACGCGCGTGTCTTTGCCAATCATGACCCGTGGTCGATCACCATTCTGATGTGTTTGGGTCAGCACGGTGCCCGCAGCAAAACCCAACTTCAGCATGAAGTCAGGGGTAATGGGTGCTACACCCACACGCCCACGAATACCATCGGTGCCAAAATATTTGCGGCTCACAAAGCCCCTCCTTCTACCGCTTGCCATACGGCCAATGCGTTGGCAGTGGCTTTTACATCGTGCACGCGCAGCATCCAAGCGCCGCGCTGAACAGCCAGCAGTGCGGCAGCTACACTGGCCGCCATTCGGTTGTCACCATCTTTGCCGATGATGGCTCCCAGTACTGATTTGCGCGATAGGCCGGCCAACACCGGATAACCTTGCGCTGCTAATGATTTTAATTCATGCAGTAACGCCAAATTATGCGCCACTGTTTTACCAAAGCCAAAACCGGGGTCCAGCAGTATGCGGTTACGCGCAATACCAGAACTTTCAGCGACAGCGGCACGCGCCAATAAAAAGTGGCGCACTTCGCTCACCACGTCGGTATAGGTGGGATTGTTTTGCATGGTAATGGGATCACCTTGCATGTGCATGAGACACACGCCCGCGTTGGAAGCGGCACAAGCGTCCAGGGCGCCCGGTGCTTGCAGTGCATTCACATCGTTAACTAAGGTGGCGCCTGCCGCCAAAGCAGCTTTCATCACTTCCGTGTGTCGAGTATCAATAGAAATAGGTACCGGACCACCGGCCAATTGTTCAATCACGGGAATCACTCGGCGCAACTCTTCTTTCAGTTCTACCGGTGTAGCGCCAGGGCGTGTGGACTCACCGCCCACATCCAGTACCGCGGCACCCTCTTCCATTAGGCGAAAGCCCTGATCTACCGCGCGCGCCACATCGGTAAATTGACCACCATCAGAAAAAGAATCCGGCGTGACATTGAGTACGCCCATGATAACGGGACGGTTAAGAGGAATGCGGTAATGACCGCAGTGAAAATCTGTCATAGTGAGCGCCAAGCGGTTTTTGGGGTCAGACCCCCCCAGGGGTCTGACCCCTATTTCTCATGCGCCTTGTGCGGGTTGGGCGGCGCCAGGGGCCGAGCCCGTTGTGGGTCCTGCTGCCGCAGAGGGCGGCGGAATGGGCGTAGAGGGTTTGGGTGGGCGCGGAGGGCGTCCCGACATGATGTCCTCAATCTGCTCAGCATCAAGGGTTTCCCATTCCAGCAGCGCATGGGTCATGGCTTCAATCTTATCGCGATTGGCTTCAATAAGGCGACGAGCCAAACCATATTGCTCATCAATGATGCGGCGAATTTCTCCGTCCACTTTTTGCATGGTGGATTCGGATACATTTTTATGCGTGGTAATGGAGCGGCCTAAAAACACTTCGCCTTCATTTTCGCCATACACTACGGGGCCCATGCTGTCGGACATGCCCCATTGGGTTACCATGCGACGCGCCATTTCTGTGGCGCGTTCAAAGTCGTTACTGGCCCCGGTGGTCATTTGATTCATAAATACTTCTTCGGCGATACGGCCACCAAAGAGTACGGAAATGTTTTGCAGAATTTGATCGCGGTTCATGCTGTAGCGATCTTCTGTGGGTAATTGCATGGTCACGCCTAAGGCGCGGCCGCGCGGAATAATGGTGACCTTATGCACGGGGTCCGTGAGGGTCAGTAAGCGCGCCACCACAGCATGGCCAGACTCATGGTAGGCGGTGTTGCGACGCTCCTGTTCGGGCATCACCATGGAGCGGCGTTCAGCGCCCATAATGATTTTATCTTTGGCGCGCTCAAAGTCTTCCATATCCACCAAGCGCTTATTAAAACGGGCGGCGAAGAGAGCCGCTTCGTTCACCAAGTTGGCCAAGTCGGCACCGGAAAATCCCGGTGTGCCACGCGCAATAATATCCGCACGCACGTCCGGTGCCAGCGGCACTTTACGCATATGCACCAGTAAAATTTGTTCGCGACCGCGAATATCGGGCAAGGGCACCACTACTTGACGGTCAAAACGACCAGGACGCAAAAGGGCGGGATCTAACACATCAGGCCGGTTGGTGGCGGCGATGACAATGACGCCCACAGTGCCTTCAAAACCATCCATCTCCACCAGTAATTGGTTGAGGGTTTGTTCTCGCTCATCATTGCCGCCGCCTAAGCCTGCGCCACGCTGACGACCCACCGCATCAATTTCATCGATAAATACAATACAGGGGGCGGTTTTTTTGGCTTGCTCAAACATGTCGCGCACACGTGCCGCGCCCACGCCCACAAACATTTCTACAAAATCTGAACCTGAAATGCTAAAGAACGGCACCTTGGCTTCGCCCGCGATGGCCCGTGCCAATAATGTTTTGCCGGTACCAGGACTGCCCACCATCAGCACACCGCGCGGAATGCGGCCGCCCAGTTTTTGAAATTTACCGGGGTCGCGTAAAAACTCTACCAACTCACCCACTTCTTCTTTGGCTTCATCCACACCCGCCACATCAGCAAAGGTAACAGGGTTGGTGTTTTCATCCAACATGCGCGCACGGCTTTTGCCGAAAGAAAACGCGCCCCCCTTCCCACCCCCGTTTTGCATTTGGCGCATAAAGAAAATCCACACGCCGATCAGCAGCACCATGGGGAACCAAGACATCAAGAGGCTCATAAAAATGGAGGGTTCTTCTTCAGGCTTGGCCGATATAGCCACGTTGTATTTCAGCAGATCGCTCACCAACCAAGGATCGGACGGGGAATAGGAGGTAAAGGCTTTGCCGTCGGTTTTTTCACCGCGCAAGGCGCGCCCGTCGATCACTACCTTGGCAATATGGCCGGCTTTCATCTCGTCAATAAACGAGGAATAGGTCATAACATCAGTGGTAGGCGCGCGTCCCTGAAATTGATTGACCAACAGCATCAACACCACACCCACAAACAGCCAAACCAAAATGTTTTTGAAAATATTGTTCAAGACATCATCCTCCGCGCGCTGTGCGCAGTGCAAAGGCTTAAAAACAAGCCCAATCTATTATTGTAATCCTAAAAGCGACCTTTATTCACCGTCTAAATGCCGGGTCAATACAGCCGCCGCATCGGGTTTGAGGGTTTTACCCAAAAGATACACTTCGGTACTGCGGTCGCGCGAAGCCAAAGGTTTGCGTGTGGCCACCTCTTCAAACACGCCCCGCATCAGCTTGACGAATCCTTCAAAGTCACTGCCGTGGAACACCTTTACCAAAAATTTTCCTTTTTGCTTCAAGGTGTTAACTGCAAATTCCAAGGCAGCCTCCCATAGTTCCGTGGCGCGCGCTTGGTCATATAGTGCTACCCCACTTATGTTGGGGGCTAAATCGGATAAAACAAGGTCTGCCTGAGAGGTGGGTAAGGAAGTTGCCAACTGCACCCGCACCGCAGGATCATTAAAGTCCCCTTGGATAAAGTCTACGCCCACCAAAGGGGCCATGGGCAGAATATCGATGGCCATAACGCGACCGTGGGTTTTAAGGCGCATGCGCGCCACCTGGGACCAACCTCCTGGCGTGGCACCCAAATCCACCACTGTCATCCCTGACACCAAAAGATGGTCGCGGTCATCGATTTCCATCAGCTTGTAGGATGCGCGGGAGCGGTAACCTTCTAAACGCGCCTTAATGACAAAGGGGTCGTTAACATGTTCCCGCATCCAGCCTTTGCTGGTTCGTGTGGGTTTCATCGGGGCCGATAAATAACCAACACTTTGCCGATCTGTTGTACGGGGGCGGCCCCTAAACGTTCGCAGAAGCTGTCGCTGATGGAGCGGCGCTCATCGCGCTCACCGCCCAACAGGCGAATTTTAATCAGCTCGTGAGAAATGAGTGCGCGATGGGCTTCTAGCAACACCGAATCGGTAAGGCCTGCGTTACCCACCATCACCACGGGGTTTAGGGCATGCGCACGGGCGCGCAAGGCGCTGCGTTCAGCAGGCGTCAGCTGTAAGGGCTTGGCGTTAAGGGGAAGCGTGTTAGCCGTATCGGACGTCGCGGATTTCATATTCTCGTACCCCTCCTGGTGCATTCACCTCTACCGTGTCACCGGCATATTTGCCAATCAGGGCTCGGGCGATGGGCGAACTAATAGAAATTTTTCCATCCTTAATATCGGCCTCATCTTCACCGACAATTTGATAGGTAAACACATCACCCGAGGAAAGGTCTTCCACTTCAACAGTAGAGGCAAACACGCAGCGCCCCTCGGCATCCAATAGTTTGGGGTCAATAACCTGCGCATTGGAGATCTTTGATTCCAATTCAATGATGCGCCCCTCAATAAAGCTTTGCCTCTCTTTGGCTGCGTCGTATTCCGCATTTTCGGAGAGATCGCCTTGGGCCCGCGCCTCACTAATGGCCTGAATCACTGCCGGGCGCTGCACATGTTTAAGGTTATGAAGCTCGGCCTTAAGGCGCTCCGCTCCCACAACCGTTAAGGGGACTTTAATCATACTGGGGCTCCCGCCTGATCAATTTGCTTATGTAAACTTTGTAAATCGTAAATACCCAGACTTTTGCTTTTGGTCAGCTGCATGCCCAAACAGGCGGCGCGAGCACCGGCTAAGGTGGTGTAGTACGTCACCCGCCCTTGCAAGGCAGCGTTACGAATGGACCAAGAATCTTGCACTGCACGCGGCAGGTCTTCCACAGTGTTGATGATGAGGCTAATCTCGCCATTCTTCACCATGTCTACAATATGAGGACGGCCTTCAGCTACTTTATTCACGGGTGTGACTTTAAGGCCCGCCTCAAGCAACGCCGCGCAAGTACCCCGTGTAGCCACCAAAGCGAATCCCAACTCGCACAGATTACGGCCAATTTCAACCACGCGCAATTTATCGGCATTTTTTACGCTAATAAATGCTTTTCCGCCAGTGGGCAGCTTTACGCTGGCCGCTAATTGCGACTTCACAAAGGCTTCGGCAAAGGTGCTGCCCACTCCCATTACTTCGCCGGTGGACTTCATCTCAGGACCCAAAATGGTGTCCACGCCAGGGAATTTAATAAAGGGAAAAACCGCTTCTTTCACAGAGAAATGAGGTGGAATAATTTCGTGCAGCACGCCCTGCGACTTCAGGCTTTGGCCCACCATACAGCGCGCCGCCACCTTGGCCAGTTGTCGCCCAGTGGCTTTGGCCACATAGGGCACCGTGCGTGATGCCCGTGGATTAACTTCCAACACGTAAACTGTGTCCCCTTGAATGGCAAACTGCACATTCATAAGCCCCACCACGCCCAACTCTTTGGCCATGGCCACGGTTTGGCGGCGCAACTCATTTTGCAAGTCTGCAGATAGACTAAAGGGGGGCAAGGAACAGGCCGAATCACCCGAATGCACACCCGCTTGTTCGATATGCTCCATGATGCCGCCAATCACCACTTGTTCGCCATCGCAAACCGCATCCACATCCACTTCAATGGCGTCGTTTAAAAAACGATCCAGCAAGATAGGCGCGTCGCGCGTCACGGCCACTCCGTTCATACCATCGGTATCAGAGACCACATCGCGTAAATATTTTTCTAAATCAGCGGGGGTATGCACAATTTGCATGGCCCGCCCGCCCAACACATAGCTTGGCCGCACCACCATGGGGTAGCCCAAGTCTGCGGCCAAGGCCAGCGTAGAGGCGCGATCAAAAGCCGTGCGGTTTTCTGGTTGACGCAGTTTTAAATCATGCAGCATTTGTTGAAAACGCTTGCGGTCTTCTGCGCGATCAATACTGTCCGGCGGCGTGCCAATAATGGGCACTCCTGCAGCCTCTAGGCCACGCGCCAACTTCAGTGGGGTCTGACCCCCAAACTGCACAATCACACCCGTGGGTTTTTCGATGGCCACAATTTCCAGCACATCCTCTAGAGTTAGTGGCTCGAAGTACAAGCGGTCTGAAGTGTCGTAGTCGGTTGACACTGTTTCGGGATTGCAATTCACCATGATGGTTTCATAACCATCTTGGCGCAAGGCTAGCGCCGCATGCACGCAACAGTAATCAAACTCGATGCCTTGCCCAATACGATTGGGTCCGCCGCCCAAGACCATAATTTTTTTGTTGTTGGTGGGCGCGGCTTCGCACTCTTCTTCGTAAGTGGAGTATTGATAAGCGGTGTTGGTAGAAAATTCTGCAGCACAAGTATCCACGCGCTTATACACCGGACGCACCTTCATGGCATGGCGATGGGCGCGAACTTGATGCTCATCAGTGGCCAATAGTTCTGCTATGCGCCGGTCCGAGAAACCTTTGCGTTTTAAGGCGCGCATTTTGGGCTCGTTGAGCGCGCTCAACGCTTGGCCGCGCAACGCTTCCTCTTCTTGAACCAAATCTTCAATTTCGGCCAAGAACCACGGGTCGATGTGGGACAGGCGATAAATTTCATCGCGCGTCATACCCAATCGGAATGCGCCCGCCACATGCCATAAGCGATAAGGTCCAGGGTTGGCCAATTCCGCTTCTACTTCCGCGCGATCGCCCGGTAGCTCATCCAACCCATTGGCCCCCGTTTCTAATCCGCGCAGAGCTTTTTGCAAGGACTCCTGAAAGGAGCGGCCGATGGCCATCACTTCGCCCACAGATTTCATTTGTGTGGTGAGGCGGTCGTTGGCTTGCGGAAACTTTTCGAAAGCAAAACGCGGCACCTTGGTCACCACGTAATCAATGCTGGGCTCAAAAGAAGCCGGTGTGGCACCGCCGGTAATGTCGTTCTTCAATTCGTCTAAGGTGTAACCCACGGCCAACTTAGCCGCCACCTTGGCAATGGGGAAGCCCGTGGCCTTAGAGGCCAATGCCGAAGAGCGCGACACGCGTGGGTTCATTTCAATCACGATCATGCGCCCATCTACGGGGTTGATGGCAAACTGCACGTTAGAACCGCCGGTTTCCACACCAATTTCGCGCAGCACCGCCAAAGAGGCATCGCGCATGATTTGATATTCTTTATCGGTGAGGGTTTGTGCGGGCGCCACGGTGATAGAGTCGCCTGTATGCACACCCATGGCGTCCAAGTTTTCGATGGAGCAAATGATGATGCAATTGTCTTTGCAATCGCGCACCACCTCCATTTCAAATTCTTTCCAACCAATCACAGACTCTTCCACCAACAATTCACGGGTGGGAGATGCATCCAAACCCCGTTCACAAATTTCTAAAAATTCTTGTTGATTATAGGCAATACCGCCGCCACTGCCGCCCATGGTGAAGGAGGGACGAATAATGGCAGGAAAACCCACCAGGGCTTGCACCTGCATGGCTTCTTCAAGGCTATGGGCAATGTTGGAGCGTGGGGTAGAAAGCCCAATGCGCGTCATAGCCGCCTTAAACTTTTCGCGATCTTCTGCTTTGTCGATGGCTTCTTTGCGCGCACCGATCATTTCTACATTGTATTTATCCAACACGCCTTCGCGCGCCAAATCCAGCGCGCAATTTAATGCCGTCTGTCCACCCATAGTGGGCAGCAGCGCATCGGGGCGCTCTTTTTCGATAATCTGTTCGATGGTTTTCCAGGTGATGGGTTCGATGTACGTCACATCGGCCATTTCAGGATCGGTCATGATGGTGGCGGGATTGGAATTCACCAAAATGACCCGATAGCCTTCTTCGCGCAGCGCCTTACAGGCTTGCGCGCCGGAATAATCAAACTCACAGGCCTGTCCAATCACAATGGGACCGGCGCCGATGATGAGGATGGACTTAATGTCTAAACGCTTGGGCATGGTTTTTTCTAGACTTTCGCGGCTTGCATAAGGGATACAAAGTGATCGAACAATTCACCGGCTTCGTGCGGACCTGGGCTGGCCTCAGGGTGTCCCTGAAAACCAAAGGCCGGTTTGTCGGTGCGTGCGATGCCTTGCAAACTATCATCAAACAATGATTTATGCGTCACGCGCAGATGGGCCGGCAGCGTAGCAGGATCTACGGCAAAACCATGGTTCTGGCTGGTGATCATGACCCGCCCCGACTCCAAAGTTTGCACGGGGTGGTTGGCGCCATGATGACCAAATTTCATTTTTAGGGTGCGCGCACCGGAGGCCAGACCCAACAGCTGGTGGCCTAAGCAAATGCCAAATAAGGGCACGGCAGCGTCTAAAAGTTCGCGAATGGCTTGAATGGCGTAATCGCAAGGTTCAGGGTCACCCGGGCCATTGGAGAGAAACACGCCGTGGGGCTTCATGCGCAGTACCTCTGCAGCCGGTGTGGTGGCGGGAACCACCGTCACCTCACAACCGCGATCCACCAGCATGCGCAGAATGTTGCGCTTCACACCAAAGTCGTAAGCCACTACTTTGAAGGTAGGGGCGCTGAGTGTTATGGGCATCTGGCCCAAACGCCAACTGCCCTCGCTCCACAGGTACGGTTTTTTACAGGTCACCACCTTAGCCAAGTCCATGCCAGCCAGACCCGGAAATGCACGTGCCGCTTTAATGGCCTGTGCTTCATCGAGCAGCTCACCCTTCATGCCCGTCATGATGCAACCACTTTGCGCACCCTTCTCGCGCAGTAAACGCGTCAAGCGACGGGTGTCGATACCGGCAATGGCCACCACCTTGCGCTGGGCCAAGTATTCCGGCAAGCCTTGCTGCGAGCGCCAGTTGGAAAGCAATCGTGGCAAATCACGAATAACAAGTCCCGCTGCGGCCACAATGTCGGACTCGGCATCTTCTGCGGTAACGCCCACGTTGCCGATGTGCGGATAGGTGAGCGTGACTATTTGCTGGGCATAGGACAGGTCGGTGAGAATTTCTTGATAGCCTGTCATGGCGGTGTTAAAGACCACCTCCCCCACAGAACTGCCCAGCGCCCCGATGGATTGCCCCCGAAACACCGATCCGTCCGCCAATACTAAAATGGCGGGCACGGTCGTTGTTGCGGTATTGGCATCAGCCATTACAAGAGCGCTCCGATGGGGTTAGATATGCAAAACGGGAAGGACGCTGTGCGCGACATTCCCGTTTCCGATTGGTGGAATTATACCTCAAGCGTGGGTATGGATCAAATCCTGACGCAGGATTTTACAGTGCTTTTAGACCCAAAACATCCCGCATATCGTATAAGCCCGCGCTGCGCTGGGCAATAAAACGAGCGGCTTGCAAGGCGCCCAAAGCAAAAGTAGCGCGGCTACTGGCTTTGTGAGTAATTTCCACTCGCTCGCCCAGCCCTAAAAAGGCCACTGTGTGATCTCCTACCACATCACCACCGCGTACAGTGGCAAAGCCGATGGTGTTGGGATCCCGCTCGCCAGTCACCCCTTCGCGGCCATAAACCGCCACATCAGCCAGTTTTTGACCCCGTGCTTGGGCCACCGCTTCACCCATGCGCAACGCCGTACCGGAGGGCGCATCCACCTTATGGCGGTGGTGCGCTTCGGTAATTTCCACGTCAAAACCCGGTTGCAACACGCGTGCCGCCAACTCCAGTAAGGCCAAGGTAACATTCACCCCCATGCTCATATTGGGGGCAAAAACGATGGGAATATGGGCGCTGGCCTCTTGAATCAGCTTCTTTTGTTCGTCATTAAACCCCGTAGTGCCAATTACCATGCCGCATTTGGCTCTTTGGCACGCCGCTAAGTGGGCCAGAGTGCCTTCAGGGCGGGTAAAATCGATCAATACGGTATTGCGGGATAAAGCTTCCGCCACTTGATCCGTAATCGTGATGGCGCAGGATTGCCCCACCCAATCCCCAGGATTGCGGCCCAACATGGGGTGCCCCTGTTGCTCGAGGGCGCCTGTCAGGACTAAGTCTTGTGCGCTCAATACCGCCTCAATCAGGGCGCGGCCCATACGGCCATTGGCACCGGCAATACAGACATTTGTTACCACGGCCACCACCAAGAACTCTTCTTCACCACAGGAGCGGGTAAAGGAGCGGGCTGCGGCGCCCCCTCAGGAGCCACGTAATTGGTCACAAAGCGCTCTAACTTCTCATCCTTGAAAAATACCGTGAGGTTTTGCGGTTGGTCCAACTTGCCGCCTTTGCGGGTGTAATACACATAATCCCATCGGTTGGCATGAAAGGGATCGGCCAAGAGGGGAGTGCCCAGGGTAAAGCTGACCTGGGCGCGCGTCATGCCCTCCTTGAGGCGAGCGGTCATTTCGGCGTCAATCACTACACCTTGCTGAATATTCACCTTATACGGCCTCAATGAGCAAGCGCCTAAGGTAAGGGTGGCCAGTAGCAGTACTAGGGCAAAACGAATCATGGGATGCACTCAACGAAATTCAGACAATCCGCCTATAATACCCCATCTTAACTCAAACCCCTCTCCCATGAGCGCATCCCAAGACCTCAATGAAATGGGTCTCAAGGCTACCCTTCCCCGCCTTAAGGTGCTAAGCCTGTTTGAAAACTCAGACTCACGGCACTTAAGCGCCGAGGATGTGTACAAGCGGCTCATGCAAGAAGGTATGGAGATTGGCTTGGCCACGGTGTACCGGGTGTTAACCCAATTTGAGCAGGCGGGTCTTCTGGTGCGCCACCATTTTGAAAGTGATAAGGCGGTGTTCGAGCTTAATCACGGCGAGCATCACGACCATCTGGTGTGCTTACAATGCGGTCATGTGGAAGAATTCTACGATGCTGAAATTGAAAAGCGCCAAGCCCGTGTGGCAAAAGATCGTGGCTTTGCCATTCACGATCACTCCCTCCACCTCTACGCTGATTGCCTAAAAGAAGACTGCCCCCACAAGAAATAGGGAGTAGGGGTCAGACCCCACCCGGGGTCTGACCCCAAAAAGAGGCTACAGTACAGAAAGCAAGGTTTTACCCATCTCCGCTGGATTTCGGGTCACCTTAATGCCGCACTCTTCCATCACAGCCAACTTTTCTTGAGCAGTTCCCTTGCCACCGGAAATAATGGCCCCCGCGTGACCCATGCGTTTTCCTGGAGGAGCGGTAATCCCTGCAATGAAACCAATCACGGGTTTGGTCATATGTTCTTTAATCCAGTACGCGCACAGCTCTTCATCGCTGCCGCCAATCTCACCCACCATAATCACCGCTTCGGTTTCGGGATCGTCATTAAATAACTTCAACACATCAATATGCTTCATGCCATTCACGGGATCGCCCCCAATACCCACGCAAGAGGATTGGCCCAGCCCCAATTCACGCAGCTGCCCCACGGCTTCGTACGTTAACGTGCCCGAACGCGACACCACGCCAATGGGGCCTTTTTTGTGAATGTGGCCCGGCATAATGCCAATTTTAATTTCATCTGGCGTAATTAAACCGGGGCAATTAGGCCCAATCAAGCGGGTTTTACGGCCCTGCATTTTATAGCGTGTGCGAATCATGTCGCGCACCGGGATGCCTTCGGTAATACAAATCACCAAATCCAAATCAGCCTCTACCGCTTCATCAATGGCAGCAGCGGCAAAAGGGGGCGGCACGTAAATAACCGACACGGTGGCGCCGGTGGCTTCTTTGGCCTCTTTCACATTTTCAAAAATGGGAATGCTTTCATAGAATTGTCCGCCCTTCTTAGGCGTGACACCTGCCACAAAACAGTTGGCCCCGTTGGCGTACTCTAAACACATCTTGGTGTGAAACATCCCAGTCTTTCCGGTGATGCCCTGAGTGATCACGCGTGAATTTTTATTAATTAAGATAGACATGTTATTTCCTTATGGCTTCTACTACTTTCGCAGCAGCATCGGCCATATTAGAAGCCGAGATAATGGGAAGGCCGGAATCGACTAGAATTTTTTTGCCCAGTTCTACGTTAGTGCCTTCCAAGCGCACCACCAGCGGCACCGACAGTTTCACTTCACGCGCCGCAGCCACCACCCCTTCTGCAATCACATCGCACTTCATGATGCCGCCAAAGATATTCACCAGAATAGCCTTGACGTTGGAGTTATTCAGCATCAACTTAAACGCTTCGGTGACTTTTTCGGTGGTGGCGCCGCCGCCCACATCTAAGAAGTTGGCCGGGCTGCCGCCGTAGAGTTTGACGATATCCATGGTGGCCATGGCCAATCCAGCCCCATTCACTAAGCAGCCGATGTTGCCATCCAGTGAGATGTAGGAAAGGTCAAATTTTGAGGCGGCAATTTCATTGGGATCTTCTTCATCCAAATCGCGTAAGGCGGTAATTTCGGGATGACGATAGAGTGCATTAGAATCAAAATTCATTTTCGCATCCAGCGCCACCACACGTCCGTCGCCGGTCACCACCATGGGATTAATTTCTGCCAAGCTGGCATCGGTTTCATCAAAGGCGCGATACAGACCTTGCAGTAACACACGCGCCTGCGGCACCAGTTCGGCGGGCACACCAATCTTAGTGGCCACGGAATCGGCGTCTTTATCCAACAGCCCTTTCATGGGGTCAATAAAAATAGTGTGGATTTTTTCTGGTGTGTGGGCAGCCACTTCTTCAATATCCATGCCGCCCTCGGAGCTGGCCATGAGTGCCACGCGCTGCGTGCCGCGATCCACAACCATGCCAATATAGAGTTCTTTCTTAATATCCGCGCCCTCTTCAATCAGTAGGCGACGCACTTTCTGACCCTCAGGTCCGGTTTGGTGTGTGATGAGCTGCATGCCAAAAATATCCTTAGCAAAGGCTTCCAATTCAGCAGGGGACTTGGCCACTTTAACGCCGCCGCCCTTACCGCGCCCACCGGCGTGAATTTGCGCTTTCACCACAGCCACGGGCCCACCTAGGGTTTTGGCGGCAGTAATGGCCTCTGCCACAGAAAAACAGGGAATGCCGCGCGGGGTGACCACGCCGTAATGACGCAGAATTTCCTTGGCTTGATATTCATGGATCTTCATTAATGAGCCTTTATTATCGGTTAAGGTTGTCAGGCCACGAGGGGCCATCACCATTCATGTTGCCGTAAAAAACAAATGATTCTACCAAACGCTGGGGAGTAAAAAATTGACGGTTATCAACATCACCCTATGATTTTGGCAAATACCACTTGGGATAATACTTTGCCACCACAGGTCCTTGGGTATCGAGCGCATGGCAACCGTCCAAATGGGGCGGCTTATGCTCGCTGCCCGATTCTGCAGAGCCATAGCGGGTTTGAAACGCCACCGTAGCCAATGTGCCAATTAATTCCGTGAGATGGGTGCAGCCGCGCACGCCTCCAAACAGCTCTTTTACCGCCCGCGTAAAGCCTGGGGCTATGCTCAACCCCTTCAATTTGCCGTAATGCGGGGTGATGTTTTCGCAGCTGCCCTCGTAGGGGCGCGCCACCGTGCTGGCCTTTGCATCACGAATGATCATATGGTCATCGATGGTAATGCTCAGCCACATGTCGTGAATGGGCTCGCCTGTTTTGCGAATGCCATTAGATACGGGAAAGTCGTAGCCCTTAATGTCCACCAAATGGCCTTCAATATCGTAGAGACCGTCTTCGCGCTGAAACCCCTCTACAGAAATACTGCGGCGATGGAGTAACGTGCGAGCAACGGGCTGGTGGGATAACGCCATGGTATCTTCCTTATAAAAACAACCGCACTAACGTCCAAAAACCCTCATGATACGCCAAATAGGCTCAAAATAGCCCTGTTTAACCCCTCCGCCCGCCCCCGCAGCGCAGGGGGTTATTTGCCCCTATAATCAAGATCTACAGCCCTTAAGGCAAAGGACAATCCATTGCAATCTGCAGCACCCATTTGTCGAGCGCTGGCGAGTCTGCTGCTGGCCGGCCTCCTACTGACAACCACACCAGCAACGGCCACTCCAGCCGATGATGCGCTGCTTGCTGCTCACGACTCGTGGGCTTTGCGCGACGTGGCAGGCGTTCAGCGCGGCATTAAAAACATGGGGTCAGACCCCTTAATCGACTATCCCGAGTATTGGTTGTTGGATTTGCGCTTAGCGCAACCCGGCCCTCCCCCTAGCGCGGATGTAAAAGGCTTTTTGACACGCTACCCCAACAGCCCCTTATTGGAACCCTTGCGCATCACATGGCTGAAAGCCCTAGCACGCGCACAGGATTGGGATACCTTTGCAGCGCAAGTCACGCAAAATGCTTTAGAAGACACGGAGGTAGCCTGCGATCATTTTCAAAACAGGCTGCTCAAGCAAGACAGCTCCGTGGCGCGCGATGTGCGCGTGTTGTGGTTTTCCAATAAAATTTTGCCCGACAGTTGTGTGACCGTATTTCACCAATTGGCCAGCAACGGATCGCTGAGCAATGACGATGTTTGGGCCGCCCTGCGCCAAGCCTTAAGCGATGCCAATTTAAACTTAGCACATGTCATCATGGGGTTTTTGCCTAGCGCACAGGCACCTGGCGAACTGGATTTGTCTACCGCCTATAACCGTCCGCTGCGTTTCTTAGAAAGCTGGAAAATAACCGATGCCTCACCGGCCACACATGAACTGGCCTTGTTTGCTCTGGCGCAATATGCTGCCCATTCACCGGAACTGGCCATAGCGCAATTAAACCGTTTGGCGCCGCGCTTGAACGCCCACGAAATATCTTATGCTTGGTTACAGATTGCTTATCAGGGCGCCTTGGCCTTAAACCCCAAAGCCATTATTTGGTTTCGCAATGTAACCGACCCATTGACCAATGATGTGATGCGCACTTGGCGCATTCGCGCAGCATTGCGCGCACAAAATTGGGATGAACTATTAAACGGCATATCACAATTGTCTGGCACAGAGGCGCGACAACCGGTGTGGCGTTATTGGAAGGCGCGAGCCCTGAGCGCGTTAAATAAAGCCGATGAGGCGCAAGCCTTACTTGCCGAACTTGCACAAGAACCCGGTTTTTATGGATTGCTGGCACTGGAGGATTTGGACGGGCAATTTCAGGCCCCTATCGCACCTCCAGCGGCACAAGCCGATGAAATGATGGCTGTGGCGCCCCGCTTTGAGCGCGCCTTTAGACTGCATCAATTGGGGCTTGCCACCGACGCGCAATTTGAATGGAAGGCGGCAGATCGCCCATTAAACAGCCGTGAACATCTGGCAGCAGCCACCTGGGCCGCACAAGTCCTGTGGATAGACCGCTCCATCTACAGTATTGAGCGCGCCGGCGATCAGCAAGATTACGCGTTGCGTTACCCCTTACCCTACCGCGACGAAATACACAATTGGGCCACGCAAAATCAATTGGATGAAGCGTGGGTGTACGGCTTAACACGACAAGAAAGCCATTTCTTTCCTGAAGCCCGTTCGCGCTCCGGCGCCTTGGGGTTGATGCAGCTGATGCCCGCTACCGCCCGCTGGATTGCACGACGCATTTCATTAAAAGGGTTTCAACCCGCCGCCGCCACGCGCATTGACGTAAACCTTCAGCTGGGTTCGGCCTATTTACGCTATCTGCTCAACGTCACAGGCAACCCCGTATTGGCAACGGCTGCTTACAATGCAGGCCCCCACCGGGTGCGTGGTTGGATGCTCGAAGCCCCGCTTGAAGCCGCCTTGTTTATTGAAACCATTCCGATCACAGAAACACGCAACTACGTGAAGCATGTGCTCTACAACAGCACGGTTTACAATCAACGCTTGGGATTGCCCGTCGTATCATTAAAACAACGGTTGGGCGCGCTTTCTGGTGCGAAACCTGCACGTGACAAGGACATTGATCCGGTGGTTCAACCATGAAAATTTATGAAGTAGGCGGGGCCGTGCGCGATGAGTTGCTGGGTCTTGTGGTTCAAGACCGCGACTGGGTGGTGGTGGGCGCCACACCTGAGGAAATGGAGGCGCAAGGCTTTAAACCCGTGGGTCGCGACTTTCCCGTTTTTCTGCACCCCAAGACCCACGAAGAATATGCGTTGGCGCGCACCGAACGCAAAACGGCGCCGGGCTATCGCGGCTTTACACTGCACGCCAGCCCCGAAGTCACTCTAGAAGAAGATTTGCAGCGGCGCGACCTCACCATTAATGCCATGGCCCGCGAACCCGGTGGCGCACTGGTAGATCCTTTTGGGGGTATCAATGATTTACGCCATCGCATCTTGCGTCATGTAAGCGCAGCATTTGGTGAAGACCCGGTGCGGGTGTTGCGTGTGGCACGCTTTGCGGCACGCTTTAAGGAGGGATTTAACTTTACCGTGGCCCCGGAAACCTATGCTTTGATGGAAAAAATGGTAGAGCACGGTGAAGTGGACGCCTTGGTGCCTGAGCGTGTGTGGCAAGAACTCTCGCGCGGCCTGAATGAATCTACGCCCTCCGAATTATTTCATGTGCTTCATCGCTGTGGCGCCTTAAGCCGCGTAACACCTGAATTAATGAGCGCATGGCCTGAGCGATCAGAGCTGGCCTTAGAGACCGTGGACCATGCCGCGGCCATGCGCCATCCCCTGGGTGTGCGCTGGAGCGCGTTTCTGGTTAACTTGTTGCAAGATCATTTGCACAGCGGACGTGAAGTGATTGTGCCCTTGTGCGAGCGCATTCGCGTCCCCACGGAGATTCGCGATTTGGCACGTATCACCGCCGAGAACTTTGTCCACATCAGCTCCATTACAGACGCTTCCGCGGAAAAATTATTAACCGTGATTGAGCGCACCGATGGCGTGCGCCGCCCGCAACGTTTTGAAGAAATATTGGCCACTCACGCATGCTGTATGCAGGCGCGTGAAGGAAGCATGGCTCAGGCCCAAGAGGACACGGTGTGGGGGCGTTTAAACCGCGCGCTGCAGGCCACACTAAAAGTACCTACCGGTGAGATTATTCAAGGGGCGGAACCAGCAGACATTCCAGTGCGCATTCGTGCAGCGCGACTGCACGCCATTGCAGAAACCTTACATTAAACCCAGCAGCGATTGCGCGTGCTTTGATGCCGCCCCCTTTCCCAATACCAAAACTTTAAACAGCTCTCCCATTTCTGCCGGACTGAGTAGCTTTTGTACCGCCGAGATGGTGGCGAAATGTTGTCGGGTGTCTTGTGCCGACAGATTGGTCATGTGATCAGTAATTCCCGCATCAATCAGCCACGCCGCTTGAGTGGCATAGTCTTGCACCGTTAAGCCTTGCTGCTGCGCGGCACGTGCCACGGCCGTAAAGTCCACATGTGCCGTAATGTCTTGCAAGCCCGGATAGATAAAAGGGTTGCCATGGGCGTGGTGACGAATGTGACACATGAGTGTGCCTTCATTGCGTTGTGGATGGTAATACTCGCGTGCTGGAAAGCCGTAATCAATAAAAATGGCGCAGCCCGCATTTAATGACGCGGCTAAATTCACCATTAAATCGCCTGCCGATAAGTTGACCTCGGTGTCGTAATGATCGACCTCCATGGGGGTGATGAATATTTTTGCCAAGGCGTCCATCAGCCTGATGTTTTGTAAGGGGTGCTCGCGCCACGCAAACGCATTGTTTTCCATGACAACACCCAGTTCCACCCAATGATCCTGGCGCCAACCCACACGGTGCACCGGAAAAGCGTCCAGTACTTCGTTGGCCAGCACCACACCGCTAATATCCTTAGGCCATGCATCGCACCAAGTAATGCGCCCAGCAAGTTCTGCGGGCAAGGTGGCAAGCATCTGTTGCTGACGCGCGCGCAGCTCGGGACTGACTTCCAAAATACGGTAATGGCGCGGCAAGGTTTTTAATTCATGCAGCGCCAGCAACAGGTCGTGGGCCAAGCGCCCACTGCCCGCTCCCATTTCTAAAATGTCGCTGTCTTCAATATGGCTAAGCGTTTCTGCCACGGGGCCTGCCACGGTTAGTGCAAAAAGCGGCGTCATTTCAGGAGCAGTAACAAAGTCCCCGGCGGCACCCAACTTAGCCGACCCTGCGCTGTAATACCCCAGACCGGGGGCATAAAGGGCCAAGGCCATGTACTGCGCAAAGTCGATCCAGCCCCCCTGAGCCGCAATAACGCGCGCAATCTCGGCCTGCAGCACCAGGCTATGGGCCTGCGCTTCAGCACCCGGGATCAGGTTGTGCGGTAAAATAGCGGTCATTTCAGAATACGGGCTTCCATAAGGGCTATATGTTAACGGTTGAACGACCTCCTTCGGCAAATTTCATTCGCCTGCAAGAACGGCTATGCAGTGCCGTGGGTCGCGCCATTGGTGATTTTAATTTAATCGAGGAAGGCGATACGGTGATGGTGTGCGTAAGCGGCGGCAAGGATTCCTATGCCCTGCTCACTATTCTGATGGCTTTGCGCAAGCGCGCACCGATTAATTTTAAACTCATTGCGGTTAACTTGGACCAGAAGCAGCCCGGCTTTCCGGAGGACGTGCTGCCCGCTTATCTGGCTTCCTTGGGCGTAGATTACCGCATCATTGAAGCCGACACTTATTCCATCGTGCGTGAAAAAATCCCCTTGGGCAAAACCACCTGCTCGCTGTGCTCTCGTTTGCGCCGCGGCGTGCTGTACCGCGCGGCCAAAGAACTGGGGGCCAACAAGATTGCCTTGGGGCATCACCGCGACGACATTATCGAAACTTTTTTCTTGAACATGTTCTATGGTGGACGCATGAAGGCCATGCCGCCCAAGCTTGTCAGCGACGATGGGCACCATATGGTGATTCGCCCACTGGCCTATTGTTTGGAAAAAGATTTGGCGAGTTTTGCCCGTCGCAAAGAATTCCCGATTATTCCTTGTGACTTATGCGGCTCGCAAGAAAACTTAAAACGGCAAGAAATTAAAGCCTGGTTGGTACAAATGGAGCGCGATTTTCCGGGGCGCGTGGACAATATATTTTCCTCGCTACAGTCCGTGACCCCCTCTCACTTAGCGGACACCCGCTTATTTGACTTCGTGGGCTTAAAGTCCAGCCACATGGAGTGCATTGATGGCGACACTTTGTTTGACCCAGAAGAATTGGAGCGGGGCGCGTTGCGCCTGTCCAGCGCCACAACGGATCGCATTCATTTCATCAGGAAATAGGTGTGGAAATAGGGGTCAGACCCCCCCTGGGGTCAGACCCCAAATCTCAGCGAGAAGAGAGGTGCAGACGGTCCCAAATGACGCTGGTGAGTCCAGCGGAATTCATGGTGTAGAAATGCAGCCCCGGCGCACCGGCTGTGAGCAGGCGATCGCACAACTGCGTGACAACATCCAACCCGAATGCTTTGATGGATGCAGTGTCATCGCCATAGCCCAACATTTTCATGCGTACCCAACGGGGGATTTCAGCTCCGCACGCTTCAGAGAAGCGACTGAGCTGAGAAAAATTAGCAATCGGCATAATGCCGGGCACGATAGGTAGGTTAATTCCTTCCGCTTCACACTCATCTACGAAGCTGAAATAAGCATCGGGGTTGTAAAAATACTGGGTGATGGCGGCATTCGCCCCCGCGTCCACTTTGCGCTTGAAGTGCGCAATATTTTCTTGGGCGGAACGGGCTTGCGGATGAACCTCTGGATAAGCCGCCACTTCAATATAGAAGTGGTCCCCCGTCTCGGCGCGAATGAATTCTACCAATTCATTGGCGTAACGAAACTCACCACCACCAAAAGTGCCCGAGGGCAAATCACCGCGCAAGGCCACCACGTGACGAATGCCGTTTTCTTTGTACTGCGCCAGCACCTCCGCCAATCCTTCACGTGTAGAACCGATGCAAGAAATGTGCGGGGCTGCAGGATAGCCCGCCCGTTGAATTTCTAACACCGTGCCCAGCGTCAATTCGCGCGTGGAACCTGCCGCACCATAAGTAACAGAGAAGAAACCAGGCTTGAGCTGTGCCAGCTGACGCCAGGTTTGACGCAGCTTTTCAGCGCCCTGTTCTGTTTTGGGCGGAAAGAATTCAAAGCTAAAAATCTTCTTTAGGGCTTGCTGGCTTTGCACAGTGTTTAAAGTCTCAATAACGGTAATGGTTCGGCTTGTAAGGGCCGGCCGGACTAATGCTTAAGTACTCTGCTTGCGCGGATGTAAGGGCTGTAAGCTTAGCGCCAATCTTCTTCAAATGCAGGCGCGCCACTTTCTCGTCCAAATGCTTAGGCAAGATGTACAGACCCACAGGGTACTTACCGGGATTGTTCCACAACTCAATTTGCGCCATCACCTGGTTGGTAAATGATGCTGACATCACAAAGCTGGGGTGGCCCGTACCGCAGCCTAAATTCACCAAGCGCCCTTCTGCCAAGACAATAATGCGGCGCCCATCAGGAAATAGCACATGGTCCACTTGGGGCTTGATGTTTTCCCAAGTGTATTGGCGCAAGGAGGCGATGTCGATTTCAGAATCGAAGTGGCCGATGTTGCACACAATGGCGTCATGCTTCATGGCGCGCAAGTGCTCGTGTGTGATAACGCCTACGTTGCCAGTGGCGGTGACAAAAATATCGCCCAAGCCGGCCACATCATCCAAGGTAACCACACGATAGCCTTCCATGGCCGCTTGCAACGCGCAGATGGGGTCGATCTCCGTAATCCATACGGTAGCCCCCATGCCGCGGAAGGCTTGCGCGCAACCCTTGCCCACATCGCCGTAACCCGCCACTACGGCAATTTTTCCCGCAATCATCACATCTGTGGCGCGCTTAATGCCATCGAGCAATGATTCGCGACAGCCGTAGAGATTGTCGAACTTCGATTTGGTAACCGAATCATTCACATTAAAGGCCGGGCATTTCAGCTCGCCCTTCTTCAGCATTTCGTTTAAGCGATGAACGCCCGTGGTGGTTTCTTCTGAAATGCCGCGAATATGCGCCAACAGTTCGGGGTACTTGTCGTGCATGATGAGGGTTAAATCGCCACCATCATCCAAAATCATATTAGGCAACCAACCATCGGGGCCGAAAATGGTTTGCTCCACACACCACCAAAACTCTTCTTCCGTTTCACCTTTCCAGGCAAACACGGGGATGCCGGCTTCCGCCATGGCGGCAGCGGCTTGGTCTTGTGTTGAAAAAATATTGCACGAGCTCCAACGCACTTCAGCGCCTAAGGCCACCAAAGTTTCCATGAGCACCGCAGTTTGAATGGTCATGTGCAAGCAACCGGCAATACGCGCACCCTTCAACGGCTGGCTGCCGGCATATTCTTCCCGCAAGGCCATGAGGCCGGGCATTTCGTTTTCAGCAATATCCACTTCTTTTCGTCCCCAACGGGCCAAAGAAATGTCGGCTACTTTATAGTCGGGAATGTTCTGTGTTTTCGGTACGGCGTTCATTTGCAACTCCTTAACTGTCTGATTTTAGGGCCTGCGCGCGGTCGCGAGCTTCCCAAGTAAATTCAGGCTCTTCGCGGCCGAAGTGGCCGTAGGCTGCGGTTTTGCTGTAAATGGGACGCAACAAGTCCAGCGCTTGAATAATGCCTTTGGGACGTAAATCAAAATGACGCAACACGCGTTGTGACAACTCTTCATCAGGAATTGTTCCCGTGCCAAAAGTGTCTACCATCAAGCTCACCGGCTTGGCCACACCAATGGCGTAAGCCACTTGCACTTCACAGCGACGGGCCAACCCAGCCGCCACAATGTTCTTGGCCACATGACGCATGGCATAGGCTGCAGAGCGATCTACTTTGGAAGGGTCCTTGCCCGAGAAGGCCCCACCCCCATGACGCGCCATGCCGCCGTAGGTATCCACAATAATTTTGCGACCCGTTAGGCCGCAATCGCCCATGGGGCCGCCAATCACAAAACGACCCGTGGGGTTAATTAAGTAGCGTGTGTTCTTGCCCAGCAATTCAGGGGGCAGCACAGGCTTCACGATTTCTTCGATAACCGCTTCGGAGAGCTTATCGTGTGTGATGTCCGGGTTATGCTGCGTGGACAGCACCACCGTGTCGATCTCTACCGCGCGCCCATTTTCATAGCGTACCGTCACTTGCGATTTGGCGTCGGGACGAAGAAAGGGCAGCCGGCCATCTTTGCGCAACTCTGCTTGGCGTTGCACCAGTCGGTGCGCCAAATGAATGGGGAGCGGCATTAAGGTGTCGGTTTCATCGCAGGCGTAACCAAACATCAAACCCTGGTCGCCCGCACCCTGATCCAGATCCAACCCTGAGCCTTCGTTGACGCCCACGGCAATGTCCGGACTCTGGCGGTTGAGTGCCGTAAGTACTGCGCAGGTTTGGTAATCAAAGCCGATGTCGGAGCTGTTGTAGCCGATGCGTCGAACCACATCGCGCGCCACATCAATGTAATTGATTTGCGCCTTGGTGGTGATTTCACCGGAGATCACGATCATGCCGGTGCTGGTGAGCACCTCACACGCTACACGGGCCTGAGGATCCTGGGCTAGAATAGCATCGAGTACTCCGTCGGAGATTTGATCGGCCACCTTATCAGGGTGACCTTCGGATACCGACTCCGAAGTGAAGAGATATTGACTCATGGCGAACCCCGCCCTTTTTCATGGAAAAACGTTAGTCTTGGATTATAACAGTAATTTACTGAGTTTAATGACGTGCAGGGGCCTATGCGTAGGGGTTTTAACGCCCGCTCAGGCCATCTTATGAGCCTACGCCTGACACTGGCGTTGTTGTGGCTATTGCATTGGCTGCCGCTTCCTTGGCTGGCTGCCATGGGCAATGGTTTGGGGGCCTTGGCTTTCCGTTTGGCCCGTGAGCGTCGGCGCGTCACCTTAATCAATTTAAGGCTCTGTTTTCCTCAATGGACGCCCGAACAACGCCGCAGCGTAGCACGCCAGCATTTTCAGGAATTCATGACCAGCATTCTGGCGCAAGGCGTGGGTTGGTTCTCCCCCTTACCTGCTTTACAAAAGATTGTGCGCTACGAAGGTTTTGAGCATTTGCAAGCCGCAGTAAACGCGGGCCCTGTGATTATGATGACACCGCATTTTTTTGGGATAGACACCGCAGGCATTCGCCTCTCGGCGGATGTGGATATGATTTCTTTTCACACCCGTCACAAAAATTTAATCTTGGACGACATGATTCAGCGCCTACGTAAGCGCTGGAAGCGTGGCTTAATCTTTTCTAGGCAAGATGGCATTCGCCCAGTATTGCGTGCCTTAAAACCCGGTTGGGTGCTGTATTACTTCCCCGACCAAGATTACGGCCCTAAAGATTCCTTGTTTGTGGATTTCTTTGGCGTGAAGACCGCCACCATTCCCGCGCTCTCCTCCTTGGCACGTGTATCCGGTGCGCGCGTGGTGCCCTGTGTCATTCACCAAGACCTTCGGCACGGGCATTGCACCATGCGTTTTTACCCCGCTTGGGAAAGCTTCCCCAGCGCCAGCGCGGCGGACGATGCGCTGCGCATGAATCAATTCATTGAAGCGCGCATCTTAGAGCACCCTGCCTTATATCTGTGGAGCCATAAGCGCTTTAAAACCCGCCCCCCAGGCGAGCCTTCTTTTTATGACTAAGCCTTATGAATACTGCGCGTGGACGCAAAACGCGTTAGCATTCCTGTTATTCCTTTTCTTTGTAGAACATCATGCGGCTTAGCTTTACCAAAATGCAGGGTCTGGGCAATGACTTCGTGGTGTTAGAAGGGTTGGCCGCGCCCGTAACGCTGAGCGCAGCGCAAATGCGTTGGCTGGCACACCGCCAATTGGGCGTGGGCTGCGATCAAATACTGATTGTGGAACCCGCGCAAGATGCGGCCAACCACTTTCGTTATCGCATCTTTAATGCCGATGGTGGTGAAGTGGAGAACTGCGGCAATGGAGCGCGTTGTTTCGCGCGCTATGTCACCGAACGGGGCCTTAATAGGGGTCAGACCCCGAATCGGGGTCTGACCCCTATTCCTATTCGGGTGGAAACCTTGGGTGGGGTAATGACCTTAACCCTCACAGAGGATCACCAAGTCATCGTAAATATGGGCGCACCGATATTTGAGCCCGCACGCATCCCTTTCATCGCAACCGCTCAAGCGCTGACCTATTCTTTGGACGTGGCGGGGCAATTGCATGAATTTAGTGTGCTCTCCATGGGTAACCCCCATGCCGTACAAGTGGTGCTGTCTGTCAACACCGCACCCGTAGCAACAGAAGGACCTCTCATTGAAAACCATAAGGCCTTCCCACAACGCGTCAACGCAGGCTTTATGGAAATAGTGGACCGCACCCATATCAGGTTGCGCGTTTTTGAGCGCGGCGCCGGCGAAACCCTGGCTTGCGGCACCGGTGCTTGTGCTGCTGTGGTAGCCGGCATTACCCGCGGTCTGCTGGATGCGCAGGTTACTGTGGCCACGCGCGGCGGCACCTTGACCATTGAATGGGCGGGGACCCATCAACCGGTGTTGATGACAGGTCCCGCTGAATTTGTATTTACCGGACAGATTGATCTACCCGAATTTCCTCAGGAGGCAACATGTTTTTAAGCCCAGAATCGGTAGCGGCTTGGTTAAAAGAGCATCCCGATTTTTTTGATCAGCATTCCTCATTATTGACCAACATCAACATTCCACACCCCCATGGTACGCACGCCGTATCTTTAAGCGAGCGACAAATTCTGGCGCTGCGCGATAAAACCCGCGCCCTAGAGTCTCGCTTAAACGAACTGATTGGCTATGCAGAAAATAATGACAGCATCAGCAATAAGGTGCATCAGTTGGCCCTTAAGTTGTCCGGTGTGCGCAGCCTAGAAGGCGTGTTGCATGTTGCTCAACATCAGCTGAAAGATGAGTTTTCCGTGCCGCATGTGGCGCTTCGTCTGTGGAATATTTTGGATGATCGACCTCACGATGCAGAAGGCGCCGAGTTTCATCCCGTGCAATCAGATTTGCGCAATTTCGTCGCCCACATGGAAGCACCGCATTGCGGCAACCACGCACCCTATGAAACCAGTCGCTGGTTTGATGACGAAGCTCCCAGTCTGCGCTCCTTCGCGTTGCTCCCCCTGCGCGATAAAAAAACATTTGGTGTGATGCTGCTGGCTTCGCCCGACGAAAAACGTTTCTACCCCGACATGGGTACGCTCTACCTCACCCGTATTGCCGAGTTGATTGGTGCCGCACTGCGTGCGCACAGCCATGCCCAAGACCTCAACGACTGAAAGGCATCCACAGCAAGCGCTGGTGGTGGCGTATCTTAACCACCTGCGCACCGAACGGCGCCTATCGCCGCAGACCGAAATTCATTACGCCCGTGATTGCGCAGTTTTACTGCGATTATGTGAAACGCGTCTTTTGGGGGATTTAAGCCCGCACGACGTGCGCCGCTTTGTGGCCGTGTTGCATGGACAAGGATTATCCGGACGCAGTATTGCGCGCAGTCTCTCTGCCTGGCGCGGTTTTTATGAATACTTGGCGCGTGACCATGGTTTTACACATAACCCCTGTGCCGGCATGCGCCCTCCGCGCTCTGCACGCAAGCTACCCCACGCATTAAGCCCTGATATGGCCAATCAACTCATGCAGGTGAAGGGGGAAGATTTTTTAGCGTTGCGCGATCGCGCCTTGCTGGAACTGCTTTATTCATCGGGATTGCGTCTGTCTGAGTTGGCCAATTTGGATGTGCAAGACGTAGACCATTCGGCACATACGGTAACGGTGACCGGTAAGGGCTCTAAAACCCGCATCGTGCCCGTGGGGCGCATGGCCTTGCAGGCCCTGAGCGCTTGGCTGCCCCAGCGAGACCGCGTTGGTGAAGACAACGCCGCTTTATTTGTGGGCAGCACGGGGCGACGACTGGGGGTGCGCAGCATCGAAACCCGCGTGGCGCTGCGTGCCGTGCAATTGGGGCTGCCGGAAAAAGTGCACCCCCACATGTTGCGCCATTCCTTTGCTTCGCATGTGCTGCAATCCAGCGGCGACCTGCGCGCCGTGCAAGAAATGTTGGGGCACGCCAGCATCACCTCCACGCAGGTGTATACCCATTTGGATTTTCAACATCTGGCCAAAATTTACGATGCGGCGCATCCCAGAGCCAAACGTAAACCCTAGAACAGGCGGCTCAACCCCACCATGATCGTGCGACGCTGTCCATATTGTGGGGCCCCCACTCCGATGCCGGTGCCGTCTCTTAGCTCATAGCTGCGATCAAGCGCATTAATTAATGTAAGCCGTCCTTCTAAAGTGCCAAAACTATCGGAGCGCACGGTGTGCATCGCCGCCAAATTAAGAGTGGCGTAAGCAGGCAACGTGTTCATGTTGGCAAATCCGCTGCGCAGCCCACTGCCAAAAACACCATCGGCACTAAAATTAGCCCAGTCGGCGTGATAGGTTACGCTGCCAGAGAGCGTATAGCGCTGATCGTGATCCAGATAAATCCAATGGTTGCTGATGTACGCCAGCTCCGTCGCTGAAAAATTAAACTGTCCGGTTTCAATGTTCTTGCCCTGCGCTCGACCGACGGCTATGTTGAGCGACTCACTCCAACGACCGTCATGATACGAACCCGTCGCCTCTACCCCATACGCGCGACCTTGCTGATAATTAAATGATGAAAAAATCAGCGCATTGCCAAACTGCCCTTGATCTTGCAAGTGGCGCACCTGACGGTAATAGGTATCCACGTCCAACGTCAGATGGTCATTCACTTGATGCGAGACACCAAAATCGAAATAGTCCGAACGCTCTGCCTTCACAGAAGTGTCGGCATTACTCGGTGTGGTATTGGTGGTATTGGCGAATGCCGTCACAGTGTTGCTGTTAATGAGTTCTGCTGGAGGCGGTGTAAAATATTCTGCAAATCCTGCGTGTAAGCGCGTGCGCTCTGTGGCATCCCACACCAAGGCCAAACGTGGGCTGATTTGATGTTCGTCGGTGAGCACATTGCTTTGGTCAAAACGCACACCATAATTCATGGTGAGGTGCGGCACTAATGTCCACTCGTCTTGCAGCGAGATGCCCCAGAAGTGGCCCACACCGGCACTGTTGTCCGTGATGGCGGTGGGGGCCATGCTGGCGATGTTGCCGATGAGTTGACTGCCGCCGATGCACGCTGAAGAGGCGCCCGTGCAATACACTTGTGACGCATTGCTGGTCAGGTAACGCTCTCGTTGCACCATGAACCCTGTGCGCAACACATGATCGTCCATCCAATGCACGCCCACATCTGTTTGCACGCCCTCTGCTTCATTGCGGCGCGTGATATCACTACTGGCTCCGGTATAGAACAAGTCACCTAAGTTTGGGTCGGGACTGTAATGCACATCTGTTATGCGATGATAAAAAGAGGTTTGATAGTCCACCAAAGCGTTGTCGTGCGATTGAAAGCTGGCCACTTCAAATTGATTGCGCTCTGTTTGGTTGGCGTTAAGCATTTGTGAAACGGGTGTGGGTGTGAGCGTTGAACCGTACTGCGCCACCAGTGCTGGTCGATCAGGAATTTGAAAAGCGTTTTCAGAATGCCCAAAGGTTAGACTGATGCGCTGCTGAGGGTTAAGGTCGTAGGCCAAGAAGGCGAAGCCTTTGCCTTGCACACTGCGATCATGCAGGGCGTTTAACGCCGGGGTTGGGTTTTCAATACCCAATTCGGAGGTCAACCATGAGCCGGCCAAGTTGTAACTGAAAGCCCCTACAGAGCCATTTAGCACAGTGCCCATTTCGCCGTAGTTGCGACTGCCCCCGGTTACTGAAAACTCGCCGCCGGGTTCCGCGCCTGGTCCGCGCGTATGAATGTCTACTACCCCTGCAGTACGAAAACCATATTGCGCAGGCAGGGCGCCTGTGATGACATTAATTTGATCAGCAAAGCGCGTATCAATCACTTGGCCAAAGCCGCTTATGGCCTCAGGAATAATCACGCCATTCACGCGATATTGCAAATTTCCGTGATCGCCGCGCACATGCACCTGACCAAAACCATCTTGCACAATGCCGGGCGCTTGCAGCAGCACTTGGTTGAGTGGCGTGGCGTTGCCTTGCGGTAAGTTGGCGATATCTGCATCGGAGAATTGATATTGCGAGGTGCCGGCATCTGACGAGAGTGCGTTGCGCGCGTTATCCAGTCGTCGAGAAATAACCGTGATGGTTCTTGCCTTCGCTACCGCATCCTCCCCCAAGCTGGGGTCTGACCCCGAATTGGGGTCAGACCCCAAAACAGGGGGCGCCCCAAAGGTGGTAACGCTAACCAAGGCCAACGCCGAGGCGCCTGCCTTCCACTTTTTTAACAATGACATGGACACTCCCAAAAACGAATCATTCCTCTCGAGTTGCGAGAGAGACGTTGGCTTAAACCGCAGATACTAAGCGATTGGGAGGAGCGCGGGTGTTGTAAGAAAGGTAATCGATGCGGCTAAAGCGCTGAGTACGTGAAACCTGGATAACCACAAAAAGGAAGAATAAGGCGGCTGCGAACAAGGCTACAGGTGGCAGCGCCCCGTCCAGCGCCTGATGCGCCAATACCTGACATACCGAACAGGACTGCTCCAGTGCGGCGGATTCGTGATGGTGCGACAGCTCGATGGCCTGCAGACCCAACAGGGCCACACAGAACGCTGCTAATACCCAAAGCCGCATGATGTTTAAACGTTTCATTCCTGCATGAGAACACATTGGGGTTTTGGGCGCAATAGCCCAAATAACAGACGCATGGGGTTGGTTTGGGTTAGCGAAAAAGATTAATTTTTTGCCATGCGCCCGAGCGCCAGCGCAACCACAAACCAAAACCCAGCACGGTGGTGTAAACCAAAGCGGCGGTCCAACCACCAATGGCGCCCCAACCCCATTGCGGTAGAAAATGCACCCAGCCCTGCCCCGTGGGAAACGTGAGGGCGTGGCACAGTGGCAAGAACATGCCCCAAGATAAAATGAGCAACATCACAGTAGGTACGCGCACATCCCCCGCACCGCGCAGGCAAAAGGCGCTGGCCAAATTGAGTGCATCAAAAATTTGATAGCCCGCGGCAATCCACAACAGCGGCAGTGCCAAAGCGGTGACGGCGGCGGCTTCAGCACCGTGACCAGACACAAAGAGTGGCACGATCCAACGCCCCGCCAAGGCCAACCCCACACCCAGTACGCCCATGTACACCATGGCCATGCGCACGATGACACTGGCACAACGCATAGCCCAATCCTTATCGCCCGCCCCAATGGACTGCCCCACCAAAGTGGTGCCCGCCAAAGCAATGCCGATGGCCGGCAAATAAGAAATGGAGGTCAGCATCATGACGATTTGTGTGGCCGCGCCATCCACAGGACTGATGCGCACTTGCATCAGCTGAAAGAGCGCTAAGCCAATCACATCCATGGCGGGGAATAATCCCGTGGGAATACCCAGAGCAAACACCCGCTTAATGCCCGCCCAATCAGGACGCCAGGTGTGGCGCGTATTAAATTCGCTGTCAAACCCTTTGCTCCAAAAAATTGACAGTGCCACCAATGAACCCACCACCAAGGATAAGGAGCTGGCAATGGCTGCTCCCGCAATGCCGTAGCCCAGGTGGAACATAAACACTTCATTGAGTGCGGCATTGGTAATGGCCACCAGTACCATGGTCCAGAAGGTGTAGCGCGGGCGGCTGATGCCATTAAAAAATGAATTAAGTGAATAAAATACGGCGGAGACGGACCCCCCCAGCATGCGCGGCGTCCAGAACTCGTTGGCCAAAGTTTGAATGTGGTCCGATAAACCAAAGTTATTTAAGAACAGGGGGCCATTAAACGCCACCCACAGAAACAGAGGGGTGGTGAGCAAGGACCCCCAAATGCCACACCAAGCGGCATGCGCGGCATCAGATCGGCGTTGCGCACCAAAGGCCTGGGCCACCAAAGTTTGCACCCCCATACCCACGCCGCCCAACAAGAGAAAGAAGACAAAGATTAAAAAGTAACAGGCCCCCATGGCGGCCATGGCGTCTGTGGAAAGGCGACCAATAAACCAGGTGTCCGTGAGGTTTAAAACCACCTGCAGGCTGCTGTTTAAAAAAAGAGGGAACGCCAAAGCAATCACCGCCCCCAAACTCACATGACGTTGACCTTGGGCATCAAGGCGCAGTGCGGGAAGAGGGTGCGCGCTCACGAACGCCGCCACAGCGCGCTCATACCCGATAACAGCATGGGGCAGGCCAATACCAGTGCCGCCAAGGCCACGGCATTTATTACGCCCACCATCAGAAATAAATTGGGGATAGTAAAGCCCTTGCCCAACAACCATACCGCCAGCAAGGAGGCCACCACCATAAACAAGGCGTTGAGTAAATTGGTGGTGCCCATCATACGTGCGCGGTGCGTTTCTGCCGTTCGGCTTTGAATCAGCACATACAGTGGCACGATGTAGGCCCCGGCGCTGAACCCTATAAGCGCGGTATCAACCACCACATGAACCCCACGCAGGCTGCTGATAAAAGCCATTACTGTAAAACTTCCCACGCTCATCACCACCCCATGGGCGCTGGCCAAGTCCATGGCGAAGAACGTCATGCCCAAGCCCCCCAAAGGCACCAAGGCGTAGCCCAGTTTTCCGCGGGCCAGACGCGCGCCCATCAAAGAGCCCGTGCCCACGGCCAAGGTCAGCACCGTCCACAGCAATGTGACCACCGCTTCGGTTGCGCCCAAAGTATCGCGGGTATAAGAAGGAAATTGGGTCAGGAACGTGGCACCATAAAACCAAAACCACGAATTGCCCAGCAATGCCACCAACACCACGCGGTCCGCGCCCGCACGACGCAGATTGCGCCAGGCTTCACCCAAAGGATTAACACTTAGACGCAGATCGGGCATGGCAGAGGGCGCGGGGGGAATAGCGCGACTAAACCCATACCCTGTAATGGCCACCAATAACACCAGCACCGCCACAGCCATGCGGCCCGCCTCGCCCGCCCCCATGAGCAAGCCGCCCACGTTGGTGCCCAATAAAATCGCCACAAAGGTGCCCATCTCCACCCAACCGTTGGCCAGCAACAATTGGTCCGCCGGCACATGCTGCGGCAGGATGGCAAACTTTAAAGGACCAAAGAACGCCGAGTGACAGCCCAATAAAAAAATCACCAACAACACCAATATCAATTGATGCGTAATGAGCGACAAAGCCCCCACAGCCATCAAGATAATTTCCAATAGTTTAATCAGACGCATCAGGCGCGCCTTATCCCACTTATCGGCACATTCGCCCGCGGTTACCGAGAACAGCAAGAAAGGCAGAATGAATAAGGCCGCCACAAGGTTAATCAGCAAGGCAGGAGGCATCCCAAAAAAGGACTGGCCCTCAAAGGCGATTAAAATAATGAGGGCATTTTTGTAGAGGTTGTCGTTAAAGGCGCCGCAGAATTGGGTGAAGAACAGCGGGCCGAAGCGCCGCTGCAGTAACAGATTCAATGGCAGACCACTCGGGCGTATTTGCGCTTGCCTACTTGCAACACCACGTTGGCCCCTGCGTGAAGCTTAAGCGCCTTATCGCTGACCCGCTCGCCATCTATGCGCACGCCGGCCGCCTCAATCATGCGCAGCGCTTCGGATGTACTGGCGCATAGGCCCGAGAGCTTTAACACCTGCGCAATGGGTAACCCCTCAGCCCCCGCTTCCAATGAACATTCCGGCAAATCTTCTGGTATGGCGTTGCCGCGAAAGCGCGCCTCAAAATCTTCCAAGGCCGCCACACTGGCCGCTTGGCCGTGAAAGCGCGTCACGATTTCCTGCGCCAGCGCCACCTTAATGTCACGGGGGTTGCGCCCCTCATTCACTTCCTTCTTCCACGCACTCAAAGTGGTTAAGGACTCGAAGGAGAGCAGCTCCAAATAGCGCCACATGAGTTCGTCGGATATGGACATCAATTTGCCAAATTGTTCTGTGGGCGCCTCACTGATGCCGATGAAGTTGTTCATGGATTTCGACATCTTGTTGATGCCGTCCGTACCCTCTAAAAGCGGCATGGTCAGAATGCATTGAGGCGTCTGGCCATAATGCTTCTGCAATTCGCGCCCCATGAGCAGATTGAATTTCTGGTCCGTACCCCCCAGTTCCAGGTCGGCTTTCAAGGCCACGGAATCATAGCCTTGCACCAGGGGATAGAGAAACTCATGGATGGCGATGGGCTGCTCGGCCTTATAGCGCTTAGAGAAATCGTCGCGCTCCAGCATGCGCGCCACAGTATGGGTGGCCGCCAGCTTAATCATGCCCGCCGCACCCAATTGGTTCATCCAGGTGGAATTAAAGGCCACAGTGGTGCGTTGGGGATCCAGAATTTTGAATACTTGGGCGGTGTAGGTGGCGGCATTGGCCTCAATTTGTTCCGGCGTTAAAGGCGGGCGCGTGGCATTGCGCCCCGTGGGGTCGCCAATCAAGCCGGTAAAGTCGCCAATGAGGAACGTCACCTCATGGCCCAGATCTTGCATTGTTTTAAGCTTATTGATGAGCACCGTGTGACCCAAGTGCAGGTCAGGTGCGGTGGGGTCAAAACCCGCTTTTACGCGCAAGGGTTTGCCGGTTTTAAGACGAGAGATGAGTTCGGCTTCGGGCAAAATCTCTTCTGCGCCCCGTTTAATTTCGCTAAAGGTGCTCTCAAACGTCATTGTGTAGAGCTCCAAAAAATGCAATGGTTTTTGCTTACTACTTGATATTTCATGGGAATTTGTCTTGAGTCCTGGTTTCTGATAGAGTGTGCCTGATGAAAATGATCAAAATTTGTGCGCAAGCGCTTAATCGTTGGATTTTAACGCAAAAATCCACCGTTAAGGCTTCCGATTCCCGTCGCAACGGCATGGTGGCCACCCTGCTGATCCTGTCTTTTGGTGTGGCCACTGCTTTTGGCCTCACGCCGGGCACCTCTTTAAGCCCCATACCGGTAAGCGCTGTGATTGAAGACATTACCCGTGACAACCTCACTCCCACGGAAACGCCGGGCATCTATACCCAACAAGACTTGGTGCGCAGCGGTGACACCTTAGCCTCCTTGCTGTTTCGTATGGGCGTGGATGATCGCGCAGCGCTGGACTTTATGCGCACAAATGCCATCGCCAAAACCATTTACCAACAAATGTCTCCGGGCAAACCCATCCGCGTACAGAAACGCGCCAATGGCGACCTCATCTCCTTACGTTTTCCTCAGTCCGACAGCCACACCTTGGTGGTGGAGCGCTTGGGCGAGCAGTTTCAAGCCGCTAGCGTGGCGGTGGGCAGCCTGCGCCGTGTGGTACAGACCTCTGGCACCATTGAAAGCTCGCTTTTTGCCGCAGCTGATGCCGCTGGGCTACCGGACAATGTAACCCATCAACTGAGCAAACTCTTTTCTACGGATATCGATTTTCACAACGACCTGCGCGCGGGCGACACCTTCTCCGTGGTGTATGAAGCCGCCCAAGACGACTTCGACCAAGTGAAGCCCGGCAAAATCTTGGCCGCGGAGTTTGTGAACAAAGGCATTCCGGTGCGCCGGGTGTACTTTGATGGCCCTGAAGGGGGTGACTATTACACCGCTGATGGAGTTGGTTCTCGTACCGCCTTTTTACGCTCCCCCATTGAGTTCTCGCGCGTGAGTTCCGGCTTCATGACCATGCGCCTGCACCCCATTCTCAACACCATGCGCGCCCATCAGGGCATTGATTTGGCGGCCCCCACGGGCACGCCCGTGGTATCGGTGGCCAATGCCACAGTGACCTTTGTGGGTTGGCGCAACGGTTACGGCAACGTGATTGAATTGCACCACGCCATGGGAATAGATACGGTATACGGACATCTGTCACGCATTGCCACGGGCCTGCACGCGGGCAACCATATCCGTCAGGGCGACTTGATTGGTTATGTGGGGATGACCGGTTTGGCCACAGGCCCGCATCTGCATTACGAATTTAAGATCGCTGGCATTCAGCGCGACCCCCAAGGTCCTGAAGTGCCGCGCATAGCGTCCACCAATTTAACGGGACGCGCCAAGGCGCAGTTTATGAGCGCCACCGCCCCCTACATCACGTCTTTGAATGCCATCCGCGGATTAGCGCTCGCCAAGTTTGAATAAGTCATGACGGACTGCTTTGTTGGCCTCATGTCCGGTACCAGCTTAGACGGCATTGATGCCGTAGTGGTGGACTTCTCCGAAAAAAAACCCAAGGTTCTCTCTGAAGCATCGTTTCCCATGCCCCCACGTTTGCGTGTGGCGCTGCTGGACCTCAACGATCCCGATGGTAAAAACGAATTGGACCGTGCCGCACGCGCCGGCGTAGAGTTGGCGCAGCATTATGCACGCATGGCGCGCGAAGCCATTGCCCGTTCAGGCTTAGGCCCTGGGCGCATCACCGCCATTGGTTGCCACGGACAAACCGTACGCCACCACCCGGAACTGGGTTACACCATTCAATTGGGTAATGGCGCGTTATTGGCCGAGCTGTCGGGTATTACCGTGGTGACGGATTTTAGATCGCGTGATATTGCAGCTGGGGGACAAGGCGCACCCTTGGTGCCCGCCTTTCATGATGCGGTGTTTCGCAGCGAGACCATCCCGCGCATGATTCTTAATTTGGGCGGCTTCTCTAACCTCACGCTGTTGCTACCCGGACGCGAAACCGGGGGCTATGATTGTGGGCCCGCCAATGTGCTGCTGGATGGCTGGATTGAGCGCCACCGGGGGTTGTCTTTTGATGCGGATGGGGCTTGGGCGCGCACGGGTACCGTGTCTCAACCCCTCCTGCAAGCCTTGCTGTCGCACCCTCATTTCAAACGTTCAGCGCCGAAGAGTACCGGGCGCGATGAGTTTCATTTGCGTTGGCTGGACGCGCTGCCTCAAGTAGCGGGATTAAAACCAGAAGACGTGCAGGCCACCTTAGCGGAATTGAGCGCACAGGCGGCAGCAGTTTGTATTGCTGCGGAACAAGTGGCCGGGTTGGAAGTGTACTGCTGCGGTGGAGGCGCGTTTAATAATGTGGTGGTTGAGCGCATACAGGCGCTTTTGCCCGGTGTGACTGTACTCACCACAGACGCTCTGGGTATTCCCGTGCATTTGGTGGAGGCCAGCGCCTTCGCGTGGCTGGCCAAAGCTTTGTTAGACCATCAACCGGGCAACTTGCCCGCCGTCACCGGCGCCCATGGGCCGGTGTTGCTGGGCGCCATCTACCCCGCCTAAGTAGGCGTGTTGGCCCCGCGGTTGGCAGAGGCACCGCGAATCAACGTACCAATTCCTTCATCCGTTAGCACTTCCAAGAGCACCGCATGCTGCACGCGGCCATCAATGATGTGCGCGGTTTTTACACCATTTTGCACGGCATCCAAGGCGCAGTTCACTTTGGGCAACATACCGCCTGAAATAGTGCCATCGGCGATGAGGCTATGCACCTTAGCAGCCGTGAGGCCCGTAAGCACCTCTCCGTCTTTGTCCAACACGCCGCTGGTGTTGGTGATGAGGAGCAATTTTTCGGCTTGAAGGGTAACAGCCAGCTTCCCCGCCACCAAGTCCGCATTGATGTTGTAGGCCTCACCCTCCTCGCCCACACCTAAGGGTGCGATGACAGGAATGAAGTTTTGGTTGCACAGCAGATTAACGATGCCAGGGTCAATACTCACCACCTCGCCCACTTGACCGATGTCGATGTCCTCATCGGACTGCTCGGGGATGCGCAGTTTGAGTTTGCGGGCATGGATGAAGTTACCGTCCTTACCCGTTAAACCCACCGCATTGCCTCCCGCGCGGTTAATGAGGGTGACGATGTCCTGGTTCACCAAACCCCCCAACACCATCTCCACCACGTCCAAGGTTTCCTCATCGGTCACCCGCATGCCCTGAATGAACTCGCTCTGCTTGCCCACCCGCTTTAACAGCTCACCAATCTGCGGGCCACCGCCATGCACCACCACGGGGTTCATGCCTACCAGCTTGAGCAGCACCACATCGCGGGCAAAGCCCTCCTGCAAGGCCACGTCCGTCATGGCGTTACCGCCGTACTTAATGACAATGGTCTTGCCGTGGAAGCGCTGAATGTAGGGCAGCGCCTCAATGAGAACGGCGGTTTTATGTTCGGGGGAAACGGCAGAGGTCATGGGGGGCTCCGGTGAATTGACCCCCATTTTATGCGAAAACGGCGCTAGACCCAATACACCGTTTGGGTCATGGCCTTGGCACTGAGCCGCATGGCAGTTTTAATGAGTTGCGGAAACTCGGCGGCCCCTAAAGACTGCGCCAAATCGGCATGCCCTGCTTCGTCGGTTTTCATCTGCGA
>CAIVUX010000039.1 GCA_903909215.1 uncultured Ferrovum sp.
CCATCTCGAACAGGGCCGTGAAACGAGACTGCGCCGATGATAGTGTGGATTACCCATGCGAAAGTAGGTCACCGCCAGACTCCCCATACCGCCTGAAAAGGCAACAAAAAGCCCCTGCGCAGAAATGCGTGGGGGCTTTTTGTTTGGGCGGTTGATCTGCATCATTCCTAAAATGGATTCTTAAAGACGCTCTGGGGTAAGATATCGGTAACATAATTATAATATTGAGGAGCCCCCATCATGACCTTTTCACGCCGACATTTATTACAAAGCTTGGCTACGCTGCCCGCAATGGGTGTTTTGAATTACCCCTTCAAGGCTTTTGCCGCTACCGAGCTTCATATCTCCCATCAGTTTCCTGGCGGCACGCTCACGGAAGGTGATTTCCGTGATCGACTCTGTCGTAAGTTTGCTCTCGAGTTGGAAAAGCGCAGCAATGGTTCGCTCAAGGGTGTGGTGTACGCCAATTCGTCCTTAATGAAAACCAACTCGCAGTTTGCAGCGTTGCGCAAAGGCGCCCTAGACATGTCATTGGTGCCGCTTAATTACGCCGGTGGTGAGGTGGCTGAAACCAATATTGGTTTAATGCCGGGCATTATCACCAGCTACGAAAAAGGGGTGGCCTTTCGTCAGTCCGATGCAGGAAAAATGCTGGGCAACACTTTGGCCGACAAAGGAGTGTTGCTGGTCAGTTGGATTTGGCAATCGGGCGGCGTAGCCAGTCGCACCAAAGCGATCATCGAGCCCGATGATGTAAAGGGTTTGAAAGTGCGCGGCGGTGGGCGCGAAATGGATATGGTGTTGAAGGAGGCGGGTGCTGCGGTACTGAATTTGCCTTCAAATGAAATTTACGCGGCCATGCAAACGGGTGCTTTAGATGCCGCGATGACTTCCAGTACCAGCCTTATTTCATTCCGTTTGGAAGAAGTTGCCAAAAACCTCACCACCGGACGTGGGCACGCGTATTGGTTTATGTTCGAGCCCTTGATGATTTCCCGTGATGTGTTTAACAAACTCGCCAAAAGCGAGCAGGACTTAATCATGAGCCTGGGCAGCGAGATGGAAAAGTTTGCCTTGGATGCATGCAAAGTGGATGACACTGCTGTGGTGGGCGTTTATACCAAAGCGGGTGGAAAATCCTATGACTTAACTGAAGCCACGGTGAAACGTTGGCAAGATATTGCACGGCGCACCGCATGGAAAGATTTTGCAGAGCGCAGTAGTTCTTGCGCGGCACTTATGAAGGCGGTGGAAAAATCTCTGTGAGCCACGGTGTTGATTTGCCCGGGGCTGTTGCCAAGAGATTGGGCTTTAACAGCGAAGCACCACGTTGGTTTTTGCCGCGTCTCATGAACGTTGCTCTGACACGAATTAACCGCCTGGTGGTGACATTGTCCATGCTGGCTATGTTGGGCTCTTGCGCAGTGCTGACCTCTGGCGTGGTGATGCGCTATTTTTTTAAAACCCCCACCGATTGGCAAGATGAAATCTCTATGTTTTTATTGGTGGGTTCAATCTTCATGTGCGGCGCTGCGGTGCAAGCACAACGGGGCCATCTGGGGATTGAGGCCATCGCGGGTTACTTATCTCCTGCGGCCAATCGCTGGCGTATTTGGGTATGCGATATATTGTCTTTATTGTTCTGTGGGTTTTTTAGTTGGAAATCGTGGACATTGCTTTATGAAGCTTGGTCGGAAGGCATGACCACCTCTTCTACATGGGCACCACCCCTATGGATTCCCTACGGGTTGATGGCCTTGGGCATAACCTTACTGACGTTGCAGTTGTTGATTCAAGTCCTCAACCCCCCGTTGCACAAGACATTATCATGAGTGTTGAGATCGTGGGCATTCTGTATGGCTTGGGCACCTTGCTGCTGATGTTCACCGGCATGCCCATTGCCTTTGCTCTGGGCTCTATTGCCATCTTGTTTATGATGTTCTTTATGCCACATTCTGCGTTGGATACGGTGACGCAGAATGTGTATGAAGAAATGTCCAGCATCACTTTACTTTCCATTCCACTATTTATTTTAAAAGGCGCGGCCATTGGCAAGTCGCGCGCCGGTGCCGATTTGTATTTGGCCATTCACGCCTGGTTGGGCAAGGTGCCCGGTGGTTTGGGTATCGCCAATGTATTGGCGTGCGCACTATTTGCCGCCATGGCAGGCTCTAGCCCCGCCACCTGTTCGGCCATCGGTAGCGCCGGTATTCCCGAAATGCGCGCGCGCGGATATTCCCCCGGATTTGCTGCCGGCATTATTGCCGCGGGCGGTACATTGGGTATTTTGCTGCCGCCCTCCATTACCATGATTCTTTTTTCTGTGGCGGCGGAAGTATCCTTAGGTAAATTGTTTTTGGCAGCCTTGGGCCCTGGTGTATTGTTGGTGTTTTTATTTTCCAGTTATGCGGCCTGGAATTTTAAGCGTGAGTACCGTCATGCCTTAGATGTCTATCAAGACGGCGGTGTGAAGTCGGCTTATCTGGATGATACGGTTCTTACATTCAAAGAAAAAACGGCTATGTTGCCGCGCGTGCTGCCTTTTGTAACGCTACTCATTGGCGTGATGCTGGCGCTCTACGGGGGTTATGCCACCCCTTCTGAAACAGCGGGTTTGGGTGGTCTGTTGGCGCTGGCATTGATTGCCATTATTTATAAAGTGTGGCGTCCCTCACAAATGGCGCCCATTATTTCTTCAACGCTGAAAGAGTCCACCATGCTGATGTTTATCATTGGCATGTCCTTACTCTATTCTTATGTGATGAGTTATTTGCACATCAGCCAAAGCGCTGCGGAGTGGTTGGTGACTATGCATTTATCGCGTTGGGTGCTGCTGGCCAGCATTCTGCTGTTTGTGGTGGTGCTGGGGTTTTTTCTGCCGCCGGTTTCTATCATTTTAATGACGGCCCCGATTATTTTGCCGCCCCTGCGCGCAGCGGGTTTTGATTTTATCTGGTTTGGCGTAGTGATGACCATCGTAATGGAAATGGGCCTGATTCACCCGCCCATGGGGCTTAATATTTTTGTAATTAAAAGTGTGGCCCCCGACATACCACTGAAAGATGTGGTGTGGGGTATTATTCCCTTTGTACTGCTGATGATGTTGGCGGTGGTGTTGTTGTGCGTGTTTCCGCAAATGGCTACCTTCTTTCCCAATTGGGCGCTAGGCACTTAATGAATCATAATTTATTCGCGGCCCTGCAGGGGGCGTTTCCAGAAGACCGCACGCAAATGGCTGTGGAAACCGAAGCCGGGCGTATTTATTCTTGGGCTGACCTAGAGCGGGGCGCTGCTCAGCTGGCCAACCTGTTTCGCTTACTGTCCATTTCAGAAGATTCGCGCATTCTGATTCAGGCGGATAAGTCGGTTGAAGCCATGATGGTGTATTTGGGCACTTTGCAAGCAGGTTACATCCACCTGCCGCTCAATACGGCATATCAACCCGGTGAGATGGCCTATTTTATTTCGGATGCCCAACCCACAGTTGTCATTTGCTCACCGGCCACGCAAGAATGGTTGGAGCCCATGGCGCGTCAGGCAGGGGTGGCGCATGTCTACACATTAAATGCTGAGGGTTCTGGCACCCTAATGGAAGCCATGAGCGCGCAGCCGCATAGCGCTGCCATTGCGCTGCGCCATTGCGATGATGTGGCCACCATTCTCTATACCTCAGGCACCACTGGGCGCAGCAAGGGCGCTATGCTGACGCATGGTAATTTGCTCAGTAATGCTGCCACGCTTAAAGAGTATTGGGGTTGGCAAAAAGACGATGTCTTAATCCACGCGCTGCCTATTTTTCATGTGCATGGATTATTTGTGGCCATAAATGGGTCGTTACTCAATGGCAGTCCCATGTTGTGGTTGTCGCGCTTTGATGTGAAGGCTGTGCTAGAGCGTCTGCCGCGCGCCACCCTATTTATGGGTGTCCCGACCTTATATGTACGCTTACTAAGCGATACAGCCTTTAATCGGCAAGTGGCACAACATATGCGCTTATTCGTTTCAGGGTCGGCACCCTTACTGATCGATACTTTCCGTGAATTTCAGCAACGCACGGGCCACACCATTCTAGAGCGCTATGGCATGAGTGAAACCGTCATGCTGACTTCTAACCCCTGGCAGGGCGGCGAGCGACGGGGCGGTACGGTGGGACTGCCGTTGCCCGGTGTGACTGTGCGGGTACAAGATGGCGAGGGGTGCACTCTACCCGCAGAAGAGATTGGCAGCATAGAAGTGAAGGGCCCTAATGTGTTTAAAGGGTATTGGGGAATGCCTGAAAAAACTGCTGAAGAATTTACTGCGGAGGGTTTTTTCCGCACCGGGGATGTGGGCAAAATAGACGCCCAAGGCTACGTGACCATTGTGGGCCGCAGTAAAGATTTAATTATTTCGGGGGGCTACAATGTGTACCCCGCCGAGGTGGAAAGCTATCTCAACGAGATGGAAGGTGTTGCCGATAGCGCCGTAGTGGGCGTGCCCCATCCTGATTTTGGGGAAGTGGGCGTGGCTATTCTGGTGCCCAAGCCGGGTTCTAACCCCGATCCTGAAAAGCTGATACAGGAGCTCAAGCAGCATATTGCTTATTATAAAGTGCCCAAACGGGCATTCCTTGTTAAGGAATTGCCACGCAACACCATGGGCAAAGTGCAAAAGAACGTGTTGCGCGAAACCCATTGCCAATTATTTATGGGGTCAGACCCGGGTAGG
>CAIVUX010000040.1 GCA_903909215.1 uncultured Ferrovum sp.
GGTCTGACCCCTATTCCCACCCCTATTCCTATTGGCAACGCCGCGTAGCCGGTGAACCCTGTTCCGCACTTTTTTTAGCCAACGGCAAGCAAGCGCTGTTGCTGGGTATTAATCACCAGTGGGTTAGCCCCACAGTGCGTACCCCTTTTCGTTATGGCGGTGCCATAGCCCAGCAATCCTTGCCTGCTGCTGCGTTGTTATCGCTTAAACGCTCAATCTCTGCATTGGTGCGTCATTGCGGCCTAAAAGGATTGAACGGTTTGGACTTTATGTGGGATGGCAAAGCCATCACGGCATTGGAAATTAACCCCCGTCCTCCTGCCACTTTTGAGCTGTATGACCCTGATTTTTCTAAAGGATTGCTATGGCATCACATCAATGCCTGCAATGGAGAGCTGCCTCTAAACCTGCCCATTTTTAAGACCGTTCGTGCCCATGCTGTGGTACACATTGCCAAAGCCGGTAGAATCCCGGCAGAATTCAATTTTTCAAGAGCATGTCGCGATCTCCCGCTTCTCCCCCACCGCGCTCGGGTTGGGGAGCCGCTATGCACCCTCGTTACTGAGGGCTCGACCACCTCTGCAACTATCCAGTCATTGCAGCAGGAGCTTAAACGGCTTGGATCATTTACCATAAAGAGGTCCGCTCATGTCTAATCACACTCCCCCATTGGCGCATTCACGCGCCAGCGTTAATCTTCGCGCTGCACCCCTCACACAGCAGCTGATTGATAATGCAGATGCGTATCGTATTGGCGTTTCAAGGAGCGTGGAAGGCGCCACCATCATTGATGCAGGGATTGAATGTCCCGGCTCCATAGAAGTGGGACGCATCGTTGCTGAAATTTGTATGGGCGGACAAGGCACAGTGTCTCTACAGGCAGACTCTGGCCCTTGGCCCCTGCGCTTGGCTGTTCATAGCAACGACCCAGTCATGGCGTGTTTGGCCAGCCAGTACGCCGGTTGGAGCCTCTCCGCCGGTGAAGGTAAAGGGTCTTTTCATGCCTTAGGTTCAGGACCTGGGCGCGCCTTGGCTAAAAAAGAACCGCTGTTTGCGGAGCTGGGCTACGTGGATGCAGCGCAATCCACGGTGTTGGTATTGGAAGTGGATCGCGCGCCTCCGGCAGAAGTGATTGCCAAAGTAGCGCGCGATACAGGCGTTGCCGCAGAACGCCTCACGTTTGTTCTCACCCCCACCAGCAGCTTGGCCGGCACTACGCAAGTGGTGGCGCGCGTGTTAGAAGTGGCCCTGCATAAAGCCCATGCGGTGGGATTTGATTTATCCGCAATCGTGGATGGTTTCGGCAGCGCGCCCTTACCCACTCCCGGAGCTGATTTCTTAACCGCCATGGGCCGCACCAACGACGCCATTCTCTACGGAGGCACCGTACAACTGTTTGTGCGCAGCACCGATGAGGCCGCAGAACAATTGACACAACAACTGCCCAGTGCCGGTTCGCGCGATTACGGCAAACCTTTTGGTGACATCTTTAAAGCGGTAAAATACGACTTCTACCAAATCGACGGCATGCTGTTTGCCCCCGCGGTGGCGGTGGTGTCCAACCTCACCACAGGGCGCACCTTCCGTAACGGATCGATTAATGCCGAGGTTCTTAACCGCTCCTTCGGACTGTAAGCTCCGTGAGCGCTGCGGGCCCTCATATCGCCATCATTACCGACGACCCAGGTTGGCATGGGCGGCGCTTGCGCGAAGCCTTTGCCACCCATGGTTTAACTGCAACCATGGTATCCCTCACAGAATGCTATTTCGATTTAAACGCCAACCCATCTGGCATCGTTATCCCCGGTTTTGAAAACCAATTGCCGCGCGGCGTGTTTGTGCGTGGCGTACCCGGGGGCACCTTAGAGCAAGTCATCGTGCGCCTCGATATATTGCATGCGCTTAAAATCCGTGGCGTCCCCGTCTACAACGATGCACGCGCCATTGAGCGCAGCGTGGACAAAGCCATGACTTCTTTTTTGCTGCATCACGCGGGCATCCCCACCCCCATGACATGGGTAATTGAAGACCCGCTAGAAGCCAGCGCACTCATTCTGCGTGAAACCGCCGCCGGCCATTCCTTGGTGATGAAGCCCTTGTTTGGCTCGCAAGGCAAAGGACTGATTCGCTTAAGCGCAGGCGATGCCCTGCCCTCTCCTGCCGATTACCAAGGCGTGTATTACCTACAACGTTTTGTGGAACCCGCCTCGGAAGGCAGTCACGATTGGCGCATTCTGGTGCTGGGCGGAGAAGTGGACAGCGCCATGATTCGCCGCGGAAGCCATTGGATTAACAATGTGGCCCAAGGCGCACTTTGCGAGTGCGGCATTCCCGACGCCGTTTTAACCCAGTTGGCCTTAGCGGCCACGCAGGCATTGCAGATGAATTACGCCGGCGTGGATTTAATTCGCGGTGCTGATGGACAGGCTCTGGTGCTGGAAGTGAACAGTATCCCCGCTTGGTACGGATTGCAAAGCGTAACCCAGCATTCCATCGCCCAGCATTTGGTGAACGATTTTGTGTCACTCATGCCCGTGGCTCCCCCTTTTTTGGGGTCAGACCCCCCTAGGGGTCTGACCCCTAGGGGGGTCTGACCCCAGTGAGCCCCATGAGCGAAATCGCAATGAGTGGCGCACTGGCGCAGGCCATTGAATCAGCCTGTCGGGGTGAAGTGACGGCCTTTAAACCGGGCAACGTTAGCCTGGCCTCCGGCGGCCATGGCATGAGTGCTGAGCAGTTTTTGCTCAGCGCTCAGGCCATCGCGGCCCCTATGGCTGAAATGGGGCTATCAGTGGGGGAGCGCATCTTGGTGGGGGTGAAGGCCACCCAAAAAGTAGTAGATTGCAACACTAATTTGGGTATTATTCTGCTTTTTTCGCCGCTGATCACTGCTTTTTACCGTAAGATGCCAGCACAATCGCTACAAAATTCTATCCAAATTACGCTCAATAACCTCACCCTAGGCGATGCCGAAGCCGCGTTTACCGCTATCGCATTAGCCAACCCCGGCGGACTGGGGGAGACCCAGCATGATGTGCGCCAAAAAGCCCGCATTACCCTCCTTGAAGCCATGATGGAAGCGGCGTCACGGGATACTATCGCGCAAGCCTATAGTTCGGGTTATGATTGGCAGTTCGGAAGGGGCTGTCAGAGTTTTAATGAAGCGCTCCGCCGATGGGGAGATGAATCCTGGGGGGTATTGGCCTGTTATTTGGCTGTTTTGGCCGAATATCCAGATTCGCACATTGCGCGCAAATATGGCCCAGAAAAGGCCCGTGCAATCAGCGAAGTAGCCACTCACTGGCGTGATGCCCTTGGTCGGACCTCAGACCCCCAATCGCTGCTGCCCGGACTGATGGAATGGGATAAAGAGCTTAAGCGAGAAGGAATTAACCCCGGCACCAGTGCAGACAGTTGTGCCGCCGTGTTGCTGATTAAGCGATTGGAGGCGTTGCACTAGATTTTCGGTTTTTGTGGCTTACCACAAAAATTGTAAAGGGAAGGTAACCTCGAGGGGTTACCGTATGTGTTTATAACAAGTGATAAGGAGATTCAACCGTGGCAAAAATTGATCGCGTAATGGTAGGTGAGTCCTTGATCGGCGATGGCAACGAAATTGCGCACATCGATTTGATTATTGGGCCCCGTGGTAGCGCTGCAGAATCCGCTTTTTGCAATGCGCTGGTTAACAACAAAGACGGTTTCACATCATTGCTAGCCGTTGTGGCTCCTAACCTGCTGACCAAGCCCAACACTGTGATGTTCAACAAAGTCACCATCAAAGGCGCTAAACAAGCTGTTCAAATGTTTGGCCCCGCTCAACGCGCTGTAGGCATGGCTGTTGCCGACTCCGTTGAAGATGGCACCATTCCTTTGGCTGAAGCCGACAACCTCTTCATTTGCGTTGGCGTATTCATTCACTGGGAAGCGGCTGATGATGCCAAGATTCAAGACTTCAACTACCGTGCCACACGCGAAGCCATTAAGCGCGCTGTGAACAACGAGCCAAAAGCTGCTGAAGTTGTGGCTAAGAAGGGTTCTTCACCTCACCCTTTTGCACCTAACTAAGTTTTTGCAACACCACTACAGAATCACCGTAAAGCCTGGCCTCGCGCCAGGCTTTTTTTATAGTGCGCTGAGCAGCGCAGAGGGCGCGGTGCAATGCTCAACCCAAAAGAGCCAAGCGGGCCACCGAAACAGCAGGAGCGCATTCCGCCACCCAAGCTTCACCCTCATAACCCACGCAGACTGCAAAATCCAAACAAGATCGGTTTAGTCGTTGCGCCATAGCATGGGCCAAAAAGCGTCCTGCGCCCGCCGCCACAATCGGCGCGCCCTCTGGCACCGCAGATTCCCGCAGTACACGCTGACAGGCCTCAAAAATTCGGTGTTGATGGATAACGGCGAACTGTTGGGCCAAATGCGTCCAGTCGGCAATGCTGGCCTCTCCCGCATCCAGGCCAATCATGCGCGCCAAGCGGCGAATGCTGGCGGATTTTGTTTTAACCCCTCCATCGGCAGCGTCTTGCTGATCGACCCCCTCCGGCAATTCACCCGTGATACGGTACACGTCTGCCGTGGTGGCAAAGAGTTCTGCCATGATGCTCACCGACACCCCCCGAAAAGACACGCGCGGCGTTAAAGCCATTAAGGGTGTGCGGACCACGCCGCTATAGACCAATTCATCGGTGGTTAGGCGCTCGCCGTCAGAAAGACCCTTCATGGCGGGCAGACCGCCACGCAAGGCGATGATATCCGTGGTGGTGCTGCCCATATCCACCAACAGCCCCTCAGGCACAATACGCGCTACTGAAATGGCGGTGGCCTGCCAATTGGCTGAGGCAATATACTGCACGTGATCGGCGGCGTCGTTTACGCTGACAAAGCCGCGTGTTCCAGCAAACACTTGCATGCTCGGCATGGGAAAATGTTCCGCCAGCACATCCAAGATGGCCAACACCCCATCGGCGCGCGATTCAAACAAATCCACCATTTCACCCGTCATGGTGATGGCATGACGCGGCGCGTTTCCCAATTGTTGCAACACCTGCCGCACCGCGCGATGCAAAAATTCTTGCCCCTGCCACAAAGGACAAGGCAGCTGCATCACCGTTAAAACACGCCCCTCCACATCCAAAGCCGCCGCCTTCACGTGCGCACCGCCGATGTCCCAGCCGATGATTGCGTTTTGCATGCCCCTACCCTCGTTTTAAATGGATTAACACACGCGTCCCTGGCACCCATTGCCAAGGCTCATTTTGTAACCAGCAGCGTAAGGTGTTTTGCACCATGGCTGCGCGCAGCCCCGCGTAGGAAGTGGTGGCGCGCGGATTTATTTCCAACACCACAGGGCCATCTTTGGTTTGAATGTAGTCCACCCCCACCAAACCCCGCAAGCCCGGCAAGGCTTGCACCACTTGCTGCGCCCAATCCTGCAATTCTTTAGAGACCGGTGCCGCATTCACCACAAGTCCCGTCAAAGCAGGTTGATGCTGAGCATCCATTTTCACTTGTTGTTGATTCACGCTCAATACGTCCATTCTATCCTCGCGACAGAGCAGAGACAGGCTTAAAGCGTCCCCTTCTAACCACGGCTGCACCATCAAAGAGGGTGTCGCGCTTAAGGCGTAATTCCACGCCTGCGTAACAGAATCAAAAACGACTTGCCCCTCGCATCCGCACCCATCATCAGGCTTCACCACCCAACATCGATTATTTTCTGCGGGACATGCCTCTTGTGCGGGATTAAATGTACGCACCGCCGGTACGCCCGCAGCGTTCAAAGTCTGACTGGTAGCGTACTTAGAAGCGGTCAGTGCAATAACCGTGGGGGCGCAACCCAACCATATTTTATGGGCTGCCAACACCTCTTGCGCCATACTTAATAAAGCACCATTGGTTTCAGGTGCCACCGCCAATACCGCGTCCGCCCAATGCAGCGCCTCCTGCCATACCACGCTTAACTTATCCTGTTCTCGTACCACACGTACCGCTAGAGGAAAATCATCGCTTACAGCGCGCTCATGCTGCAAGGACTGCATCACATGCTGCGTAAGCTCTGCACCGTCGCGCGCCAAGGCACGCACCATCAACTGCCCCTCATGCAACAGCCCAGACGAGAGGTTGGGATTGAGGGCCAAGGCTGCGGTACACTGTTCGTATAATAAAATGTTCATAAATACCGATGCGGATTATTCCTGTCATAGATCTATTAAACGGCCAAGTGGTGCATGCGCAGCGTGGACAGCGCAATGCTTACCGGCCGCTCATGTCACCACTATCTGCCAACCCATGCCCCGAAAGCGTGGTGAGTGCTCTGCTGTCTTTGGCGCCCTTTGGGCAATTGTATATCGCCGACCTGAATGCCATCCAACAACAAGCACCGCAATGGTCTTTATTGTGCACCCTCACTCAGCGTTTCCCTCACGTTCAGTGGTGGATAGACAGCGGTCTTTCTTCGCTCCAAGCTCTTGTAGAAGCTGACGCAGCACTTACGGCACAAAGCCTGGCCTTGTCGTGCCGCCAAGGACTGAGCCCCCCACCCACCGTACGCTGGGTGTTGGGCAGCGAAACTTTTTTAAACGCGGTCAACTTGCAAACTGCGGCACCCAACTGCGTATTGTCATTAGATTTTGGGCTGGAGGGATTTCGTGGTGATCCGCTCTGGCTGAGCTCACCGCACTGGTGGCCCAATACGGTCATCGTCATGAGTTTGTCACAGGTGGGCGCGCAAGAAGGGCCTGATGTGGCACAACTGAGCCGCATATGCGCTGCAGCAAATGCACCGCAACAACTATTTGCCGCTGGGGGTGTGCGTCATGCAGATGATGTGAAGGTATTGCGCGCGTTAGGTGTTACGGGCGCCTTGGTGGCCACAGCTTTGCATCAGGGCACCTTACACATTCACCCCATCACAGCAGAACCCATTATTGAATAGTGGGTGCACTGTAGCGCAGTACGGTGCCTTCGCGACGACTATCCGCCGCACCCCAACGTTCATGGGTTATGGCGTTTTCTCCTACCAATTGCACCGAACCTTGTGGCTCGGGAGCGTCTTGCAGCGTGTGCCCCAAAGCTTTAAGGCGGCTCACTAATAATTCAGATGCGCCCTTTTCTATTTCGGTTTTGCCATTGGCATCCAAAACAGCAAAGCGCGCATGGGCAATAACTGCTTCCGGGGTTAAATTAAAATCCAATAAATTTTGCGTGGTTTCCAACACGGTGCTGATAATGGTGGAACCTCCAGGAGATCCGAACGCATACAACCATTGCCCATCACGCAACACAAGGGTGGGGGTCATGCTGCTGCGGGGGCGCATGTTGGGGCGTACGTCATTGGCCCCTGGGTTTTGCGCACTCTGCTGAGGAGTAAGATTAAAGTCGGTAAGCTCATTGTTAAGCATAAATCCGTAACCGGGCACCATAATGCCACTGCCCCACGCATCTTCCACAGTACTGGTGCAACTCACCACATTGCCTTCCCCATCCACCACTGAAAAATGTGTGGTATGCCGACCTTCCTTTTCAACACCAGTGGTGACGCTGCTCATGCGCGATTGCACGTTAATGAGCGCACTGCGTTGCGCCAAATACTCATCGGCCAGTAATTTTTTCAGTGGAATAGGTGTGGCGGCTGGATCCCCCATCCAATAGGCACGATCGGCCATAGCCAGGCGCAGCGCCTCAATGGTGACATGGGTGGAGGTGGGGTCAGACCCCATAAGCTTGGGATCTGACCCCAAGGGGGAACCCAAAGAGAAGCGCTCCAACATATTAAGCGTTTGTAACAAGGCCACGCCGCCCGACGAAGGCGGGGGCATAGTCACAATGGTGTAGCCCCGATGTTGCCCAACCAGCGGCGTGCGCAGCGCCACTTGGTAGTTGGCCAAGTCTGAAAGGGTCATGCGCCCCACTCCCGCGGGGCCGATATTGCTGCGTCGTTGTGCCGCTATTAACGCGCGCGCCATTTCGCCTTGATAGAACACCCGCGGACCTTGCTGTGCAATCAACTGAAAGGTATGCGCCAAATCTGGTTGCTTTAACCAAGCACCCGCGGCCAGTGGTGCGCCCGCACCATCACGAAACAAGGCTTTGGTTTCAGGTTGCAAAGCGGCGCGTGGATTTTGCAAAGAATTGGCCAAGTAAGGCGTAATGGCGAAGCCATTACGGGCCAAACGAATGGCGGGTGCCAAAACATCAGCCAAGGTTTGTTTGCCCCAGCGCTGCTGTGCTTCAGAAAAACCCGCCAAGGTGCCCGGCACCCCTACCGCAATACCGTTGGTGGAGTTTTCATCATACGAATGGGACGCAAATTGATCGGCATTGGCCGCAGCGGGAGCCACCTCACGGGCATCAATGACCACGTTCTCGCCGGTGACGGCCAGGTGAATCAGTAAAAAAGCGCCTCCACCAATGCCGGAGGATTGTGGTTCTACCACGTTCAAGACAAATTGCATGGCCGCTGCCGCATCGATGGCATTGCCCCCCGCCTTTAGGCGGTCTATACCCGCCTGAGCCGCCAAGGGATGCGAGGCGGACACCACCGCCTCGCCTTGAGCGCAAGCAATGTTCGCACAAAACAACAATAAAATCGGGGTCAGACCCCTAAAGGGGGTCTGACCCCAAATGTGCTTCCAATTTGACAGATTTGTTATTCCAGCACCTTCTTCAAATTGGCCAAGCCGGTTTTATACACGCCGGTAATGGCATTCACCGCTGCGTCATCATTTAATTCGGGTGGAGGATCATTATTGGGGAAGCCGCGATAAAAGGCGCCGCGCCACTCCACCACAGAAGTACCCGCCGCATCCCCTGCCGTAACATGCAGGCGCGAAGTATAGTTGGTGACGGGCAATACCCCTGAGATCATGCGGTAATTCAATGTCATTTCAGTGTCGTTGCGCTCTTCTATGACCTCTACCACTTCGCCACCTCCTTTCAAAGTCAGTGTGCGCACCGAGCCCGCTTCATTGCCGTTGGTGGACGTGCTTTTTTCCACCGCCGGATGCCATTGCGGCAACCCATTGAAATTGCCCACCATGGCCCATACTTTGGCCGGGGTTGCGTTAATGACAACAGATTCAGTCACTTTTTGACGGGTGGGTCCATGGGCCCATGCCACACCAAACACCATTAACAATGACATCCACAAAGCTATTCTTATTGCGCGCACAGATCTTCTCCTGTGAAAATTACTGAGTTGAAATAAATTGACCAAAACCGCGCGGATTATGCCCCACGGCAATTCGGCGCAATGATTTTAATGAGTGCAGGTCCCACACCGACAGCTCATCGTCCATCCATTGAACCACTAATAACGTATCTCCCACCAAAGCCACCCCCTCAGGATAGCCGCCCACTTTCATAGTGGCAACTACTTCGCGTGCACGGCTGTCCACCACCGAGATGGTATCGGCATGCTGATTGGTGACGTACAAACGTTCACGACCCTCATCCACCAGCACGCAATAAGGCGATTCTCCTACAGCAATGCGTTTCACTTCTTTGCGCTCTTGCAGATTTACCACGCTCAAATCATTGCTGAGCACATTCACCGCATACAGCAACCTGCCATCATGGGACAAAGCCAACCCAAAGGGGTGCTGGCCCACCGCAATCTCTGCCACCTGCGCTGCTGCGCCCACATCAATCACGCCCACACTATTGTTGTCGCGATTGGCCACGTACACTTGTGTGCCCGCAGGCGAGACCACCAATCCTGCAGGGGTCTGCCCTACGGCAATGCGCGCGCTAATTTGCAAGGTGTGGGTATTAATGGCAATCACCTGCGCGTTGTACCAGTCGGCCACATACAGCGCTGCCCCATCAGTAGACAAAGCCAATCCTACCGGACCGCCCCCCACGGCCACGGTGGCCACCACTTGTTGGGTGTGGGTATTGATGACGCTGACATCATGGCTGTCGGGGTTGGTGACGTAGGCACGCTCATGCAACGAATCCACCGCAATGCCAGCGGGGGAATGTCCCACGGGCACGGTGTTGATGACGCGTCCCGCACCCACATCCACCACCGATACACTGTTGCTGCCTTGATTGGTAATCCACGCCAAGGACTCGGCATGACTGAGCATGGTTAGAATCGCCAGCGTAACGCTGGCGCAGAACCGCCTCACGAAGGTCGTGAGTTTTTGCGCCAGTGCTGTATACAACGCAGCGCCCACAGCACGTAACCCGAAAGGGCGTACACCAAGAATAACGCCCACAACACACGGGCTTGGTCCAAGCTAATCACCACAAACCCCAACATCACCAACAACACAGCCCAGAAAGGCACGCTGCGGCGCAAGTTAAGATCTTTAAAACTGTAGAACTTAATATTCGACACCATAGAGAGGCCGGCGAATATGGTTACCGCCCACACCAACCATTGAATGTCGCCACCGCTCACTTCATAAACGCCATTTAATACCCATACCATGCCCGCCAAGACGGCAGCCGCAGCGGGACTGGGCAAACCTGTAAACCAGCGTTTATCAGCCACAGCCAATTGAGTATTAAAACGCGCCAAACGCAAAGCAGTGCCCGCGCAATAAATAAAAGCCGCCAACCAACCGAGTTTGCCCATACCGCGCAAGGACCATTCGTAAATCACCAGGGCGGGAGCAGCACCAAAGGACACCATATCCGAGAGGCTATCGTACTCGGCTCCAAAGGCGCTTTGGGTGTGGGTGAGGCGCGCCACACGGCCATCCAAACCATCCAACACCATGGCGATAAAGATGGCTTGAGCAGCCATATCAAAATGGCCATTCATGCCTTGAACGATGGCAAAGAACCCAGCGAAAAGCGCGGCTGTGGTGAGCAAGTTGGGAAGTAAATAAATACCGCGACGGCGTGCAGCAGCGTCAATTAAGGGTTTTTTCGAATCGTTTGGCAACACGGTAAACCCCCTACAAGTAAATTAGGTTTGATTCCATTCGGCCAAAATGGTGGTGGTGGCACTTACCTTATCACCAATTGCTGCGATCACACGCGATTCTGGTGGCACATACACATCCACGCGCGAACCAAAGCGAATAAAACCGTAGCGTTGCCCCGGTGTTAGCTGAGCCCCCACTTTGGTGTAACACAAAATGCGCCGAGCAATCAGCCCCGCCACTTGCACACAGGTCAGGCTCTGACCCCGGGCATTTTCCAGCACAATGGCATTACGCTCATTATCGGTGGACGCTTTATCCAAATCGGCATTAAAAAACCGACCCGGTTGATAAACTATTTGGCGCACTGTGCCCGCTACAGGCGCGCGATTGGAATGCACGTTAAACACATTCATAAATACGCTAATCTTAATGGCCGGACGTTGCAAGTAGGGATCGGTACAAGCCATCACCGCCACAATACGACCATCAGCGGGCGAGAGAATATATTGGTCACCCAACGGCACATGGCGCGGTGGATCACGAAAAAACTGCAGAACAAACAACGTGATTAACCATAGAGGCCAGGACCATACCAGACCCAACAGCATCTGCACCACGAAGGCCAACGCAAAAGCCAGTCCTAAATAGAACCAGCCTTCGCGGGCAATGATGGGATGGGGATAGTTGCTCAAGTAATTAATTCTTACTCTGATCAACTAACTTATTTTTCTTAATCCAAGGCATCATTTCACGCAACTTGGCCCCCACCACTTCGATGGGCGATTCAGCCCCGATGCGGCGCATGGCGTGCAGTGAGGCAGCCCCTGCACGGTTTTCCAAAATAAACTCTTTGGCAAACTGACCGGTTTGAATTTCTTTTAAAATACGACGCATTTCTGCGCGCGTTTCATCCGTCACAATGCGTGGGCCACGGGTAAAGTCGCCGTACTCAGCGGTATTGGAAATTGAGTAACGCATGTTGGCGATGCCGCCTTCATACATCAAATCCACAATCAGCTTTAATTCATGCAAACATTCGAAGTAAGCCATTTCAGGGGCATAACCGGCTTCCACCAAAGTATCAAAACCGGCTTGCACCAAAGCGGTGGTCCCGCCGCACAATACCGCCTGTTCGCCAAACAAATCGGTTTCGGTTTCTTCGCGAAAATTGGTTTCAATCACACCCGCACGGGCCCCACCATTGGCAGCGGCGTATGAGAGAGCGATGTCACGGGCACGACCAGAACCGTCTTGATGCACGGCAATCAAACTGGGCACACCGCCGCCTTGCGTATACGTGGAGCGCACTAAGTGCCCTGGGCCCTTAGGCGCTACCATGATGACGTCGATGTCGGCACGTGGCGTGATTTGCCCAAAGTGAATATTAAAACCATGAGCAAAGGCCAAGGCCGCGCCGGCTTTAATGTGGGGGGCAATTTCATTGCGATACACTTCTGGCTGAGATTCATCGGGCAATAAAATCATCACCAGATCCGCGCCTTTTACGGCTTCAGCCACCGTGCTGACTTTAAGGCCTGCGGCTTCCGCTTTTTTCCAAGAGGCGCCACCCGCACGCAACGCGACGGTTACATCCACACCCGAATCTTTCAGGTTGTTGGCGTGGGCGTGGCCCTGTGAGCCATAACCTATAATCGTAACTTTCTTACCCTTAATGAGGGATAGGTCTGCGTCTTTGTCGTAATACACTTTCATGCTCTATTCTCCAGTCTTAAACTCGTAATATCCATTCACCGCGACCAATGCCTGAAGCGCCCGTACGGACAGTTTCCAGAATTTGACTGCGATCAATAGCTTCCAAAAAGGCATCTAGCTTGTCCCGAGGACCGGTCAGCTCGATGGTGTAGGTGCGGTCCGTTACATCAATAACACGACCGCGAAAAATATCGGCCGTGCGTTTCAGCTCTTCACGCTCACTGCCTTCAGCGCGCACTTTAACCAACATCAGTTCGCGCTCAATGTAACGCCCTTCGTTGAGGTCGAACACTTTGACCACATCGATGAGTTTGTTCACTTGCTTTGTAATCTGCTCAATCACTTCTTGCGAACCACTGGTCACAATCGTCATGCGTGACAAGGTGGGGTCTTCTGTTGGGGCCACAGTAAGGGATTCGATGTTGTAGCCGCGCGCTGAAAATAAACCCGCCACGCGCGACAGAGCACCAGATTCGTTTTCTAGTAAGAGGGATAAAATATGCCGCATAGATGTATTATTTTCCATGATCATAGGTCTTCCGAACCCAACAACATTTCACTCAGACCTTTACCGGCCTTCACCATCGGGAATACATTTTCCGTTTGGTCGGTAATGAAGTCCATAAACACCACGCGATCTTTCAGCGCAAAGGCTTCACGCAAAATAGGCTCTACATCTGCCGGGTTTTCAATTTTAAAGCCCACATGGCCGTAACTCTCAGCCAACTTCACAAAGTCGGGCAAAGCGTCCATGTAAGATTCTGAGTAACGGTTGCCGTGCAGAATTTGTTGCCACTGCCGCACCATACCCAAATAACGATTATTTAAATTTACAATCTTCACCGGTAAATGATATTGCTTACAGGTAGAAAGTTCTTGAATACACATTTGAATACTGGCTTCACCCGTCACGCAGGCCACAGTGGCGTCCGGAAACGCCATTTGTGCGCCCATAGCCGCCGGCAAACCAAACCCCATGGTGCCCAAGCCGCCTGAATTCAACCAACGGCGGGGCTTATCAAATTTATAGTATTGCGCGGCCCACATTTGGTGTTGGCCCACATCGGAGGTGATGATGGCATCGCCGTGCGTTACTTCGTAGAGTTTTTCCACCACATATTGCGGCTTGATGATGGGGCTGTTGCGATCATATTTCAGACAATCTCGTGCGCGCCAGGCGTCAATTTGCTTCCACCAGTCTTTCAACGCCACGGCATCTGGCTTGACCTCAGAGGCATCCAAATGTTTTTGCATTTCGTCCAACACATCCACGATGTTGCCCACAATGGGCACATCCACGCGCACACGTTTGGAAATAGAAGAGGGATCGATATCCACGTGAACGATGCGGCGTTCTTGAGAACAAAAGTGTTCCGGATTACCGATCACGCGGTCATCAAAGCGTGCGCCAATAGCCAACAGCACATCGCAATTTTGCATAGCCAGATTGGCTTCATAGGTGCCGTGCATGCCCAACATACCCACAAACTGAGGGTCGGTGGCCGGATAGGCGCCCAAACCCATGAGGGTGTTGGTGCAAGGGTAGCCCAAGCGTTTCACCAAGCGCGTCAACTGCTCAGAGCCATTGCCCAAAATAACACCGCCGCCCGCGTAAATCATCGGGCGTTTGGCTTCTAACAACATCTGTACGGCTTTTTTAATCTGGCCAGAATGCCCTTTGGTGACGGGGTTGTAGGAGCGCATGGTAACGGATTTGGGATAGCTAAATTCCGCCATGTGCTGCGATACGTCTTTGGGGATATCCACCAACACAGGGCCCGGGCGGCCGGACATGGCCACATAAAAAGCCTTTTTGATGGTGACCGCCAAATCATCCACATTCTTCACCAAGAAGTTATGCTTTACACAAGGGCGCGTAATGCCCACGGTGTCTACTTCTTGGAAGGCGTCCAAACCAATGGCCGGTGTGGGCACTTGGCCGGAGATAATGACCATGGGAATGGAGTCCATGTACGCTGTGGCAATACCCGTCACAGCATTGGTCACACCAGGGCCGCTGGTGACCAAGGCCACGCCGCAGCGTCCGCTGGCGCGGGCATAAGCATCCGCCGCGTGTAAGGCGGCTTGCTCATGACGCACCAAGATGTGGCGTACCTTATCCTGACTGAACAGGGCGTCATAAATATAGAGAACAGCTCCACCGGGGTAGCCGAAAACAAATTCGACTCCCTCTTCTTGGAGGCATTGAATGGTTATTTCTGCACCGGATAATCGCATGAGTTGGCCGTCAAGAGTTTCGTTTTTGCACATTGCCCAAAGGCGAACGCACAATAACCTACTGAAAACCTTGTAGGTTAGCGGTTTGGGGCCATTCGGTCAAGAGACATAGCCTTAGGGGTCAGACCCCTGGGGGGGTCTGACCCCAACCTGTTACAATTTAAGCAACGCATGAGAGGGGTTTTACACTGGCAACTCATCACGAACTGTCGAGATTTTTGGCTGAAACTGAACGCCGAGCATTCAAACACGCTGTATATGCCGTACGCGATGAAGCCGCGGCTTTGGATATTGTTCAAGACGCCATGTTAAAGCTTGCAGAAAAATACCATGATCGGCCCCCAGAAGAGCTCCCCCCTTTGTTTCAACGGATCCTGCAAAACACCATCCGCGATCACTTTCGGCGCAATAAGATTCGTTCCTGGTGGACCCCCCTCATGGGCAGCCTGAAAAAACAGGATGATGAGGATGATTACGACCTTTTGGAAAGCCTGGAAGCCCAGCAATTGGGGCAAATTGCCAATATTCCCGAAAAACAGCTGGACCAGAAGCAAGTGGTGGCCGAGATTGAGCGGGCTTTGGAAAAGATTCCCGCACGTCAACGAGAAGCCTTCTTGCTGCGTTATTGGGAGGAAATGGACGTGGCTGAAACGGCGGCTATCATGGGGTGCTCGCAAGGCAGCGTTAAAACACATTGCTCGCGAGCAGTTCATGCGCTCTCCATTATTCTCAGAAGCAAAGGCGTAACACTATGAATGAATTCGGCATTGCGCAACGACTCGCTCGTCATTTGGACCACGGTGTGGCCCATTTGGACAGCAACGTGGTGGGCCGGCTGCACGAAGCCCGCTTTCAAGCTCTGTCTCGCGTTCCGGTAAAACAATTACGCTTGGTTACCGCTGGTCACTTATCCAGCAGTACCGGTAATTGGAATGCCCGCCAACACACCCTACGCTTAAGCGCTGCCCTGTTGATGGTCGCCGTCATTCTGATGGGTTATAACTACTGGCAACAACAAATGGAAGACGAGACTGGTCAAATAGACGCACGATTGCTTTCCAGCGAATTACCGCCCCAGGCGTTTGCTCAACAGAACTTTGGCGAATGGTTACAAGAAACACGCTAATCGCCCTTTGTTTGTTGATGTTCGCAAGCCTGAATTGGGCTCATGAACCCAATTTGCACTGGGACAATCTCAGCCCCGAACAAAAAACCATCCTAGAGCCTGCCAAACCCGACTGGGAAAAGCTCACCCAAATGCAGCGCACGCGCCTTATCAATGCTGCCCGCCATTACCCCTCCTTAACCCCCGAAGAACAAGCACGTTTTCGGGCGCGTATTCCCGAGTGGACCCGCTTGCCCAAAGAACAACGGGAAGAAGCGCGCAAAAACTATAAAACTTACCGCGCCCTACCTCCCGAAAAAAAAGAAGCCGTTAAGTCGCACTGGCAAGCCGTACAACCGCCACCCGCTCCCGCACAGTGACCCCCTTACACGCAACCTTACCCGTTCGACTGCTGTGCGTGGTTTATGAAATGTTTGTCGTAGCAGGCATTCTTATGGCCGCCAGCTTGCCGTTTGTAATGCTGACCCGTTACAGCGCGCACCCCGAACTGCGCCCGGCATATCAACTGTATTTGCTGCTGGTGATGGGTTACTACTTTTGTTATTTTTGGACACGTGCCGGACAGACCGTGGCCATGCGCCCTTGGCGCGTGCAATTGGTCAATGCCGAGGGCGTTCCACCGGATTGGAGACGTGCAGTATTGCGCTATTTATTGGCATGGCCCAGCTGGTTAACAGGAATTGGTGTGCTGTGGATGCTGTGGGATGAAGATGGGCAATTTTTACACGACCGCATACTGGGGTTAAGATTGATTCGCAGGCTCGCCCTTTAAGCGTGACGTTCGGTCCACCAACCCAAGGCAAAGGCCAGGGCTAAGAAAGTTAAATTGGGGGCCAAGGTGCTTAGTACCGGACTCCAATCGTTGAGTTGCCCCAAATAGGAAAAGAAACGGCTCGACAAATAAAAACTGAGCCCCATGCCAATACCGATCATGATGCGTGCACCCACACCCCCTGCACGCGGCCGCTGCAGGGCGAAAGGAAGCGCCAACAGCATCATCACCAAAATAGAAAAGGGGTAGATCAATTTGCCCCATTCAGCAATTTCAAAACGCGACGTTTGTTGTCGGTTATCGCGCAAATGGCGTATATAAGAAAACAAATTAAGTATCGACATCTGCTCCGGTTCTACCAATAAGGTGGACATCACGGAAGGGGTTAACACCGAGTCCCACGTGTCTTCTTTTTGATGTATGACTTGCACGCCCGTTTTACTAAACACCGTGCGCTCTACATCCGTTAACTGCCAACGATGGTCCTGAATAAACACTGCCCGCTTGGCTGTGCTAATCCGGCTTAAACGCTTTTCATTGTCAAAATCGTAAATGCGCACATCTTGCAATGAATGATCGGGCATCATTTCGCGCACATTAATAAAACTGCTTTGGTCTTTTGCCCAAATGCCCGAACGAAACTGCGTGGCCACAAAACTATTCATGGCCTTTAACCGCCACTGCTGTGCCGCTTCTTCTGAAATAGGCATTACTAATTCGCCCAACAAAAAAGCCGCTAACACAAAAATTAAACCGATACGCACCAATGCGCCACCCAATTGATTGCGCGACATGCCCGAGCTGCGCATCACGGTAATTTCGGAATGGGCGGCTAACGTACTGACACCGTACAGGGTGCCAATCAAGGTGGCGATGGGAAATAATTCATAGGCATGGGTGGGTACCGCCAGCAGCACAAACACAAACATCTGCCATAGCTGGTAACTGCCCTTACCCAAATCGTTTAATTCGTGAATAAGATCGAAGAATGAAAACAGAAACAACAACGCTGTAAAAACCAGCGCTGTGCTAAAAAAAATCTCCCGAGCCAAATACCGATTAAGAAGTTTCACCCGGGAGTTATCCGCCTTATAAAGTTTCTTTCAATTGTTGCAAAATGGCCGGGTTTTCCAAGGTGGAAATGTCTTGGGTTACTTCCTCGCCCTTGGCGATAACCCGCAACAAGCGTCGCATGATTTTACCAGAACGGGTTTTGGGTAAGTTGTCACCAAAACGAATTTCCTTAGGCTTAGCGATGGGTCCAATTTCTTTGCCCACCCAATTGCGCAACTCCAAGGCAATTTTCTTGGCTTCGTCTCCGGTGGGACGAGCGCGCTTTAACACCACATACGCCACAATGGCTTCCCCGGTTAAATCATCGGGACGGCCCACCACGGCCGCTTCCGCCACGATGGGGTTGGACACCAGCGCCGATTCAATTTCCATGGTGCCCATGCGGTGACCCGATACATTCAACACATCATCAATACGTCCGGTAATAGTGAAGTAACCGGTATCCACATTGCGAATGGCGCCATCACCGGCCAAATAATATCCCTTTAACTCTTCAGGATAATAACTTTTACGGAAACGATCCGGATCGCCCCAAATGGTGCGAATCATGGCAGGCCAGGGGCGCTTAACCACCAAAATACCGCCCTGACCATTGGGCACATCGTGTCCCGCCTCATCCACAACGGCCGCTTGAATGCCAGGCAACGGCAAGGTACAAGAGCCCGGCACCAAAGGTGTGGCGCCCGGCAATGGGGTAATCATGTGGCCGCCAGTTTCGGTTTGCCAAAAAGTATCGGCAATGGGGCAACGCTCACCGCCAATATTTTTGTAATACCACATCCAGGCTTCGGGATTAATGGGCTCGCCCACGGAACCCAGTAGGCGTAAGCTTGTCAGGTCATAATGACGGGGATGCGCTTGTGGATCTGCATCTGCCGCTTTAATAAGAGAGCGAATCGCCGTGGGGGCGGTGTAAAAAATAGAAACTTTATGGCGCGCAATCATATCCCAAAAGCGGCCCGCATTGGGGTAAGTGGGTATCCCCTCAAACACAATCTCCGTCCCCCCCACTGCCAGAGGGCCGTAGGCAATATAGGTATGGCCAGTGACCCAGCCGATATCAGCGGTACACCAAAAAATATCATTGGGCTTTAAATCAAACACCCACTTCATAGTCAGTATGGCCCACAGCAAGTAACCACCCGTGGAATGCTGCACGCCTTTGGGTTTTCCGGTAGAGCCTGAAGTGTAGAGCACGAAGAGAGGGTGCTCGGCGCTCACCCATTCGGGTTCGCAGGTATCCGCTTGCCCAGCTTCTAATTCATGCAACCAATGATCGCGGCCATTCACAAAGGGGATGTTGCCGCCGGTGCGCTTATAAATCACTACATTTTTCAGCGCCTCACAACCACCCAACCCCAAGGCTTCATCCACAATGGTTTTAAGCGGCAAACTTTTGCCGCCGCGCAACTGTTCGTCTGCGGTAATGAGTGCAGTGGCGCCCACGTCTACAATGCGCTCCTGCAAAGACTTGGCTGAGAAACCGCCAAACACAACAGAATGCGTGGCGCCAATGCGCGCACAGGCTTGCATGGCCACCACGCCCTCAATAGACATGGACATGTAAATCACCACGCGGTCACCCTTCTTTACACCTAATGATTTCAGCCCATTGGCGAAGCGGCAAACACGGTGATACAACTCTTGATAGGTGATACGGGTAATCTCGCCGCCATCGGCTTCAAAAATAATGGCGGTTTTATGGGCATTACCGTTTTGCAGATTACGCTCCAAGCAATTATAGGAGGCGTTGGTGAGGCCATCCTCAAACCACTTAAAAAATGGGGCGTTCGATTCATCCAACACACGGGTGAAGGGTTTATGCCAATGTAAGTTTTCTCGTGCCAAGCGGCCCCAAAATGCATCGGGGTTTTTGTCCGCTTCAGCGCACAGCGCATGGTAAGCGTCCATTCCAGAAACGTTGGCCTGCGCTATAAAATCAGCGGCAGGGGGGAAAACGCGGCTTTCGTGTAACAGAGCTTCGGTGGACATGAAACCTCTCCCATGGGTTAGGCCCCTTTGTATTGGGGCTATTTATTATGGCTTGCCCCGCCCCGAACGCTGGCGTGGAGTGACATTATAGCCACGGTTGGCCGGTTTTGAACCCCCCTTGATTTGAGACTTATTCCAGCCTGATGCATTCCACGGCCGCGAGGTCTATGATTGAGGTTTTTGACTCATCCTATTCTTCGGAGTTGTTGCCGTGACCATCATTCGTGAAGCCGACCTCATCACCAGTATTGCCGACAGTTTGCAGCATATTTCTTACTATCATCCGGTGGATTACATCAAAGCCTTAGGGGTGGCCTATGAGCTGGAAAAATCCCCCGCCGCACGGGACGCCATTGCTCAAATTCTAACCAATTCCAGAATGTGCGCCGAGGGCCACCGTCCGCTTTGCCAAGACACGGGTATTGTGAATGTGTTTTTAAAAGTGGGTATGGATGTGCATTTCGAAACCACCCGCTCACTAGACGATGTGGTGAATGAGGGCGTGCGCCAAGCCTATTTAAATCCGGACAACCCGTTGCGCGCTTCGATCTTGTCTGACCCCGCAGGGCGGCGCACCAACACCCGTGACAACACGCCTGCCGTGATTCATGTGTCGCTGGTTCCGGGCAACACAGTGGAAGTGTCCGTGGCCTCTAAAGGGGGCGGCTCAGAAAACAAATCCAAGTTTGTCATGTTAAACCCATCAGATTCTATTGTGGATTGGGTGCTTAAAACCGTTCCTACCATGGGGGCGGGTTGGTGCCCACCGGGCATGTTGGGTATTGGCATTGGCGGCACCGCTGAAAAAGCCATGCTCATGGCCAAAGAATCATTAATGGAAGATATTGATATGGCCTCTTTGCTGATTCGAGGCCCTAAAAATCGCATTGAAGAATTGCGCATTGAGCTGTATGAAAAAGTGAATGCATTGGGCATCGGCGCGCAGGGATTGGGCGGACTCTCCACGGTACTGGATGTGAAGATTCTGGACTACCCCACTCACGCAGCCTCTCTGCCCGTGGCCATGATCCCCAATTGTGCCGCCACGCGTCACGCCCACTTTGTGCTGGATGGCAGCGGTCCCGCCCATTTGCCCATTCCTACTCTGTCCGATTGGCCGCAGGTGTCTTGGGCGGCCTCGCCCAGCGCACGTCGCGTGGACTTAGGCACGGTAACCGCGGCGGATGTACAAAGCTGGAAACCCGGTGAGACCATTTTACTAAACGGCAAACTGTTGACCGGGCGCGATGCTGCGCACAAACGCATTGCCGACTTGTTTGCCAAAGGCGAGCCTCTGCCTGTGGGGTTGGACTTTAAAAACCGCTTTATCTACTACGTAGGCCCCGTGGACCCGGTGCGCGACGAAGTGGTGGGTCCCGCCGGCCCCACCACGGCCACGCGCATGGATAAATTTACCGACATGATGTTAGAGAAAACCGGCTTGCTGGGCATGGTGGGTAAAGCGGAGCGCGGACCCGTGGCCATTGAATCCATTCGTCGCCACAAATCGGTATATCTAATTGCCGTGGGGGGCGCTGCGTACCTGGTCTCGAAAGCCATTCGCGCCTCACGCGTGGTGGCCTTTGCAGAATTGGGTATGGAGGCGGTGTACGAATTTGACGTACAAGACATGCCGGTGACGGTGGCGGTAGATTCTCAAGGGCAATCGGTGCACGAAACCGGCCCCGCTGAATGGCGCATTAAGATTGCCAATATTCCGGTGGTTACGTCTTAACCGTCAACGCAGTGAGTTCACGTACCAAACCGCGCACTTGGCCCGCGCGGTCCAAAGGCCCGGGCCCGCTAATGGTCACACGCAACCGATCAGGGCCTGCCAATCGGTAATGGGGTTTGGCGTGCATCAATAAAATAAGCTCTTGGGGTTCGATGGGGGTGTCGCGGCCAAACTGAATCACAATGGTCTCGCCATTGGCATCCACCTTGCGAATACCCAAGGGTTGCCCCGCAATACGCAACTGATGGCAAGCCAACAACACCTGAGCCGAGTCGGGAAGCAAGCCGAAGCGGTCAATTAGTTCCTCGCGTAAGTCATCTAATGTCTCTTCAGATTCGCAATTGGCCAAACGCTTATACAGCACCAAGCGCTCATGCACATCCCCGCAATAATCCACAGGCAAGAGCGCTGGGGCATGCAGATTAATTTCTGTGGCAATTTCCAGTGGCGCTTCCAAGTCCCAGGTTTTTCCCTTCTTCAAGGCCCGTACCGCGTGGTTTAATAAATCCGTATATAAACTAAAGCCCACTTCTTGAATGTCACCGCTTTGCGATTCGCCCAGCACCTCTCCCGCGCCGCGAATTTCCAAATCCTGCATAGCCAAATAAAACCCTGAGCCCAAATCTTCCATCATCTGAATGGCTTCTAGGCGTTTTTTAGCTGCCGCGCTCAGCGCATCCGATGAGGGGGTAAGCAAGTAGGCGTAGGCTTGGTGATGGGAGCGCCCCACCCGTCCGCGCAATTGATGCAACTGCGCCAAACCAAATCGGTCGGCGCGATTAATCAGAATGGTATTGGCCGTGGGTACATCAATACCGGTTTCGATAATCGTGGAACACAACAGCACATTAGCCTGTTGGTGATAAAAATCGCGCATCACGCGCTCCAGTTCGCGCTCACGCAACTGCCCGTGAGCCACAGCAATGCGCGCCTCGGGTAATAATTCTGTGAGGTGCTCGCGCATGTTCTCGATGGTGTCCACTTCATTGTGCAGAAAATACAATTGCCCACCGCGTTTTAATTCGCGCAGCGCAGCCTCTCGGATAATACCGTCCGACATGGGGTAAACAAAAGTTTTAATGGATAAGCGTTTTTGTGGCGCGGTGGCGATCACCGAAAAATCCCTTAAGCCTTCTAGGGATAAAGCCAGCGTGCGTGGAATGGGGGTGGCGGTCAAGGTTAACACGTCCACCTCGGCGCGCAGGGCCTTTAAACGCTCTTTTTGGCGCACGCCAAAGCGATGTTCTTCATCAATGATCACCAAACCCAGGTTGGCAAACTGCACAGCGTCCGAAATGAGTTTGTGGGTGCCAATCACGATATCCACCTGACCGTCTGTAATGCCTTTTAATGTACCGGCCATTTCTTTAGCGGAACGAAAACGCGACAATTCAGCTAAGCGCACGGGCCATTGCGCAAAACGATCTGAGAAGTTTTGAAAATGCTGTTCCGCCAGTAAGGTGGTGGGTACCAATATGGCCACCTGTTTGCCGGCATTCACCGCCAAGAAAGCCGCTCGCATGGCCACTTCGGTTTTACCAAAGCCCACATCCCCGCAAATCAAGCGGTCCATGGGCTTGCCCGAGCGCATATCGGCCATAACGGCTTCAATGGCGGCGGCCTGGTCCGGCGTTTCTTCAAAATCAAAACCCATGGCAAAAGTGGCATAGTCGTTTTCACGATACGGGAAGGCGTAGCCCTCACGTGCTGCACGACGGGCGTAGAGATCTAATAATTCCGCAGCCGAGTCGCGCGCTTGCACCGCCGCACGACGTTTGGCTTTTTCCCACTGACCGCTGCCCAATTTATGTAAGGGCGCCGCTTCCGACGGACCTCCGCTGTAGCGGCCAATCAGATGCAATTGCGACACCGGCACGTACAAGGTATCGTCCCCCGCATATTGCAGATGTAAAAACTCTGTGGCCCCTTCACCGAAGTCCAAATTCACCAACCCCAAAAAGCGCCCAATGCCATGATCCACATGCACCACGGGGTCTCCCACGCGCACTTCCGCCAAATCTTTCAGTAAGGTGTCGGTGTTGCTGCGGCTGTTTTTATTGCGCCGGCGCGTTTGACGTACTTGGGTTTTGTAGAGCTCTGTTTCTGTAATGACCGCCACATGCTCTAAAGGCAACATAAAGCCGTTGGTCAGTGGCGCTGCCACCATGTAAACGAAGGAGTGAAGGCAGGGGTCAGAC
>CAIVUX010000041.1 GCA_903909215.1 uncultured Ferrovum sp.
CGCCCGTTGCTCCCACAGAACCCAAGTCCACCGCTTGGTCTGCAAAGACAGGTGCTGCCATTTGAAGAAGTGCTGCAACAACCGCAACGTGCAAGGCACGGCGCTTGAGGTGTGTGGTGTTGTTCATTAATCGCTCTCGATTGATTAAGTGGGGCTGTCACGAACTCGTAACAACCATCAGCTCAGCTAACGGCAAAGGCTGTGACGATTATTGTGGAATTTGTTTAAACTTTTATTAAAACGAAAAAGTAATCGGTTATGGTAACTATTTAATTTGTAAGAAACTGTAAGGCGCTTGTTTCAACTGCAGGTCAAATACGTGCTTGGTGGTGCCATGCACATCCACTTCACGCAATTGCCAATGGCCATTCACTTGCTGCAACACCGAGTAACCAAATTCCTGGTCGGACTGCTGCTGGACAATGGCGACGCCCGGTGCGGGTTCAAAATTTTCAGGGGGCTGTTCTGGGAAATGTGATTCCAGAGATGAGCCCCCAAACCCCGTCAGGAGTGTTAGAGGTTCATTGCCACGGGTGCTGCTTAATTCAAAGGTGTGAATATGGCCTTGAATGGTGAGTTGAACGCCCTCTGGAAACAGCTTGGCAGAGTGAGATTGTTGTAAGGCTGCAATTAAACTGGCATTGCCTTTTTGCCACTCGCCCAATTTTCCATGGCCAAACCCCAATATGGGGTGGTGGAACAGCAGCCAATTATTGGGTTTGTTGCGCGCTAGAGCTGCAACCGTTGCAAACTGTGCCGCATAGGTGGCCACCTGAGGTGAGTCTGCCGTAGGTGATTTTTCTGAAGCGCTGGAAGAATCAAACACAATGAGTTGTTGCGTGGCGCCCACAGGCACCGCGTAGGGTGCTGTGTAGTCCGCATCCCCTGCAACACTCACGTCGCAGGCATGACCGGCAATAAAAGGCCGGGGGTCCAAAAAGCGGAACCACCCTTCCCCTGCGCGGGAGCAGGATTCATGGTTGCCACGCACCGCCACAAAAGGCGCAGCCTGCATGAGGGGGCGCAAAGGCTCAAACACATCCGCCTGCCACGTATCCCAACCATAACCATAGGGACTGCCTGCGCAGCCATCCATTAAACAAGGACTTTCACGGTAATGGTAATCGCCCACATGAATAACCAAATCGGGTTTTTCAGCGGCAGCGTTGCGCGCCAATTCCGCTAAGGGCCAAGCATGGGCATCGTTACAAGCTTGAAACTCTGCGGGCGCTTTCATGCGGCAACCCGAATCACCCATGAGCAGGATTTTTTTAGGATATGGGTTAACTTTGGGTAAGGGTTTGCCCTGCAAGGTTATAGATTTGGCGCTCACAGGCCAGTTCACCTCGCACGAGAGCACCGGGAAAACGGCGGGATGAATACCGGCGGAAGGTGTATTCAAAGGCGCTGCACGCACGTGCATGGCCAGCGCATGATCATCAGCCATCAATGTGGGGCATGAGATGGCGATGGTAATAACCCGAATTACCGCTACCCCTTCCGGACCCATGACCACATAAGAAGAATCGTCAGCGTACGCCAATGGTGCTTGCCAAAGACCCAAACACGCCAGGGCGCTCAATAGTAAAGTTTTAATGTGCAAATTCCACCCAAATTTGAAAGACATAGGATTGCGCCTGTAAGCCCGCTGGGGGCGGTGGGTAGATGGCATCGCGCACTGCTTGCAATGCCGCTTTATCTAAAATACTCATGCCGCTTGAAATCAACACATGCTCACCACTGTGGCGGCCTTGTTCTAATTTAAATTCCACGCGGGTACGCCCCACGGAATTAAGTTCGCGTGCGGCAAATGGAAAAACCAATGAGGCTTGCACCGCAGCGCGAATACGGGCGCTATAAATCGCCATCAAGTCCGCGTCTGTACGTGTGGTGGTGGCGCGCGCCGGAGGTGGTGGTGCGGGCTCCACAAAAGGGGTGGGTGCCGCTTTTTCTGTAGGCTGAGGCGTTTGCACCACGGGTTCAGGCTTGGGCTCTGGCAGCGGCTCCGGTGGTGGTGGCGCGGCTTTCTTAACCGGTGGCGGAGGAATTTTAGGAATAGGCTTGGGCGGTTCTGGGGCCGCTGGTTTTGGCTCAGGGACCAAGCTATCCAATTGCAAAGTGACCACATCGCGCTGACTGGGGTGTACTTTAAGGATGCCGGTACTGTAGATAATCACCGCCAGAATAATGAGAACCACTTCCAGCCCTAAGGCCAACATCAACGCCTGCAGGTTATCTCTTGGTACGGTAGCGGTGATGGCGCCACCAGGTACAGCACGCTCAAGATGCACGGCGAGCCGCTATAGCAATTTGACTAACACCCGCTGCACGAACCGCATCCAACACTTTCATGACTTTCTGCAAATCCACGCTACCGTCCCCTGAAATGGTGACAGCGGTTTTACTGCCCATGACTTTTAGGCGGTCTGTGAGTTGCCCAAAACTCACTGGCATTCTCTCCACCCGAATGGTGCCATCAATGGCCAATTCAACCAATAATTTGGGGGCGGGCAATGCTTCTGCGGTAGAGCTGGTGGGTAACTTAGTAAGCTGCCCAGAGGTGGGAATCATTTTTAACATCAGCATGGCAAAGAACACCAGCAAAAACAGCATGATGTCGATCATGGGAATAATTTCGATGCGTGCGCGCCGCTCAGTGATGTAACGCATAGGTGGATCCTTAGGTTTTCTTAAAGGGTGGGCTTACAGCGACTGTAGGTTCCCTTGTACGGTGTGATCTGATTGATTCAGAATCATCACCTTCAAGGTTTCCAATTGATGCACCACCATTCTCACACGAGAATTTAAACCGTTAAAGAAGATGAGGCCGATCATGGCTACTACCAAACCAGAAGCGGTGGCCAGCAATGCTTCAGCGATTCCGGAAGTAATTTCTGTGGCCGCACTCTGACCTTCTCCTAGTACGCTGAAGGCATTAAACATTCCCAAGATGGTGCCGAAAAGACCCAACAAAGGCGCCAAGGTGATGATGGTGTCTAACAACCACAACGAGCGATCTAATTTAGGAACCTCGTGCATTACCGCTTCTTCCAAGGTGCTGTCCATTGATTCACGATCAAGGCGCGCCACAGGACGTATATCATGGGCCAAGCTGATTAACGTCAAGTGAGGCAATTTGGGATTCTTCAAGGTAAATTCGGCAAGGCGAGCGTCGCCTTTGCGTGGTTGGGTTTTGAGCAATCGAATCAACTGCTCACCGCCTTCCAACATGTTGGATAAGTAGCGGCTGCGCTCAATAATCACCGTTAAGGCCACAGTGAGCAACACGATCATGAGGTACAAGGTGCCGCCAGAGTCATTGGCAAGATCGATGAGGTGGGAAATGGTCATGGGATTGGTCTGCGCAGTGAACGATGCGCGTATTGTGCGACATCCATATTACAATTAGATGAAATCTAATTCACTTCGTTGTAACAGTTCAACGATTGCGGAAAATCACTGCAATAGGTTAGTCTCAATAACACCATCTAAAATCATTCATAAGGTTTCCATGTCCCACGCTCAAAACCGTTTAGCCATTAGGTTGGTCATGGTATCACTCCTGCTCGTGAGTGCTGCAACCAGCAACTGGGCAGCTCCCGCCTCTCAGGTGAGCGAGCATTACACCCTACCGGGTGAAGGGGGTTGGGACTTTTTGACTTATGACACCCAAGGGCAACGCTTATTTATTGCACGCTCGGATCGGGTTCAAGTGATCAATCCTGCCACAGGTCTTCTGTTGGGTGAGATTAACAATACGGCCGGCGTGCATGGTGTGGCATTGGCGCAGGATCTGGGTCTGGGGTTTACCAGCAACGGTCGATCCAATACAGTTTCTGTATTTAATTTGAAAACCTTACAAGTGCAAACAGAAATTGCCATTCAGGGTGTCAATCCGGATGTTATTTTATATGTCCCCGAAGTCCATCGTGTATATGCCTTTAATGGACGCAGCCACGACATATCTGTCATCGATGCCCATAGTCTTAAACCCGTTAATTTAATTTCCCTGAAAGGCCGCCCTGAATTTGCCGTGAGCGATGGACATAACCTGTACTTCAATTTGGAAGACACTGCGCAGCTCGTGACCATGGACCTTAAAACGGAGCGTATTACCCGCACCGTCAATCTCGCCCATTGTGAAGAACCTACCGGGTTAGCCCTTAACCCCAAACTGGGACATTTGTTTTCAGTTTGCTCAAATGGAGTGATGGTGGTGGTAGAGGCCCGCTCCGGCAAAATTCTGTCGCAAGTGCCTGTGGGTAAAGAGCCTGATGCAGCAATATTCGATTCTGATACCGGCAATATCTACAGCTCAAGCCGCCTGGGTACGCTCTCGGTGGTGGCGCAAGATAAACCCAATCATTACGCTCTTACCACCAACGTCCCCACTCACATGGGTGCGCGCACCATGGCCTTAGATACGACGCTTCACCAGCTGTTTTTAGTGGCGGCTGATTTTGAGCCCGCTCCTGCTGCAACGCCAGAACAACCCAACCCACACCCCAAACAAACCCCAGGCACCACACAGCTTCTGGTGGTTCATACAACGCCGTAAGCTACAGGCAGGCTGCGCAGCTCATAGCGACATCGTTGATAGAGCTTAACTGACCAAAGCGATTAACCCATTGACCTAAGCTGTTAACGCCATGAATTGAAGAATCCGCATAAACAAAGGCAGACATTGCAATAAGAAGACCTGCGGCCACACCAATATCAGAATAGACAATCCCAGTAAATAATGGCCATTGGCCATTAGGACGCGCTCGTCACTGTCTTTTGCAAAAATGGATTTGAATTCCAGGGTGGCAAATGTCGCCACCATCAGCA
>CAIVUX010000042.1 GCA_903909215.1 uncultured Ferrovum sp.
CCCCGCTTGGGGTCTGACCCCAATACCCACCCCTCCCCCCCCTTCCTCCCCAGTTCGCTGGCACATCAGCGCGCGGAACAGGCGGGATTGCTGGGTGCCGCACCTTATTGGTTATGTGCCGACCCCATTCATTTACAGGTGCAGGGCGACACCCTGCTGTTGTTAGAGCATTACAGTTTTGCTCTCACCCAACCCGAGGCTGATGCCCTCGTAGAAACCTTGAACGCTCATTTCGTCCCCGAAGGGCTGCGTTTTTACGCCCCTACCCCGCAGGCTTGGCTGGTAGCGCTACAGGCGCCCGCCCTACTCACCACCACAGCCCCTTTAAGTCGCGTGGGGCGCAGCATTGATGGTTACTTACCGCAAGGAGATGGGTCGCAGTATTGGCGCAGCTACTTTAATGAAGCGCAAATGCTGTTTCATGAACATGCAGTAAATGTCGCACGTGAGGGGCAGCGCGAACGTTTAATCAGCGGCGTATGGTTTTGGGATGAACCCTTCACAGCACCACACCCCAACGCCCAAGTGATAAACACCCTACGCAAACCTTCCGCTTACGGGGATGCCGAAGCATGGAACAGTGCGGCCACAACTCTTGATCAAGACGTGATCGCGCCCTTGTTGCAACAACTTGCCCAAGGCCGCATTCACTCCATCACTCTTATAACACCAGAGGGCAGCAGCCCCGCTCACATCACCTTAACGCGCTGGCAGTTGTGGCAATTCTGGCGACGCCCACGCCCACTGCACGCATTTGCAAGCGCTCCTTCCTTGAATCACGCCTAAGCCCCATGACGCAATTTATTATTCGCCCTCAGGATGAAGACCGAACGCGCGCATTAAGCGCTGCCGGAGCGCCCTCCTTGTTGGCGCGCACCTTAGGCGCACGTGGCATGATGGTAGAAGAGTGGCAGGGCTTGGAGTTAAAAGACCTCTTGCCCTGGCAGGGTTTAAAAGGCATTCACCATGCCGCACACCTCTTGGCCGACGCCATTGCCGCACAACAAAAAATAGTCATCATTGCTGATTACGATGCCGATGGGGCTACTGCTTGTGCTGTGGGTTTGCGTGCCTTGCGTGGATTGGGTGCTGTGGTCGATTATTTTGTCCCCAATCGTCTCACCTTGGGGTATGGGTTAACGCCTGAAGTGGTGGCCTTGGCGCGCCACAAAAATCCAGACCTTCTCATTACCGTGGATAACGGCATCGCCAGCGTTGAGGGGGTGGACGCTGCACAGGCTTTAGGCATTCCCGTCATCATCACCGACCACCATTTGCCGGGCGATGAACTGCCACGCGCGGCGGCTATCGTAAACCCCAACCAACCGGGCTGCACTTTTGCCAGTAAACATTTGGCCGGTGTGGGGGTGATGTTTTATGTGATGCTGGCCTTACGCGCCGAGCTGCGCCAGCGTCATATTGGGGTCAGACCCCTGGGGGGGTCTGACCCCGAATTCCATTTGGGGCAACTGTTGGATTTGGTGGCCTTGGGCACGGTGGCCGATGTGGTGCGCCTCGATCGCAACAACCGCTTATTGGTGCGCGAAGGGCTGAAGCGTATTGCCGCTGGTCGCGCGCAACCGGGTATCAACGCGCTCTATCAGGTGGCGGAGCGAGACTTTAAACGCTCGTGCAGCACCGACTTAGGCTTTGTGCTGGGCCCACGCTTAAACGCCGCCGGGCGGATGGAAGACATGAGGCATGGCATTGAGTGCCTCACCACAGATAGTCCCGTAGAAGCGCTGGAACATGCACGCCGACTGGAAGCCTTTAATCGCGAACGACGGTCGGTAGAAGTCACCATGCAAGAATCGGCCCTGGAGCAATTGACCGCTATTGAAGTGGGTCCGCGTTACACGCTGTGTTTATATGACAAGGGCTGGCACCCCGGCGTAGTGGGCATTTTGGCCTCGCGCATTAAAGATCGCCACAACCGCCCGGTGATTGCTTTTGCAGCGGGTACGGCGGAGGGCGAAATTCGCGGCTCGGGGCGCAGCATCGCAGGCTTTCATCTGCGCGACGCGCTGGATCAAATGACCAAGCAACACCCCGATCTTATTTTGCGCTTCGGCGGTCACGCTGCGGCGGCGGGATTAACGCTGCGTGCAGAAAACCTAGCACGCTTTGAAGCTGCCTTTGAAGTGCTGGCCCGCCAGTGGTTAACCCCCACCGACCTGGCTTTGCAAATTGAATATGATGCAGACGTAAATGCGGAAGATTTAACGCTTATCAACGCCGAACAATTAAGCGCCCAAGTATGGGGGCAAGGATTCCCCGAGCCCCTCTTAGGGGGAACCTTTACCGTGGTAGAGCAACGCGTGGTGGGCAAGCGTCATTTAAAGCTTAAACTGATGCAAGATAAAAAACCCTTCGACGCTATTCTGTTTGGTCATGCAGAACCCCTACCCAAAACCATCTATGCCCTCTATCGACTGGGGGTTAACGAGTGGAATGGTTCGCGCAACATGCAGCTGGAAGTGCGTCACTGGCGTGTATAATGGATGGTTTGATTAATCGCCTGCATAAAACCCATGGAAGCTGAACAACTCAACGCTATTGAAAACCTGCTCCAGGATCTGGATGTGCGCATCCAGTCCCTGCGGAGGTATCTTTGACTTCGATGCCAAAGTAGAACGTTTGGCCGAAGTGGTCCGACTGGCAGAAGACCCCGCCGTTTGGCAAGACGGTAAAAAAAGCCAAGAATTAGGTCGCGAACGAAAATCCCTTGAAGAAACTGTGCACGACGTGGAGTCCACCACGCGCAGCCTGAAGGACGCTCAAGAGCTTTTTCAAATGGCCCGAGAAGAACAGGACGATGATTCGATGTTGTCCGTAGAAGCCGATCTTAAGGTGACAGAAAAGCATGTGGCCGCCATGGAATTTCGCCGCATGTTCTCCAACCGCATGGACCCCGCCAATTGTTTTATTGATATTCAGTCGGGCTCTGGTGGTACTGAGGCGCAAGATTGGGCGGCCATGCTGCTGCGCATGTATGTGCGTTATTGCGAACGCATGCGCTTTGCTGTAGAAATTCTGGAAGAGTCTTCCGGTGAAGTGGCGGGTATTAAAAGCGCAACCTTCAAGGTGAGCGGCTCTTACGCCTACGGGCATTTGCGCACCGAAGCGGGCGTGCATCGCTTGGTTCGAAAATCGCCTTTCGATTCCGGTAATCGCCGCCACACCTCATTTGCCTCCGTTTCAGTGTATCCCGAAGTGGATGAATCCATTGAGGTGGAAATTAATCCCGCCGATTTACGCATCGACACCTACCGCGCTTCTGGTGCCGGTGGGCAGCATATTAACAAGACTGATTCGGCTGTGCGCATTACCCATGCCCCCTCTGGCATTGTGGTGCAATGCCAAAGTGATCGCTCGCAACACCGCAATCGCGCAGAAGCCATGGCGATGCTAAAGTCTCGTTTGTATGAAACCGAATTGCGCAAGCGCAATGAAGAAAAGCAGGCCATGGAGGACAGCAAAACCGACATTGGCTGGGGCCACCAGATTCGTTCTTATGTGTTGGATCAGTCGCGCATTAAAGACTTACGCACCAATGTAGAAGTGGGCAACACACAATCCGTGCTGGACGGCGATCTCGATATTTTTATCGAGGCCAGTCTTAAGCAAGGCGTTTGATAACCGTTATGGATGTTCTAGAGGTTTATTATGTCTGAAGATAACAATCAATTTGACGAGCGCCGCACCAAGTTGCAAGAAATTCGTGCGGCAGGTATCGCCTTCCCCAATGACTTTCAACGCACTCACGAAGCGGCCCCCTTGCATAGCGCCCATGGTGAAGCCGATCACGATGCCCTGGAAGCAACGCCCGTCACCGTGAACGTAGCCGGGCGCATGATGTTGAAACGCGTCATGGGCAAGGCCAGTTTCGCTACGGTGCAAGATGGCACCGGACGCATTCAGCTCTACGTGCAACGGGACGCCATTGGTGAAGACCTGTACAGCGCCTTTAAGCATTGGGATTTGGGCGACATCTTGGGCGCCACGGGCGTGCTGTTTAAAACCAAAACCGGTGAGCTCTCTATTAAAGTGACCGCCATTCGCTTGCTGGCCAAATCACTACGCCCCTTGCCTGAAAAGTTTCACGGCATGGCGGACCAAGAACAAAAATACCGTCAGCGCTATCTGGACCTCATTACCGACGAGGCCTCGCGCAAGGTGTTTGTGATGCGCAGCAAAATCGTACAAAAGGTACGTGAGTTTTTGGTAACACGCGACTACCTAGAAGTAGAAACTCCCATGATGCACCCCATTCCCGGTGGGGCAGCTGCCAAACCTTTTATTACGCATCACAATGCCTTAGACATGCAATTGTATTTGCGCATCGCACCGGAATTGTATTTAAAGCGCTTGGTGGTAGGTGGGCTAGAGCGCGTGTTCGAAATTAACCGCAACTTTCGTAACGAAGGCATTTCCACACGCCATAATCCCGAATTCACCATGATCGAGTTTTATGAGGCCTATCGGGACTATCGTTATCTCATGCAACTGACAGAAGAGATGTTCCGCTTCGTGGCACAAGAAGTATTGGGCACCACCTGCATCAGCTACGGCGGGCGTGAGCTGGATTTGGGCAAACCCTTCGCACGCCTCACGGTGTGCGAAGCCATTCGCCGCTATCACCCCGAATA
>CAIVUX010000043.1 GCA_903909215.1 uncultured Ferrovum sp.
CGTTTTGAGTTCATAACACACCTCCAATATCCCCAATTTAATGGGTTCGGAGTGTCTAGTAAACTGGTGGCGATTCAGTGATTGTAAATATCAATAAAGTAGATGTACGCTATAACAAAGATAAATTCATTGAGGAAATTTACAATACTGACCAGAGCGGTCTTCAATCGATTAGGTTAGTACGGGGTGGTAAGTATATTGATTTAGCCTATGAAAAAAGGGAGTTAGGACTTCAGGTGTCTCAGATGGTGGCTTACTAGATATCGTCATAAAGCTGAGTAAGGTTTAACGTCCAGTCAGCCCCCACTACGCACTCGATCAACTTAACTTATGAGGTAGTTTGGTACGCCCAACCTATTCGGCTTTCTCCCACGATACAACATCGCACCCAGCCAATCCGCTCCGGTAATTCAGGGGGTTGATGGTAAACGGGTAACGACGATGGCGCAATGGGGGTTAATTCCTTCTTGTGTGAGAGGCCCTACGAATTACCCCAGCCAATCAACACCAAGTCTGAAACAGCAGCGACCAAGCCCATGTTCCGACAAGCGTAAGAACGTGTGTATGTAGTCCTAAAATAGCCCGCGCATTAAAAGCACTACCGCGCCCATACCGCCCCCTCGTTTCCTGTTGTCCATCCCCCCACCCCTCTACCCATGGGTCACTAACCCACTCCAAGGCACTACATGTACTTACCCTGGAGAGGCCAGCATGACTCGCAAACACTTCATAGCCATAGCAAAAGCAATTCGTACCTGCATCAAGTCAGTAGAAGACCGGGAATCAATCGCACGTGAACTACTACCTGCACTCAAGGCGAGCAATCCGAGCTTCGATAGTCAGAGATTCTTAAACGCTTGTCTGGGGCAATAACTGAACCTGCATGAACCACCCCGCTTCGGCGGGTTTTTGCGTTTTGACGGAATGAACTTGCAGGGTACGTAAACTAGCGGCTAATGGCAGGTGCGTATAAGATGTCACATACAGGTACGGGCTCGCGCCAAAAGAATCTTGTCGTTTCCATTATTAGCAGTTTGAAGCCTATGGAATTTTGTGGCTTTTTTGTAGCCTGGCTGGTAGTTACGGTGTAACTGATTGAATTTATGAAGCATTTGGCGGAGGCTGTGAGATTCGAACTCACGGACGGTTGCCCGTCGGCAGTTTTCAAGACTGCTGGTTTAAACCACTCACCCAAACCTCCGAAGGGCGCATTTTACCACGAGCCCAGCCCAAACCCCCCTTCGGGTTCACCCCACCCCCCCTTGAAAAAGCCAAAAATGGCACCACCTTGCAACTTATGGGTGAGTGCCGTACTCTTACCCCCGTAACCCGTGCGCCCTAAGGCGCACCAATATTAAGGAGTGATGACATGGCTGATCAATTCAATACCTATACCCAGACCGGGGAACTGGACAGCGTCCAGCACCGTGTGCTGCGCAACACCTACTGGTTGCTGGGTTTATCCCTCATCCCCACCGCCATTGGCGCCCTCGTGGGCATCAACATGGGCTTTGGCTTCATGGCCGCCAGTCCCATTATGAGCAGCCTGCTGTTCTTGGGGGTGGTGTATGGCCTCTTCTTTGCCATTGAAGCCAACAAGACCACCACCGTAGGTGTGTATTTACTGTTGCTACTCACCTTTGTGCTGGGCGTGATGTTGGGGCCATTACTGCAACACACATTGGCCTTTCGTAACGGCGCACAACTGATTTCATTGGCCGCCGGCGGCACTGCTGTTGTGTTCTTTAGCCTAGCGGGCATTGCCAGCACCACCCGTCGCGATTTTAGCGGCATGGGCAACTTCCTCATGGTGGGTGCCATTGTGTTGATGGTGGCGGTAGTGGCCAACATCTTCTTGCAACTGCCCATGATGCAGCTTGTCATCTGCGGCGCGTTTATGCTGTTCTCGTCCTTAATGATCTTATTTAACGTTAGCCAAATCATTCATGGCGGCGAAACTAACTACATCACGGCAACGTTGGGCCTCTACATGAACATCTACAACATCTTCGTGAGCCTGTTACAGATTCTGGGGATTTTTGGTGGTGAGCGCGATTAAAGAGTTTTGGTTGTGACGAGCGGGATGCTAGTCCCGCTCGAATAAAGCAATCGATTCCACATGGGCGGTGTGGGGAAACATGTTGGCCACCCCAGCCGCCTTTAAGCGATACCCCTTCTGGTGCACCAGCACTTCAGCATCGCGCGCCAATGTGGCGGGGCTGCAGGACACATATACAATTCTTTGCGGGGCTACTTTTCCGCCCAGCGATTTAACCACTTCCAATGCCCCATCGCGCGGCGGATCGATCAATAACTTATCCAGTTTTCCTAGCGTTAAGAGGGTCTCTTCCGTAGCAGCGAACAAGTTGGCTACTCTAAATTCTGTATTTTCTGTGAGGCTGTTACGCGCCGCGTTTTCCATGGCGCGTGCCACCAACGCGGCACTCCCCTCCACCCCCAATACCTGTGCGCCTGAGCGCGCCAAGGGCAAGGTAAAGTTTCCCAGTCCACAAAAAAAGTCCCCCACTCGTTCAGCCTTTTGAGGGTTGAGTAAACGTACCGCGCGGCCCACCAAGGATCGATTAATCGCCGGGTTTACTTGAGTGAACTCCGTGGGGCCAAAAGGCATCACCACATCAAACTCAGGCAAGGTGTAATTGAGCTCCGGGGCTTGTGCGGGGTGAAAGGGTGTGGCGGTATCAGGACCCTTGCTCTGAAACCAAATCTGCACCTGGTGAGCATCGGCGAAAGCGCGCATACGGGCCTGGTCCGATTCAGAGGGCATCTCCAGAATGCGGAACACCAAAACCGTTACGTCCTCACCCACCGCCACCTCAATTTGCGGCATCTGGTCTTTTACGTCCAAGCCCATCATCAGTTGACGCAAGGGGTTAATGAGAGTTCCCACGGGTTCCGCCATAATGTGGCAGCGGTGCATGTCCGCCACAAAACTGGAACCCTTTTCGTGAAAGCCCACCAGCACCGATTCCTTCTTGACCACATTGCGCACGGAAATGCGCGCGCGATGACGGTAGCCCCAGGCAGGGCCTTGCAGCGTGGGGAGTAACGTGTCCGGCTTCACGCGCCCAATGCGCGCCAAGTTGTCTTCCAAAATGCGCTGTTTAAAAGCGATCTGTGCGGCAGGATCGGCATGCTGCATGTTGCAACCCCCACACACACCAAAGTGCGCACAACGTGGCGTGGTGCGGCTGGGGCCGGGGTTTAATACTTGCACGGTAACGGCTTGATCGAAATGAGATTTACGCCGCGTGTAACGCACGCTCACCGTTTCGCCCGGCAACGCACCCTCCACAAAAGCCACCTTGCCGTCACTACGACCGATGCCGCGCGCTTCGTGGTCTAGTCCTTCAATAAACAAAATGGTGTCGTGGGGCAAGGATGGTTTTTGCATGGATTAAAACTTAACAGGGCCTAAATCAATCATATGCAGCGCCTGTACACCGCGCTCGCGGTCCTCAAAAAAATGCTTCAGCGTGTGGCTCACCGTGGGAAAAGCCAACTCACCCCAAGGAATTTCTGCTTCATTAAAAAAGCGCACCTCGCTGCTCTCCGTGGTGGCCCCGTGATGATCGCTTTGTAATTGGGCTCGAAACATCATGTGCACCTGACTCATCATCGGAATGCTCATCATTGTTATGAGCTCACCAATGGTAGCCACGGCCTGAGTCTCTTCCAGGGTTTCACGGCGCGCACCCTCACGTGCGGTCTCACCGTTCTCCATGAAACCCGCAGGCATGGTCCAAAAGCCCTTGCGCGGCTCGATAGCGCGCCGACATAGCAAAATGCGCCCCTCAAATTCAGGCACACAGCCCACCACCACCTTGGGGTTTACGTAGTGGATTTCCTGGCACACGGTGCACACCGCACGTGGCAGGTGATCCCCCACGGGGGTCAGCATAGTAATAGGGGCGCCACAGGCGGAACAGAATTTCATGTAATAACAAGCGCCTCTTTTCAATGTAAAATACGTGGTTAAAATGAGATTCTAAACCATGCGGCTGCGTTTAACCTGCCTGACCTTAATTTTGTATGCGCTGAGCGCCCCTGCCCGGGCTGAAGTGGCTATTGTACTGAACTCAGGCGATGGAACGGTCACGCGCATCGATCGCAACACTTATAAGCCCATAGATACCTTTCATGTGGGGCGCGAACCGCATCACCTCATGAGCCTACCGGACAACAGCGCCCTCATCGTGGCCAACGCCACCAGCAACGACTTAGTCTTTTTAAACCCCACCACGGGCGATATCATCAACCGCGTGGCGCACGTCAGCGACCCCTACCAGATTGCTTTTAGCCCCGATAAAACTTGGTTTGCTGCCAACTCATTGCGTTTGGACCGGGTGGATATTTATGAGGCCCAAAACTTCAAGCTATTAAAGCGCTTCGAGCTGCCCTCCATGCCCAGTCATCTGGCTTTTAACCAAGACAGCACTGAGCTCTTCGTCACCTTGCAAGGCAGCGATCAATTGGCCGCTATTGATTTAAAGGCGCTCAAGGTTAAATGGATTATCCCCATTGGAAAAACCCCGGCGGGCGTCATCATGACCCCCGATGGCCATCATTTACTGGTGGGTGTTATGGGCTTGGACGAAGTGGCGGTGGTGGACTGGCGCACCGCCACCATCATTAAACATATTCACGCGGGCTCCGGTACCCACAACTTCATGCCCATGGGGGATGGGCGGCGCATTTTCGTCACCAACCGCGCCGAGGACACCATCTCCATCGTAGACACTCAAACCCTCACCATCGAGAAAACCTTCGCCGTACCCGGTGGGCCGGATTGCATGGAAATATCCGCCGACCATAAAGAATTATGGGTAACCTCGCGTTGGTTAAAGCAAGTCACCGTGATGAGTCTTGAAACGTTTAAGGTATTGCGCACTATTCCTGTGGGGCGCTCACCGCACGGCATATTCTTCGCAAGCCACGCTCCACGACTATGAGAGCAGTGTTGCTCCTCGCGCTGGTCCTCAGCGTCTCTGCCGCACCCAGTGATATTCCTTCATGTTCTGCAGGCACGCTGTATTTAACACTGGATACGGGCTCCATGGTGTCTGCGGAAAAAATTGCTACCGTGCTCAAGCGTCATCACATTCACGCCACCTTCTTTCTGGCCAACGAACCCACGGTGCGAGGCGATCATGCCTTAGACGACAGCTGGGGTGACTACTGGCGCGAACGCGTGGCGGAGGGCCATCACTTTGGCAGTCATACTTGGCGCCATGGCTCACTGCGTTCAGACAGCCCCTATGGGCGTATCACTGATTTATTGCCCTCAGGCCAAAAAGTTTTACTGGATGAGCCGCAGTTTTGCGCAGAATTAAATGCAGTGGATAAACGCTTCACGGCCCTCACGGGGAAAGTGCTCCAGCCTCTGTGGCGGGCCCCCGGTGGTCGCACCACGGCGTTGGCGTTGCAATGGGCGCCCCGCTGCGGCTACACGCGGCACGTGGGTTGGGCGGACGCGGGCTTCTTGGGCGACGAGTTGCCTTCAGAAAAGTTTCCCAACGCTGTGCTGTTGCAACGCGCGCTGCGCACCATTAAAAGCGGCGACATCCTCATGATGCATTTGGGCATTCGCTCGCGCCATGAGCCTTTTGCGGATGTATTTGAAGAGTTGATCGCGGGACTGCAGGGAAAAGGCTTCTGCTTTGCCACACTACCATGATTGATTTCATCACCAGCACTTTCACTCTCATTCAAGCGGGCCTCTTTGAGCACTTGGTGGAGCCTGCGCTGCACGCGCTGGGCTTAATGGCGTACCTGGAACCCGCCTTTGATGCCACGGAGTTTGTACTGCTGGGATTGCTTGAAATGGCGTTGTTGGTTGTTTTATTCCGCCCATTGGAGGCGATCTTCCCTGTGGAGTACTGGCCCTCACGCAGCGGAGTCAATACCGATATCCTCTACACCGCTCTGCATCGCTTGGGGTTTATCCCCCTGATGCTGTTTGTGGTGTTGCTGCCACTCAGCGTGAATGTGGATGAGTGGCTGCGCTTGCAGGGCTTCATCCCTTACACCTTAGATGATGTGATTCCCGGCCTATTCAACCACCCCGCGCTCACCTTTCTGGTGTATTTGCTGGTGTTGGATTTTGTGGGGTACTGGGTGCACCGCTTTCAGCATCGCTTGGGTTGGTGGTGGGCGCTGCACAGCCTGCATCACAGTCAACGCACCATGAGTTACTGGACTGATGACCGCGCGCACCTCTTGGATGACTTGTTAAACGGCGTGGTATTCACCCTTGTTAGCCTGTTAATTGGCGTGCCGCCGGGTCAGTTCCTTTTGCTATTGATGACGGCGCGCATGGTGCAAAGCCTGGCGCATGCCAACTTATCGCTCTCCTTTGGCCCTGTGGGCCAGCGCATTTTAGTAAGCCCACGTTTTCACCGCATTCACCATGGCATGACCATGGGCAGTGTGGGTGGGCCGCAGAGCTGCAACTTCGCCGTGCTGTTTCCACTTTGGGATATGGTGTTTGGTACTGCAAATTTCACCCATGAAATTGAACCCACGGGCATTGACGATCAGTTGCTGGGACGCGACTACGGCGAGGGGTTTTGGCGCCAACAAAGTTTGGGCTTACAGCGCTTCTGGGCTGCTCTTTGGGGTCAGACCCTAGTAGGGGTCAGACCCC
>CAIVUX010000044.1 GCA_903909215.1 uncultured Ferrovum sp.
CATCTGAAAAAATATAGGTAACCACTTATGTATCTTCCAAAATTTATTAATTCTCATACCTATTAAGAATAAACAAAAACTATCATCTCTAGTTGCGGTAACCCTATCTTTAATTATGCTCATTATCATTCCCTAAGTTTTTAGTTCAGAAATAAGGTTCTTTATTCCTTATGTAAAATCTAGTTTAATCTTATTAAATTTCAATACATTATTTTTTCTTAATAAAAAAGTAGTCCTGATCTACAGTTACTTTAGTGTCAAGAATTCGTTTCTTTCTCTTTTGAAATTTATCATGCGATACCCAAATAAGCGTTGGGTTATATCTAAGTCCAGTAGGTGAAACTATTCCAGTTTCATTCATATAATCTGATATCTGAACTGAGTTCAAACCTCGACTATATAAATGTTCGATCAACCTAAGACGGAGCAATTGCTCCTCTGGAATATCTTTTAAAGTGAGAAGTTTGGTTGTAACTAATATGTCGTAACCGTAGTCGACATCTTCACATTTTATATAACGAAATCTATTCCACTGTGACGCTTTTGGCCAGGTTGCGCGGTTTGTCCACATCATTACCGCGCTTGCAGGCCGTGTGATAGGCCAGCAACTGCAACGGCACCACATGCATAACGGGACTTAAAATACCTTCGTGATCAGGCATGCGAATGACGTGAATGCCCTCCTCCGCACTAAAACGGCTGTCGTTATCGGCCAACACATACAGCTCACCGCCGCGTGCCTTCACTTCTTGCAAATTGGATTTCAGTTTTTCCAGTAAGGCGTCATTGGGGGCCACCGCCACCACGGGCATGCCCGCATCCACCAAGGCCAGCGGACCATGTTTTAATTCACCCGCCGGATAAGCTTCTGCGTGAATGTAGGAAATTTCTTTAAGCTTTAAAGAGCCCTCTAATGCGATGGGGTAATGCACCCCACGCCCCAGAAACAAGGCATGGTCTTTTTGCGCAAAACGCTCCGCCCACACCATCAGTTGCGGCTCTAAGTTCAACACATGCTGCACTTTGTTGGGTAAGCGACGCAAAGCCTCTAAATAACGCGCATCATCATCCGCGCTCAGCACACCACGCACACGCGCCAAGGTTGCGGCCAGTGCAAATAACGCCACCAACTGGGTGGTGAAGGCTTTGGTGGAGGCCACGCCAATTTCAATACCGGCACGGGTTAAAAACGACAGGGAAGATTGACGAATAATGGCGCTCTCTGCCACGTTACAAATGGCCAGAGAATGGTGATGCCCTTGTGCTTTGGCATGCTTCAGCGCGGCCAGAGTATCCGCTGTTTCGCCCGATTGCGATATGGTCACCACCAATGTGCGCGGGTTGGGCACTGATTCGCGATAACGGTATTCGCTGGCCACTTCCGTGACGCAGGGAATGCGCGCAATTTGCTCAATCCAATAACGCGCCACCAGCCCGGCATGGTAACTGGTGCCACAGGCCAGCACGGTGACGCTGTCCACATCGCGCAACACATTCACCGCGTCCGCGCCAAATAATTCGGGCATAAAACCAATATCCAATATTTTTTCAACAGTATCGGCGATGGCACGTGGTTGTTCAGCAATCTCTTTTTGCATGTAATGCGCATAGGGCCCTAGCTCTGCAGTCTCAGAGGAAAGCTCACTAATGTGAAAAGCGCGTGTAGCAGGCTTACCTGCAGCATCTGTAATGGCATACCCATTCAAGGTAATGTCCGCCACGTCGCCTTCTTCGAGGTAGAGCATTTTATGCGTCACCGAAATAAGCGCGGAGGCGTCAGAAGCCAAAAAATATTCGCCTTCACCAATGCCAACCAACAAAGGACTGCCCAGACGCGCAGCCAATAAACGATGCGGCTCATCAGCGCACACCACAGCAATGGCATAAGCCCCTTGCAGCCGCTGCACGGCTTCACGCGTAGCGCGCGCCAAATCGTGATGAGTGCTGTAGTGCGAATGCACCAAATGGGCAATTACTTCCGTGTCGGTTTGCGATTCAAACAGGTAGCCTTGCTGCTGCAACGCAACGCGTAATTCTTCGTGGTTTTCGATGATTCCGTTGTGAACCACGGCAATAGTGTCGCGGCTTTGATGGGGATGGGCGTTGGCCACACTGGGCACGCCATGGGTGGCCCAACGAGTATGGGCAATGCCCAAATGGCCAGACACGTTTTCCGAATGAGATAGCGCTTCGAGTTGTGCCACACGACCGATACTGCGCACGCGCTTTAAACCGCCATTGATGATGGCGATGCCCGCGGAATCATAGCCCCGATATTCTAAGCGTTTGAGACCATCAATAAGGATGGGGACCACATTGCGCCGCGCTACGGCGCCCACAATACCGCACATAGGGCGTCTATCCTAAAGTTGAAGGTTCAGACGCTTATATTAGCAGAACTGAGCTCAAATTCAGCGCTTACAAAACGAGGGGCGCTAAAACTAAGCCAAGTCCGCCAGCAGCGACCCTCTTAAGGGACCAGGCACCAATGGAAGCACCGCTTGATAGGCGGCATGGTCCACACCGGCACCCAACTCGGCACCCGCGCGCAAAGCGGCAATCATCGCGGCGCTTAATTCAAAACGCAGAAAATGAACGGTGGAGGTTTTGCTTTCGTTTTGACGTTCTAAATCTTCATCAGCAATGGGGTAAATACGCTCACATCCCGCCACCTGCATGTAAACGCGCGTTTCCACACCGATTAAACGCCCCAGCATGCGTGCGCGTTCGATTAAATCCTCATACTCGATGAGCAACGTGGCCTTCCAATTACAACCCTCAGGCACCAAGGGGTTATAGGTATCCAATTCATCTTGAATGCCGGCATCTTCAAAAATGCGTTCAATGCGCAACATTTCTTGTACTTGATACCGCATAGTAAGCTCATCTTCAAAGAGCAGCGTGACATGCTCGCCCAAGTGCAGCGTGCGTAGTCGTTTATGGGCAATCACCTGTGCGCGAAACTGAGGACGTGCTTTTGAATACGCTTCAAGCGTTAGTAGGCTGTCACGAGTAATAGTGGGCATAATTATTCCAAACCGTAGGCGATACGCAGCAATGAGATGGGATGTTCCTTGGGGTGCTCTTCGGCCATACCCTGCAGAATATGACGAGAAGCGATGGGGCAATCGGAGCTGATATAATTTGGTTGGTCTTGTTTCATGCGGTTAAATACCGGACGCCCAATTTTCATAGACATATCAAAGTGCTCTGACTTCACACCCCAGGTGCCATCGTGCCCGGCGCAGCGCTCCACGGTATTGACGGTAGTGCCGGGAATCATCTCGAGCAATTCACGTGTTTTAAGACCAATGTTTTGCACGCGCAGGTGACACGGGACGTGATATGAAACCTGCCCCAAGGGTGTTTTAAACTCTGTTTTCAAAAAACCGTCTTTGTGACGCAACGATAAGTATTCAAACGGATCGAACATGGCTTCGGCCACCGCTTTCACATCGGCATCATCGGGATACATAAGTGGTAGCTCTTGCTTATACATCAACGTGCACGAAGGGATAGGCGTCATGATGGCAAAGCCCGCGCGTGCCACCTCCGCCAAGAGCGGAATATTTTTTTCTTTTAGGGCAGCCACTGATTCTAAGTCGCCCAACTCTAATTTAGGCATACCACAGCAGGCTTCTTTCTCGAGAATGTGCGCGTTGATTTCATTGTGTGCCAGCACCTTCAGCAAATCCATGCCAATACCCGGCTCGTTGTAATTGATGTAGCAGGTAGAATAAATAACCACTTGCCCCACGGTGCGCTCACCATTTTTAACCGGGAACCCGCTCTCGGGGTGCGCATTTTTGCGAAAGGTTTTTGAGGTGTAAGTGGGCAATATCCGATCGCGGTGAATGCCTAAGGTAATGTCCATTAAAGCACGCGTCATGCCGTTTTTATTCACTGCATTTACCACTTGCGTCACCACCGGAATGGAAGCGAGGCGACCTATGGCATCGGTGCTGGTGAGCAGCTTATCGCGGAAATTGGGCTTGCCTTCCTTAAACTGCACCGCTTTTGCGCGCAGCATGGTGTGCGGGAAATCCAGATTAAATTCATGAGGTGGCGTGTACGGACATTTGGTCATGTAGCACATGTCGCACAAATAACATTGGTCCACCACATCCCACAGCACGGTTCTGGAAACGCTGTGCAATTCACCGCTGGCGGATTCGTCTACCGCATCAAATAATAAAGGGAAGGCATTACACAGGTTGAAGCAACGGCGGCATCCATGACAAATGTCAAAGATGCGTGCCATCTCGGCTTCGGTTTTTTCATGGTCGTAGAACTCCGGGTTTTTCCAGTCCAGAGGGTGCCTTGTGGGCGCCTCGAGATTGCCTTCCCGGGACATCACTAGTCTTTCAGTGCGGCCAGCGCTTGTGCAAAGCGATTGGCGTGCGAACGTTCGGCTTTGGCCAAGGTTTCAAACCAATCAGCAATTTCATCAAACCCTTCATCGCGCGCCGTTTTGGCCATGCCGGGGTACATGTCGGTGTACTCATGGGTTTCGCCTTCAATGGCGGCTGCGAGGTTTAAACGGCTGCTGCCAATGGGCAATCCGGTGGCGGGGTCGCCCACGGATTCCATGTATTCCAAATGACCATGGGCATGACCTGTTTCGCCTTCCGCGGTTGAACGAAATACCGCTGCCACATCATTTTGACCTTCCACATCAGCCTTGGCTGCAAAATACAGGTAACGGCGATTGGCTTGGGATTCGCCAGCAAAGGCGGCTTTTAAATTGTCGTGTGTTTTTGTACCGGATAATTTCATGGTGTACTCCTTAGAATTAATCTAAACCCGCCTCAGTCTACTGAAGCACTGCTGTCACTGTCAAGGAGTTAGGCTGGAGCTGTGGGATCCACCCGGCCCTTCTCTTTTACGTGTCCGCCACGCAGAAAAATGGCCAATTCATTGAGTGCCAATTGATATACTTCGCGCTTAAATTCAATAACGCTCTCCAACGGCACCCAATACTCATGCCAACGCCAAGCATCAAATTCAGGCTTTTCTGTGGCACGCAGCGACACGTCATTGTCGCGCCCCACAAGGCGCAGCAAAAACCAGATCTGCTTTTGCCCACGGTAGCTGCCGCGCCAATCGCGTCGTACCCAATGCTCGGGCACCTGATAGCGCAGCCAATTGCGAGTACGTCCTAAGATCTGGACATGCTCGGGCTTTAAGCCCGTTTCTTCACCCAGCTCTCGGTACATGGCTTCCTCGGGCGTCTCTCCATGGTTAATCCCCCCTTGAGGAAATTGCCAGGAATCTTCTCGAATCCGCTTACCCCAGAACACTTGGTTTTTGGCGTTGCATAAGATGATGCCCACATTGGGGCGGTATCCGTCCCTGTCTATCATGGCAAATCACCCAACAATTAGTCGTAATCTTGATTATTCCACACTCAAGGCAAGAGCGGCAACGCCAGAAATATTACAAAGCCAGAGGATTTGAATGGGTTTAAGGGAACCCAGGGGATTGGGCCACCTAAAGCGGCTTAGGGAAGCCCCAGTGCTTTATGGATTTGCATGCTGAGCCGCCAACGGGGGTGCTGTTGGCAATAACCCACGGCCGCTTCGGTGTTTTGCTGCAACGTTGCGTTATCCATAGGTTGCAGCAAAAAATACCTGAAGTCCAAAGACTCAAACTGCTCTGGGGTCAGACCCCTTTGAGGAAAAATAAACTTTAGTTCATCTCCCTTGGCTACGATGCATTGGGTGCCGGCTTTAGGGCTAACGCATACCCAATCCAACCCGGCAGGAATGGGTTGCGTCCCATTGGTTTCTACAGCTACTTCAAAACCTTCTGCGTGTAAGGCACTAATCAGCGCGTCGTCCACTTGCAGTAACGGCTCGCCACCGGTTAACACCACCAGACGATGGGCGCGTTCTGTGCCCCAAGTTTGCACCAGCGCACGGGTCAACAGGGCAGCCGTTTCAAAACGTCCGCCGCCCGCACCATCAGTACCGACAAAATCCGTATCACAAAAATCGCATTGCGCATCCGCGCGATCCACTTCACGCCCACTCCATAAGTTACAACCTGTAAAACGGCAAAACACCGCTACCCGACCGGCGTTAACGCCCTCCCCTTGCAGCGTTAAAAAACGCTCTTTCACGCTGTAACTCATTTACGGGTTTTGGGGTCAGACCCCGATTTTTGTTTTTCGGGGTCTGACCCCAAAATCAACCCCGACATCAGGGCGCCAGTGCCGGGCGTGTCGAAGAGCTCAAGAGAATCTAAAGCGGGCAAGCGCGTGGCCACTTGGGCGTGAATCCAGTGCAGCAGACTCACCCTATCCCCAGCGCTTCCACCCTCATGCAAAGGATGGTGGTCCAATTGGGCAAATACAGGTGAGAACAGAGTTTTCACATCACCATAATCCACCGTCCACCCCATTACCGCATGCAGCGGCGCAGAGAGCCCCACGCGCAAGGTGTAGGTGTGGCCATGCACTCCGCGACGAGCGGCGTCGGGAGCCTGCTGTAAGCGTGTGGCGCTGTCAAAGCTCAGGTCTTTCCAAATGCGATAACGCTGGCCATCAAAAACAGAGCCGCAGCTGGCGGTTTCAAATACGGTAACCGCGGTCAACGAAGGCACATCGGATATAAGGCGCTGCCAGATCCACTGACAGAGCATTTCGCTGGTGGGGTTTTCCAGACCTTTGATGTCATTCAAACAGGCCAAGTGCAATTGATGATGCACAGGATTCCAGGCGCGATGCAGCATATCACCGGCACCTGCATCCACAGAAAACATCACCTCAAAACCATGTCCATGCATGCGTCCACATTGATGGCCTGCGCTTACATGGGGCAATCGATGCGCGGACTCAAAGCGATAGCGGCGCCAGGCTTTCATACTCTGCCCGGCGGTCCAGGTGGCGCCCGCGGCAGGACCGCTCCACAAATGCACGCGTTGCAATTCTCTCATGGACAGCGCGCCTTCAATCCATTGTGCCAACGCGCCATCAGTGGGGTTGGCAATCACATTATTCAGATGGGCGTAATCCAGTGGGGTCACGGCCTCTTGTAAGCGTTGCTGTAGGACCTCGGCTTCGCCGCCCACAAATCCGCCCCAACCGGCCGACAAAGCCGCACGCACTTCGGCTCGAAAACTATGGCCATGCAAGCGCGCGCCCTGCAGCCCTTCTCCAGGTCCGTTTAACTGGCGCGCAGCTTCAAAACCCGCTGCTGCGCAAAATAAAATTGCGTTACTCATAGCGTTTCAATAACGGATCCATTAAACCTGCTTCCGCAAACCCTTTGGCGCGCAACTGACATGAATCGCAACTGCCGCAGGGGCGCCCATTGGTGGCGGGGTCGTAACAGCTGCTGGTGACGCTGTAATCCACCCGCAAACCGACCCCCAGACGAATGATATCGGCTTTAGAGAGTGCAATTAGGGGCGTATGTATTTTGAGGCGTTGCGTTCCCTCCACGCCGGCGCGCGTGGCGAGGTTGGCCATGTCTTCATAACGGTTAATGTATTCGGGGCGACAATCGGGATAGCCGCTGTAATCCAAGGCATTTACCCCAATAAAAATATCTTGCGCATTTAATACCTCAGCCCAAGCCAGGGCGAAGGATAAAAAAATGGTGTTGCGTGCCGGTACATAGGTAATGGGAATACCGTGTGCCATATCCTCCACGGCGCGATCTTTGGGTACCGCCATGCTGCTGGTGAGGGCTGAGCCGCCAATGGCACGCAAATCAATATCCACGGTGGTATGTCCGGCCACGCCGGCGGCTTGGGCCACACGGCGCGCGCAATCCAATTCCAACACATGGCGCTGACCATAATTAAAACTCATGGCGTACACATTAAAGCCTTGCCGCTGGGCGATAGCCAGCACAGTGGTAGAGTCCAGCCCACCGCTCAATAACACCACTGCTGGTTTTTTGTCCGCACTCATCGCCAATTGCGTCCGCGCCAATAGCGCAGCAATATCCATGCGCCCAACATGCCGCCCAAGTGGGCGAAGTGCGCCACACCCTCTTGCGTGCCGGTTACGCCCAGTATTAATTCCAAACCCCCGTAGAGCGTGACGAATAACCATGCCGGCATGGGAATAGGTGGGATCAGCAATACAATTTGGCGATTGGGAAAGCACCAGGCAAAGGCCAGCAGCAGTCCAAATACGCCACCAGATGCCCCCACAGTGGGGTACGGCTCGCCGCCCATGGCCGCCGAAAACACCAGCTGTGCCAATGCTGCTGCAATCACGCTGGCGAAGTACAGTTGAAAGAAACGCCGCTCGCCAAACAACCGTTCCAGTTCACTGCCAAACAAATACAAGGCAAACATATTGAAGAACAGGTGGGTAAAACTGCCGTGCAAAAAACTATAGGTGATGATTTGCCAAACCTGAAAGCCGGGGGCGTCGCCGTATTCAGGCAACGTGCTCCAGGGCCAGAGGGCGAACGTGTTGATTAAGCCATTGCCAAACACCCCCATAGCCAAAAAGACCAGGACATTGATGAACAGTACTGTTCGCGTTAGAGGGGGTATGTTTTGGAACATGTTGGGTAGTTTACGATGCGCACGGCTTTTATGTTGTCCGCAATGGGTTAGGCCAAATGACCTAACCCATGGGATTTATTGGCGCGCCCGGCAGGATTCGAACCCACGACCCCTTGGTTCGTAGCCAAGTACTCTATCCAACTGAGCTACGGGCGCGTATCCGCAATTATAGCATTGCTTAACCCTATCCCACAAAAATCACCTTAGGGCGTCACTTTAACCTCTAGCCCCAAGGCCTTTACCCGCTCGCCCAAGACCTCTAACCAAGCCAAGGGCAAGGCTGCAATACGCGTGGCATCCGGTTGAAACGAGGGACGCGCCAAGCTGTACAGCAGCACCCCGCGTAAGGGAATATTTAAGCGGAGGGCCCGCTGCAATAAGGATAACCATGCCACCACTTCCTCTTCTGAGGGCGCCTCCCCATCCCAGGACACCATACAGGTCTGCACCCAAGTGGGGCATGCTGCGGCGGCGGCGCCCAAGCGCCTCAAAACCTGCTCTGGCGTTACATTAATCTTGTTGATGCGCACAATATCTTGCGTGCGACCGCGGTCACATTTAAACCAAATTTCCCCGTTCGCTGCGGCCATGGCCTGGAAGGCGCGCTGCACTGCCGGTTCATGGGCGAAGCTGCCATTGGTGATCACCACCAGCTTAATGATGCCGATCAAGTGGTGCGCTGTCATGGCCTCAATGGCCACCTGCACCGCCGCTTCAAAATCGTCCGCGCTGGTGGGTTCGCCGTTTCCAGAAAAGGCAATGTCGTTTAGACGCCGCAAATCTTCGGGTACATAAGACTGCATAAAGGTACCGGTTTGAATGGCTGCCAGCATGGTATTGAGCTCGCTGCGCAACAACGTTAAATCGGTTTTCGGAGCTGGGCCACGCGTAAGGTTGGGGACCTGACAATATACGCAGGCCCAATTACAGGCATTGTTGGTATTGAGATTAATGCCCACAGATACCCCAGCGGCACGACGCGACACCACGGGATATACGTGGGTAAGCCCCATGACATCACGGTTATGGTCAGCAAAAGTGAGTGGCGTTTGGGTCATCAATCGTTTACACGATACGCACGGACACTGTGCCCAGCACGCCAAAGTCGCAACGCACCTCATCACCTGGTTCCACCTTAACCGGTGTCACTACAGTACCGGTGGTCACAATATCACCAGCGCGCAAGCCCTCTCCCACGCTTGAGAGTTCGTTGGCAATCCACACCAAAGCTGTTTTAGGATCGCCCAGCACCAAAGCGCCGGTACCCTCGCCGGCCAACACCTCATTACGAAAGGCTTTTACCACATGGGTTTTAAAATCCAGAGCACGCCAATTAACAGGAGTCGATTCACCCAAGACAAACCACGCGGCACAGGCGTTTTCCGCAATCAGTTGTGCATCACCCACCACACAGAAATCTTCATAACGCGAATCGGGAATTTCTATACCAGGCAATACGGCATCGATGGCGGCCATCACTTCCAATTCCGTGTAAGGCATCGAGCAAGGGGGTAAATCCTCTGCAAAACGAAACACCAGCTCGGCCTCAATTACGCGCATATGGTTATTCCCCAATGGCACTGCGGAGCCGTTGGGCAACACCTTATCTTGCAATAAGCGCCCGGCAATGGGACCTGCCACATTAATGTGGCGCTGACCAGACAGCGTGGTGGCGGCAATTTTCCAGCCCAAGGTGGCTTGCCCTGAAAGAGCGGCCAATTGCGCCTGTATGGCATAGCCCTCCACACGGCTTTTGGGGCGACAGGCATCGGGCAACACCGCTAGGCGCGTACTGTTCTGCCAGTGATTCCACAGCAACTGGGCGGCTTGGGTAAGGGCTAGGGGGGTCATGGTGAATTCGGCATCGCTGGTTAAAGAGCTATTCTGCCATTGATAGGCCCACCAGACCATGTAAAGACACTCGCATACACTGTCAACTTTCGGTAATATATGGGTTTTTTCCCGGTACTTGGCAGTTATGGCATTGATTGTACAAAAGTATGGTGGCACGTCTGTGGCCAATCCAGAGCGCATTAAGAAGGTGGCGGAGCGCGTGGCGCGCTTTCACAGCGAGGGGCACCAAGTGGTGGTGGTGGTGTCGGCCATGAGTGGCGAAACCGACCGTCTGATCAAACTGGCACGAGAAATTCAGGCTCAGCCGGAACCGCGCGAATTAGACGTGATGATTTCCACCGGCGAGCAAGTCACCATTGGCATGTTGTCCATGGCCCTCATTGCTCGCGGCGTACCCGCCAAGAGCTACACCGGCGGTCAAGTGCGCATCCTCACGGACGAATCGCACACCAAAGCCCGTATTTTGGAAATTGATGAAAAACGCATGCGTGCTGATTTGGATTCCGGAAAAGTGGTGGTGGTGGCGGGCTTCCAAGGCACCACTGAACATGGGGACATCACCACGTTGGGCCGTGGCGGCTCAGATACCACTGGTGTGGCGTTAGCGGCGGCCCTGAAAGCAGATGAATGCCAAATTTATACCGACGTGGATGGGGTGTACACCACCGATCCACGCGTGGTGCCCGAAGCCCGTCGATTGGAGACCATCACCTTCGAAGAAATGCTGGAGATGGCCAGTTTGGGCTCTAAAGTGCTGCAAATTCGCTCGGTAGAATTTGCCGGCAAGTACAAAGTCAAGCTGCGCGTGCTGTCCAGTTTCGAGGACAACAACAACGGCACACTCATTACCTTTGAGGAAAAATCAAAAATGGAACAACCCATTATTTCTGGCATCGCTTTTAACCGCGACGAAGCCAAGCTATCTTTATTGGGCGTGCCCGATCGCCCCGGCATTGCTTACGCCATTTTAGAGCCCGTGGGCAGCGCTCAAGTGGATGTGGACATGATCATCCAAAACATAGGCGTGGACGGCTCTACGGATTTCTCCTTTACCGTACACCGCAACGACTATCAAAAAACCTTGGATTTGCTCAACAACACCATTAAACCCAGCACCGGTGCCCGTGAGGTGCGCGGGGATAATAAAATTTGCAAAGTGTCCTTGGTGGGGGTGGGTATGCGCTCACATGCCGGGGTGGCCAGTAAAATGTTCAAAACCCTGTCGGAAGAAGGCATCAATATTCAGATGATTTCCACATCCGAAATCAAGATTTCGGTGGTGTTAGACGAGAAATATATGGAATTAGCAGTGCGCGCCCTGCATAAGGCCTTCAATCTTGATAGCGCAATGCCTCCAGCTAAGGGATAATAGCCCGCTTAAGTAGTATTTAGCCCTGTAATGACCCGGAGAGATGGCCGAGAGGTCGAAGGCACTCCCCTGCTAAGGGAGCATACGGTCAAAAACTGTATCGAGGGTTCGAATCCCTCTCTCTCCGCCAGTACAAAGACCTCAAACCTGCTCAGCAGGCCTTGAGGCAGCCTCAGGCCCCGCACCACGCGGGGCTTTTTGCTTTGGGCTCCTGACTGCGACCTGCAGCTGCGACCCCGGAAGGTCGTCTCAAACCCTGTTTGTCTCAAAACCTCATGACTTTTTCGGATTTGGTTCCGAGCCGTGAATTTGCGGGTTTCTGCAAAACAGGCTGTGAACCAAGCCGAATGAAACTTCGTTGTTGAGATCGATTCGACCCAAAGGGTGTTTCATACAAAAACTTTGGATCTTCGCAATCTCAAGTGGCAAAGTCACGAA
>CAIVUX010000045.1 GCA_903909215.1 uncultured Ferrovum sp.
ATTTTGAGTAATTTGGTGGCCGTGGGGAGCGCGATGCCCACCGCCCCTGCAATTTCCTGGGTGGCGTGCAAGCGCTGCGGCTCACGGGCCAAATAGGTCATGATGAGGGTGCCGTAATCGGTCAATTTGCCCATCTTGATCATAATCAGGTGCCGTCCTAGGGTTAATGGCTTGCATGGCCAATGGGTTAAGCAAAAGTGGACTGTTATAGTACCATATTGTCATGATCACCAATAGGCACACCTGCTAGAATCGGGCGAATCACTTTCAGGATAATCATGGTTCCCCATCTCACTACAGCCCTTACCGGCCCATTACAGACCTTAGAAAAACAGATTCTTGAGGCCATGCCGGCCATCGAGCATTGGTTCCGCCAGCAATGGCAGGAGCATTCGGTCCCCTTTTACACCTCAGTGGACTTGCGAAATTCTGGTTTTAAGTTGGCTCCCGTGGATACCAATCTGTTCCCCGGTGGCTTTAATAATCTGCGCCCAGAGTTCCAACCGCTTTGTATTCAGGCGGTTATGACGGCCGTGGAAAAAATTTGCCCCGACACGCGGCAGTTTTTACTCATTCCTGAAAACCACACACGCAATCTCTTTTATCTACAAAACGTCGCCGCCTTGCAATCCATCCTGCAAAAGGCCGGGTTTTCCGTGCGCGTCGGCAGCCTGTTGCCCGAAATCACCCGACCCACCGCCATTGACCTGCCCTCGGGCGACAGCGTCTTGTTAGAACCCATTAAGCGCCAAGGCAATCGTTTAACCTTGGACGGCTTCGATCCTTGCGCCATTTTGCTCAACAATGATCTTTCTGCCGGTATCCCCGACATTTTGCGCGGACTCTCGCAACCCGTGGTACCGCCTTTGTACGCGGGTTGGAGCACGCGGCGAAAATCGCAGCATTTTGCTGCTTACGATCGTGTGGCAGAAGACTTTTCAAAACTCATTGGCATAGACCCTTGGTTTATTAACCCGCTTTTTTCTCACTGCGGACAAATCGACTTTTCAGCCACTGAGGGGCAAGACTGCCTGTCCACCCAAGTAGAGTTTTTACTGAGCGAAATACGCGATAAATACGCAGAATATGGCATTAAAGAAGAGCCCTTCTTAATTGTAAAGGCCGATGCCGGCACCTACGGTATGGGCATCATGACGGTGAAAAGTCCCGATGATGTAAAGCAGCTTAACCGCAAACAGCGCAATAAAATGTCCACCATTAAAGAAGGTCAGGCGGTGACCGAGGTGCTGATTCAAGAGGGGGTATATACCTTCGAGAGCGTAGACGGGGCGGTGGCTGAGCCTGTTGTGTACATGATTGATCACTATGTGGTGGGTGGGTTTTATCGCGTGCACACGGAGCGCGGCATAGATGAAAACCTCAATGCGCCGGGCGCTCGTTTTGTACCTCTGGCCTTCGAAACATCGGCCATTGCACCGGACCAAAAACAATTACCCGGCACGCCTCCCAATCGTTTCTATACCTACGGCGTGGTAGCACGGTTGGCCATGTTGGCCGCCTCCCTGGAGCTTGAAACCATGGCCCAGCAGTTCACCGATTAAGGAGCGCTTTTGGATATCGCTTTTGTACTAGACCCCTTAGAAAGCCTAAAGCCCGCCAAAGATTCCAGCATTGAAATGATGCGCGCGGCCACCCGTCATGGCCATCACTTATGGGCCATTGAGCCTGGTGGGTTAAGCTTGGCGGGGGGCGTCGTACTGGGTTCGGTGCGAGCACTTACTCTCACTGAAGGACCCGTTTGGTATAGGGCTAATGCCCCCGTTACGCGCGCCTTAACGAGCTTTTCAGCCGTCTTAATGCGCCTTGACCCACCTTTCAACATGGAATATGTGTACCACACCTATTTGCTGGAATTGGCCGAAGATCAGGGTGCACGCATCTTTAATCGCCCGCGCGCACTGCGCGACTTTAACGAAAAATTATCCACCGCTCGCTTTCCTCAACTCACACCACCGCTCATCGTGGCGCGCGATCAATTGGTCTTGCGGTCGTTTATTGAAACCCAAAAAGATGTCATTTTAAAACCCTTAGACGGTATGGGCGGCAGCGGTATTTTTAGAGTGCGCACAGGCGATGCCAACCTAGGTGTGATTTTGGAAACCATGACCCATCACGGCAACCACACCATCATGGCGCAACGCTACTTGCCAGAAATTACCGAGGGTGACAAACGGATATTGATAGTGGATGGCGTGCCTATGCCCTATTGCTTGGCGCGACTGCCAGCACCGGGCGAGACGCGTGGTAACTTGGCCGCCGGTGGTACGGGTCGTGCGCAGCCCCTCTCTGCCCGCGACCTTGAAATTGCCAATACCGTGGCACCAGTCTTAAAGCGTGAGGGGTTGCTCCTGGTGGGTTTGGACATCATAGGAAATTGCCTCACAGAAATTAATGTGACCAGCCCCACCTGTATGCGTGAAATTCGAGACCAAACTGGATTGGATATTGCCGATGCCGTCATTACGGCCATAGAGAAAGCACTCATGGGGTCAGACCCCACCAGGGGTCAGACCCCTGGTGGGGTCTGACCCCAAAGCCAGCCCCAAAGCCACCCATGCTAAAGCGCCAAGCGGCAAATGCGTTCTACCAACTCCCCAAAAGAGAGGCCTTCTACGGCGGCCGCTTGCGGCAGCAAGCTGGTGCTGGTTAAGCCTGGTAAGGTATTGACTTCCAAACACCATAAGCGCCCCTGGGTATCCAGCCTAAAATCGCTACGACTGTAACCACGTAATTTCAAAGCTTGGTGAGCGCATAAGGCCATATCTTGAACCTTGCCATAGGGGTCAGACCCCAATTTGGCAGGGAAAATTTCTTCGGCACCACCGGGTTGATATTTGGCCGCATAGTCAAAAATCTCACCTTTTTTCAATTTGATTTCACCCACGGCCAGCGCTTCATCTCCTAAAACAGGGCAGGTCAGTTCTCGACCAGACACAAAGCACTCAACCATCACTTCGTCATCATGGCGCAGCGCTTCGGTGATGGCAGGAGCCAGCTGAGCCGGCTCACGCACCAAGGTTAACCCCACTGTAGAACCTTGCTTGCTGGGCTTCACAATCACGGGCCAACCCAAGGTTTTACTCACTTGCTCTGCCGTCACGGGGGCCATCAACCATTCCGGGGTGGCCACACCTGCAGCGACCAACAAGCGTTTGGTAATGTCTTTATCCATAGCCATGGCACTGCCCACCACACCGCTGCCGGTATAAGGAATTCCTGTGAGCTCTAACAAGGCCTGCATACGGCCGTCTTCGCCAAAACCCCCGTGCAAAGCGATAAACCACACATCAATGTGGGCCAATTGGGGTGCTTGCAAAAATGACAACAAATTTAAGGAGTTGTTTTTGGGGTCTGACCCCAAAACAAGCCCATCAAAGGGGTCGGTGCCCACTTTGCGAGAAAATAATTGGGTTTCTTGTGTGGGGCTTAGCAAGCCCTGTGCGGTATCCACTGCCCATACTTCGTGACCACGGGCGCGCAAAGCCGGCACCACTTGCGCGGCACTGGCAATGGACACGTCGCGCTCCGAGCTGGTTCCTCCTAACAGAACAGCAATCTTCAGTTTGGTTTTCGTCACCATAGGTTAACCGCTGTTACGCAATCCCGCCGCCACGCCATTAATGGTGAGATAAATGGCACGCTTCACCACCTCGTCTTCATTGCCTGCACGATAGCGATGCAGCAAATCCACCTGCAAATGATTTAAGGGATCTAAATAGGGGCTGCGTTCTCGAATACTGCGTGCCAAAGTGGGGTTGGCTTCTAAGAAATGCTTTTGCCCAGTAATGTCGCACAGCGCTTTGGAGGTGGCATGAAACTCCTGTTCGATATCGCTAAAGATGCGCTCGCGCAACGCCACATCACCCACCAAAGCTGCGTATCGCGTGGCAATGCTGAAGTCCGCCTTAGCCATCACCATGTCCATATTGGAGAGCATGGATTGTAAGAAAGGCCAGGTTTGATACATCTGTTGCAACTGACTTAGCCCATCCGCATGACGCTTACGAAATTTTTCTACAGCAGAACCAAAACCAAACCAACCCGGAATAATCATGCGCGATTGGGCCCAACTAAACACCCAAGGAATGGCGCGCAAATCCTCAATGCGATCCGATTGCTTGCGCGAAGCGGGGCGGCTGCCAATATTAAGCTGAGCAATTTCACGCACGGGTGTGGCTTCACGGAAAAACTGATTAAAGTTTGGCGTTTCATACACCAAGCCGCGGTAGCGTTCAAATGAATGTTGCGATAGCTCTTCCATCGCTTCGTAAAATTGTTCGCGCCCATGCAAATCACGATCACCATCCAATAACGTGGCTTCTAAGGTGGCTGCTACCAGGGTTTCTAAATTGCGACGACCGATGCCGGGGTCGGAATATTTACTGGCAATCACTTCGCCTTGCTCGGTTAAGCGAATCTGTCCGTTCACGCTGCCGGCAGGCTGCGCCAAAATTCCGTAATAGCTGGGGCCACCGCCACGACCCACAGAGCCTCCGCGGCCATGGAACAAGCGCATCTCAATACCGTACTCATTAAATACTTCTACCAATACCTTCTCGGCTTTATAAAGCTCCCAATTGGCCGTGAGAAAGCCACCGTCCTTGTTACTGTCTGAATAACCCAGCATCACTTCTTGCGTAAGCTGACGACTCTCTAACAAAGCCCGATACAACGGAATAGAAAAGAGGCGTTGCATGATGGGGCCGCAGCCTTGTAAATCACCAATGGTTTCGAACAAGGGAATAATGTTCATGGCCAAGGTGGGCGTTTTTCCGGGACGCAACAGGCCCACTTCTTTTAGCAACAACGCCACTTCTAACAGATCACTTACGCTATCTGTTTTAGAAATAATGTAATTAGGCAGCGCTTGCGGTCCTAAGCGCTGATGCATCGCCGCCAACATGTCAAAAATAGTTAATTCTTTTTGCACCACTTCATCATATTGCGCAAAGGGTGAGCGCAGAGGGCGCGTGCTGGTCAACTCTTTTACCAGCAAATCAATGCGCTGATCTTCATTCAGCGCTTTATAGTCCACACCGGTACCCGCGTGCAGTAAGAGTTCGCTCACACAGTTTTCATGAAATTCGGAATGCTGACGAATATCTAAGGGCGCCAAATGGAAACCAAAAGAAGACACGGCACGACGCAAGGAGCGCAGACGACCACCTGCCAACAAGCGCGAACCATGTTGTTGCAAAGAATCTTCCATCACCTCTAAGTCTGCCGCAAACTCTGCCACGGAGGCATAAGACTGAGGCGCATTAGCGTTAACTTCATACCCTGGGTGCGCCAAATGTATAGCAGTAACGCTTAAGCGTGCATGTATATGGGTAGCGGCGCGGCGATAGGGCTCTTCTGCACGACTGTCTTCTGATTCAGGTGATTGCTCGGCCAACTGCGTCAATTCTTCAGTAACCGGTACCAGGCGTGAAGAAAGGGACAATTCACCACGCAGGGTAATGAGTTGCTGCAAGTAAAAATCCAACACCACTGCCGTATGGCGACCTAAGGCTTGCTCGGTCACATCCGCTGTGACAAAAGGATTTCCATCGCGATCGCCGCCAATCCAGCTGCCCATGCGTAGAAATGAGGGTACGTTGTGCGATACTTCAGCGTACACCGGATCTTTGGCCAACAAATCTTCGATCTGCGCGCACAGATTGGGCACTTCCCGTAAGAACGTGTAGCGATAGTATGAAAGACCGTTTTCAATTTCATCGCGCACACGCAGCTTGAAGGTGCGCAATTCATTGGTTTGCCACAGCGTAAGAATGGCGCGCCGCAATGAGGCCTCATTCTCTTCCAGTTCTTCCGGTGTCATGGCCACGCGCGTGCGCTCTCCCAAACGCTTGGCAATCATCAAATGGCAATCCAACACGCTCTTGCGTTGCACTTCTGTGGGGTGTGCGGTGAGTACTGGAGAAATTAAAACCTTATCAAAAAAGTTTTTTAAGGTGCTGGCATTCACACCGGCTTCTTTAATGCGTTGCAAGGACAGTGCCAAGCTGCCTTCACGAGGAGGGGCGCCGGCTTGCGAGTAGGCAATGCGGCGGCGATTGTGATGCAAATCTTCGGCGATGTTAGACAGATGCGAAAAATAGCTAAAGGCGCGCACCACGGCAATGGTGTGCTGAGCGCTTAACCCATCCAGGCTATGCTCAAGATGCGTACGGTCGGCGGGGTTTTCGCCACGCCGATAACGAATGGCGCTTTGACGAATGCCCTCAATCAGGTGAAAAATGTCTTCACCTTCTTGCTCGCGCAAGGTGTCCCCTAAAATACGGCCCAAAAAGCGAATGTCTTCGCGCAGGGGTTGGTCCTTATCCAATGAAGAATCGCTCATACAAGCCTCCGGGAGGCTACACTCTTCATGCTAAACTTGACCCCATTGAGCGCCGCTCGCTCCATCCAATCAAACATCATGTCATCCGCTCCAAAAATAATCATTGCTACCCGTGAAAGTCGCCTGGCCTTGTGGCAGGCCGAACATATCCGCCACACATTAATGGGATTATATCCGCAGGCGAGCATCCAGTTGCTGGGAATGACCACCACCGGCGATCAAATTTTAGACCGTACCCTGGCCGCCGTGGGGGGGAAAGGCTTATTTGTGAAGGAATTGGAGACCGCCTTAGAGGAGGGACGGGCCGATATGGCGGTGCATTCCTTGAAAGACGTGCCCATGAACCTGACTGCCCCTTTTGCCATGTGTATTGTGGGCGAACGCGAAGACCCCCGAGACGCCTTTGTCTCCAACCAATATTCTGATTTGGCCGCATTGCCTGCGGGCGCTGTGGTGGGCACCTCCAGCCTGCGCCGCGAATGTCAGATACGCGCCCGTTTTCCAGGGTTGATCATTAAAGCCCTGCGCGGCAACCTCGATACCCGCTTGCGCAAACTAGATAATGGGGAATATCAGGCCATTATTCTGGCGGCAGCGGGTTTGCGTCGCCTAGGGCTTGAAAACCGCATTCGCTCGCTTATTTCACTAGAAGACAGCATTCCGGCAGTGGGACAGGGGGCCTTGGGTATTGAATATCGCGCCCATGATTTGGTCGCAGCCCAACTGCTGGCCCCGCTCACCAATTCCAAAACGGAAGCCTGTGTTTGGGCGGAACGCGCCCTATCGCGCCGCCTGGCCGGCAGCTGTGATGTTCCCCTAGGAGCACATGCCACTGTAAAGGGTACTATTTTGACCCTCAGCGCTTTTGTAGGCAGCCCTGATGGACAGGCATTGATTCGAGCCAGCGCCTCAGGCCCTATGGCTTCTCCTGAGCCTTTGGGAGAAACCGTGGCCCAGCAATTACTGGCACAAGGGGCCAAAGCCATTCTCGACGCCTGTCGAAGCGCGATCTAAGGACGATGCCCATGACAACCCTCAGCATGTCACCGGGCTCTGGCGGCCTAGTGGTGACGCGCCCCATCGAACAAGGGGCCGCCCTTATGCGCGGCATTGAAAAGGCAGGGGGGCGGGCCTGGCACCTGCCCACCATCGAAATTAGCCCCTTGCGCCCCAACCCAGAACGCATGGCAGATCGCCTGCGCGGCGCCCAATGGTTTGTCTTTATCAGTGGCAATGCCGTGCAGCAAGGCTGGCCCTTATTGCCTTTGTGGCTCACTCAACACGCCCAACTGGCAGCGGTGGGCAAACAAACCGCCTTACTGCTCAAAACAATCAGCCAGCGCGAAGTGTTGCATCCCACTGAAGGCGCCGATAGTGAGGCCTTGTTGGCTATGCCCGCCTTGCAAAAATTAACCGGACAAAAGATAGTGATTGTGCGCGGCGAAGGCGGGCGAGAATGGTTAAAATCCAGCTTAAGCAAGCGTGGGGCTGAGGTACTGTACTTAGAATGCTACAAACGGTGCCTGCCGCACTTGTCCATGGATGTATTGGATGATGCGCTGTTGCAAAACGCCGCCATCAGCGTGCAAAGTGTGGAATCATTACGCAACCTATGGCAACTCTGTGATGAGGCCCATCAGCAGAAATTGCAACAGCAGCCTTTTTTAGTGACCCACACGCGCATTGCCGATGCAGTGGCCGCCTTGGGCGTTAGCAACATCCACATGACCGAGCCTGGCGATGCCGCCATTATTGAGGGTTGGAAAAACTTGAAAGCGCACCATGGCCACTAACCCCACACCCACCCGCCGTTTTCGTTGGTTGCCCAACTTAGATCGCGTTACCGCGCGCACCGCCACCCTTTTGGCCCTACTGGCGTTGCTGCTGCTGGGCGGTTTATGGGTGGATTCCCGTCACGACATCGCCCGACTAAAAAATGACTTAAGCCAACGTTTGGGTGATGCCGATGCGCTGGTGAAACAAAATCAGGATGTTTCTGAAAAAGCGGAACGATTTACCCGCACCGCTGAGGATCGATTGGCGGCCATAGAGGCCAAACTGGCCACCTCACAAAACCAGCAGGTGGCATTAGAGGCCTTATATCAAGAGCTCTCGCGCAATCGCGATGATTGGGTGTTGGCGGAAGTGGAGCAGTTGGTGGTGATCGCCAATCAACAATTACAACTGACGGGAAATGTACAGTCTGCTCTGTCGGCCTTACAGTCTGCGGATACGCGCCTACAAAAAATGGATCGTCCTGCCTTGGTGGCCTTGCGTCGCGCCTTAAATCAAGACATTGATCGCCTGCGTGCTCTTCCTTTTGTAGACACCACAGGGATTAGCATTCGCATAGACAGCATCTCAGCCACAGTAGACGCCTTACCCTTGGCTTCTGAAACGCGGCCCGTGGCAGAAAAGCCTGCACCCCCCGCCGTGCCGGAAGGCACCGTGGCGCGCATGGGTCATGAACTGGCATTAGAACTGGCCAAAGCCGTGCAGATTCGTCGCATTGATGCGCCCGAATTGCCCTTGCTTAGCCCCGATCAGGCCTTCTTTTTACGCGAAAATTTAAAATTGCGCTTAATGTCTGCACGCCTCGGTGCGCTTTCACGCAATGAAGACAGCTACAAAGCTGATGTGCATACTGCCACCGATTGGCTAAACAGATACTTTGATCGCACCGCAAAACCCGTGCAAGCCGATTTAGAATCTTTGCGTCAATTAAACAATACGCCGGTAAGCATTGCCTTGCCCGATGTTAATGCCACGTTAAATGCAGTACGCAACGCACGCCTACCCAACAAGGCGCCGCAACGATGAGAAGTTTATTCTGGTTTATTACCCTGTTTGCCCTGGCCACCGTTGTGGCCATTGCGGTAAGCCTTAACACGGGTTATGTGTTGATTGTGATGGCGCCTTGGCGTATAGAGGTCTCGCTTGCGGTGTTTGTGATTGGCATGATTTTGGGGTGCTTGGGGTTATATGCGTTATCCCGCTTGGTGATCATGACATTGAGCTTGCCCAGCCGCGTGCAAGCGCATCGTCTGCGCCGTACACGCAGCCGCGCGCGCAATGCACTCTATCAAGGGTTGATGTCTTACTTTGAGGGCAACTTTAAAAAAGCAGAGCGCCAATCAGAATTGGCTTTAAGCACCGATGAATCACCTTTGCTATGCGCTATTGTGGCGGCACGTTCCGCCCATGAGCAACGGCACTTTGAAGCACGCGATCGTTACTTGGCACGTGTCGAAAACATGGGTGCGGAAGCGCGTTTATTGTTGCTCACCACGCGCGCGGAATTATTATTGGATGAGCGCCGTTATACGGAAGCCTTAGACTTGTTGCGCGAATCCCATCGACTGGCCCCCAAACATGTCCGCGCGCACCAATTGCTTTTGAAAGCGCAAATTTCCACCGGCGCCTGGAAGCCCGCTTTGGACACCGTTAACCTGTTGCAGCACTACGATGGCATTGATGCGCTGCAAGCTGCGCGCGTACGCCGCAACGCATGGCAACAACGCCTGCGCCAAAATGCCCACCAAGCCGATGAGTTGCGCGCCACCTGGCGTTCTATTCCATCCGACATGCGCTCAGATAATGAATTGGCACAGACCGCGGCGGGTTATTTCATAGATTTGGGGTTGCATACGGATGCGCTGGCGCTTCTTGAGCGTAACTTAGAAAAAGAATGGGACCCCGCCTTGGTGGCGTTGTACGGTGAATGCGAAGGACCCAGCCGCGAGCAAATTGAAAAAGCGGAACGTTGGTTGCAAGCGCATCCGGGCAATGCTGTATTGCTTCTCACATTAGCACGCCTGTGCATGCGGCAATCCCTGTGGGGCAAAGCACAAAGTTACCTGGATGCCAGTTTGTTTATTGAATCGTCGCGTGAAGGGCAACAACTAAAAGCGCAACTGGCAGAACAAATGGGGCCTTCGCGCACGCCCCAACGCACCGCCCCCGACATCGACCCCGAGTACGGTGCCGCTTAACTCTGCGCTGCAACCGCCTTCTTATCTACTGAAGGTGTGAAGGGGTCGGAATAAAATTCTTCACGTGGCAATCCTCTGGTTTCGGTAAACGCTTTCATGCCGGCTTCTACCATTAAGGGTGCGCCACAGGCGTACACCTGATAACCCGACAAATCTTTAAAGTCATCCAGAATGGCTTGATGCACAAACCCCGTACGCCCCTGCCAGTTGTCTGTGGACAGTGCGTGCGAGAGCACCGGAATAAAGGTAAATTGGCCACCACCTGATTGCCAGCCGTTTGCCAAGGCGCCGTGATACAAATCAGCCCGTGAGCGCACTCCCCAATACAGCACCATGGGCCGGGTAATGCCTTTTTCTCGCGCCGACTCAATCATGCCTTTAATGGGGGCAAAACCTGTGGCGCCGGCCATAAAGATAATGGGTTTGTCAGAATCTTCGCGCAGGAAGAAGGTGCCCAAAGGGCCCTCGAAGCGCAAAATGGCACGCTCTTTTAATTCATTAAACACGAAATTAGAAAAATTACCGCCCGTGTAGTGGCGAATGTGTAATTCGATAAAGTCGCCCTGGTGGGGGGCGTTGGCCAGGGAAAAACTGCGACGCTTGCCGTCTTTCAGTAAGATATCGATATATTGACCGGCCAGGAAATCAAATTTCTCATTGGCCGGTAGCTTAAGTTTTAAAATGACCACATCATGGTTGGAGCGCTCAATGGATTCCACGCGGCAGGGCAATTTTTTAACCGCAATGTCCTTGACCGCGATCACTTCGCGGGCTTCAATAACCACATCGCCAACCGGTTTGGCGCAGCAAAATAGCGCGCGACCTTGGGCAATTTCTTCAGGGGTGAGTGCTGAGGGCTGATAGTCCCCCAAATCCACGGAACCTCTTAATACGGTTCCTTTACACGAACCACAAGCGCCACTGCGGCAACCGAAGGGCAAAACATAGCCTTCACGCAAAGCGCCTTGCAATATGGTCTCGCCTTCCTGCGTTTTAAACTGGTGCCCACTGGGCTGAATGGTGACTTGAGACGACATGTTTATTTTCCTGATGATTCCTAAGGCTTCTTCATGCAACGCTGGTTAATCGTGGGAGCGGGCGATGTGGCACGCCGCATGGTGCCACTGATTCATAATCGGGTGCTGCTATTCGCCTTATGCCGCGATAAGACCGCTGCTGCACGCTGGCGTTCACTGGGTGCACTGCCTATTATGGGTGATTTGGACTGCCCTGCCACCTTACGGCGCTTATCTGGTTTGGCTCAGGGTATTTTTCATTTCGCGCCACCCCCCACCGCAGGCCTTCATGACCCCCGAACCCGCCATTTAGTAGCCGCATTAAGACGGGGCACGAGTCTACCACAGCATCTTATCTACATCAGCACCACAGGTGTTTATGGCCCCTGCGCAGGGGCTTGGTTGGATGAAACACGGCCCGTAAACCCTGTGACGGCCCGAGCGCTGCGCCGTGTTGATGCTGAGCGAGCGCTGCGCATATTTGGGACGCAAAGTAACTGTACGGTGACTATTTTACGCGCTCCCGGCATTTATGCGGAGGACCGCCTGCCCTTAGAGCGCCTCAGAGCAGGCTTGCCCGTTCCTGCTGCTCCCCATGACCCCTTCACCAACCATATTCACGCGCTGGATTTGGCCCGCGCTGCGGTGCGCGCCATGCATTATGGCCGCCCCAATCGGGTCTATAACGTCGTGGACGATTCAAACCTGACCTTGGGTCAATATTATGATCAGTTGGCGCACCGTCACGGTCTACCTCCTCCGCCCCGGCTGCCCTTGGACCGCCTCAAAGAGGTGGTGGGTGAAATGGGGTATAGTTTTATGTCCGAATCAAGGCGCATCGGTAACCATCGCATTAAAAGGGAGTTGGCCTTAGAATGGCGGTACCCGCACGTCATTCCAAACTGCTAAAAACGTCTATCTTCGTCAAAAAGCTGGACAACTTCGGTTAACATGAGCACAATTGCATCCATGAAAACTGTATTGGTGCTGCACGGACCTAATTTAAACCTGTTGGGTTCACGAGAGCCTGACATTTACGGCAAAACCACCCTCGAAGACATTGATGCCGGCCTTGCGGCCATGGCCAAAGCTCGCGGGGGTTCGCTGGTTTGCTTTCAAAGCAATTGGGAAGGGGCCCTCATTGATCGCATCCACACGGCTAAAACCGAAAAAGTGGACTACATCATCATCAACCCCGGCGGTCTTACCCATACCAGTATTTCTCTGCGCGACGCCTTGGCGGCGGCGGCAATTCCTTTTATTGAAGTTCATTTATCCAATGTTTACGCGCGTGAAGAGTTTCGCGCTCATTCTTATCTGTCCCCCATTGCCATGGGCGTGATTAGCGGTTTGGGTGCGCAAGGCTATCAGCTGGCGTTAGATGCATTGTTGAAAAAGGCATAACCCATGGATTTAAGAAAGCTAAAAAAACTGATTGATTTGGTGGAAGAGTCCGGTATTGCAGAACTTGAAATTACCGAAGGTGAAGAAAAGGTGCGTATTGCCAAGGCCAGCCCGGGCAACCAAACCATTCTCACCGGCGGTTATATGTCCGCCCACCAACCGGCCCCTGCCCAGGCTGCAGCGGTTCCTGCAGCCGCCATCGTCCCACCTACCTTAGAACAAGAGGGTCATGTGGTGAAATCACCCATGGTAGGGACTTTCTACCGCTCTCCTTCTCCCGGCGCTCCTTCATTTGTGGAAGTGGGTCAGTCCGTGACCGAGGGTCAGACCCTATGCATCATTGAGGCCATGAAGCTTCTCAATGAAATTGAATCGGATGTCACGGGCACCGTGAAACGGATTCTGGTGGAAAATGGCCAGCCTGTGGAATATGGTCAACCGTTGTTCCTCGTCACATCCGCTTAATATCTTTCCTCGGAACAGAGCCTCATGTTCGATAAAATTCTTATTGCCAATCGCGGCGAAATTGCCCTGCGGGTGCTGCGCGCCTGTCGCGAATTGGGTATTAAAACCGTAGCAGTGCATTCCGAAGCGGATGCCGATGCCAAGTATGTGATGCTGGCCGATGAGTCCGTGTGCATTGGCCCGCCCCCGTCGCAAGCCAGCTATTTAAATGTTCCTGCGATTATTTCCGCGGCAGAAGTGACGGGTGCCAAAGCCATTCACCCCGGCTACGGCTTCTTGTCTGAAAACGCGGACTTTGCCGAACGGGTCGAAAACAGTGGCTTTGTCTTTATTGGGCCGCGTCCTGAAACCATTCGCTTAATGGGCGACAAGATTAGCGCCAAGAGCGCTATGAAAGCCGCTGGCGTTCCGGTGGTGCCCGGTTCTGAGGGGCAATTGCCCGAAGACCCCAAAGACCTTAAAAAAATTGCCGCGCAGATTGGTTACCCTGTTTTAATTAAAGCAGCGGCTGGTGGTGGTGGACGCGGTATGCGTGTGGTGGCGCGTGAAGAGGATTTGCTGGGGTTTTTAGACCTTACACGCAATGAAGCGCGCAGCGCTTTTGGCAATGAAACCGTGTATATGGAAAAGTACCTAGGCCAGCCGCGCCACATTGAAATTCAGGTGCTCTCCGATGAACATGGCAACGCCGCCTTCTTAGGCGAACGTGATTGCTCTATGCAGCGACGCCATCAAAAGGTAATTGAAGAGGCGCCTGCCCCGGGGTTATCAGAGAAATTACGGGTCAAAATTGGCGAAAGCTGTGTGGCCGCTTGTAAGCGCATTAAATACCGGGGTGCCGGCACCTTTGAGTTTTTATATGAAAACGGTGAGTTCTATTTTATTGAGATGAATACCCGTGTACAGGTGGAGCATCCCGTCACCGAGCTCATTACAGGCATCGACATTGTGCAAGAGCAAATCCGCATCGCGGCTGGTGAAAAACTCTCATTTAGGCAAAAAGACATTGTCTTGCGTGGCCACGCTCTGGAATGCCGCATTAATGCAGAAGACCCCTTTACTTTTATTCCATCCCCAGGACGCATCACCCAGTACCACGCCCCCGGCGGCCCTGGAACGCGCATCGATTCACACATCTACCAAAACTATTTTGTGCCGCCTTACTACGACTCCCTCATCGCCAAGGTCATTACCCATGGCGACACCCGAGCGCAGGCCATTGCCCGTATGAGAATTGCGCTCTCCGAAATGGTGGTAGAGGGCATTAAAACCAACATCCCCTTGCATCAGCAACTCATGGACGACAAGGCCTTCTTGGCTGGACAAACCAGTATTCACTACCTGGAAGAAAAACTCGCCCGCAAAAAAGCGACGGGCTAAATGGCCTGGACGCGTCTTACTGCAGCGGTATTGGCCCGTGATGCCGAGGCGCTATCTGAGGCTTTAATGGCCTGCGGCGCCTTGGCTGCCAGCATTGAGCAAGACTTCGCAACCACCCCCATTGAACATGAAATATTTGGTGAGCCCGATCAACCGGCTCCCGAACTATGGCCACATTGTTTAATAGAGGTCTTACTTCCATTAGAAGCAAGTGCTTACTCTGTAATGACTGCGGCCTGTGCTCAAGCCGGTCTTGTTAAGGTGCCTGCTTACCAAACCGATACACTCGCCGACCAAGATTGGGTGCGTTTAACGCAGAGTCAATTCGAACCTATTTTGGCCGCCCCCGGTTTATGGATTACCCCCACTTGGCATGTGCCCCCCGACCCCTTGGCACTGAATATTCGCTTGGATCCGGGGCAAGCCTTTGGCACTGGCAGCCACCCCACCACCCAATTGTGTCTTGCTTGGCTGGTGGGCCATGTGCAACCGGGTATGAGCGTATTGGATTACGGTTGCGGTTCTGGCATTCTGGCTATTGCCGCCAAAAAGCTAGGGGCAGGGCAGGTGGTGGGGGTGGATTTAGATCCGGCTGCGGTGGTGACGGCACAAGACAATGCGCGTCACAATGAAGTGGTGGCGGATTTTTATCTGCCAGATGCGGCTACCTCTGGACTGTTTGATGGGGTGGTGGCCAACATTTTGGCGGCCCCCTTAACCTTATTGGCCCCGCTGTTATCGGCCCAGCTTAAGCCAGGCGGCTGGATTGCCCTATCGGGTATTTTGGCACGCCAAGGGGCAAGTGTTATAGAGGCCTATAAACCCTATTGCACCTTGCACGTTGAAGCCCAATCAGGGGATTGGGTCTGCCTCACTGGCCGTAAACATTAACGCCTTCGATCGTGGGGTGCGATAGCAGTGGATTCTTCATGCCAGACGCTATAAAATTCACTTTCAGCCATGCCATGGCCCGTGTCTATAACTTGTTTTATTACATGTGATGCTCGGCATTGTTTTCGGACTATTTATATAACATACTGAATTAGTTTAATAAAGTTAGACGGAGCGGCAAAGAATCAAGGTTGCGGTTCGGACGCAACAATAGCATCTAAAAAAGCGGCGAGTCCACTATGTCTGGACTGAGAACCGAAAAAGCCGACAAAACGGCTTAGAGGAGGCACAAATGCAGCAAGTAGACCGCACTCGTCACATCGATCACGTGATATCCGTAGTATCAGGCATAGAAGAGGTCGTCACTCCAACTCAAATGGATATGATTACCAATTCATGGACGCGCTGCGTGAACGAGCATGGCTTAGACCCTACCGCCTCACGCCCAGCCCGCATTCTGGAGCAAGCACAATTACGCGAGCATCAAGAGCAAGCCGAATCTTTCCAACGCGTTGCACGCGCGGGCATGGAGCAACTCTTTAAGCGCGTCTCCTCACTGGGCTATGTGGTTCTGCTCACCGATGCTGAAGGCATTACGGTGGATTACATTGGGAATGACCAGTGGGATCGTGAACTGAAGAAAGCAGGGCTTTACGTTGGCGCCGACTGGAACGAGAAACATGCGGGTACCTGCGGTGTGGGCACCTGTATTTACGAACAAGAAGCGTTAACTTGCCATCATGGTGACCACTTTGACGCTGCCCATATCAGCCTTACCTGTACTGCCGCACCATTATTTGATCCTACCGGTAACTTCATGGGCGTTTTGGATGTATCCGCACTCCAGTCCCCTGATGCGAAAGAGAGCCAGCACTTAACACGTCATCTTGCCACCATGTACGCGCAACTGGTAGAAGATGCGAATTTTATCCGCCATTTTCACAACCATTGGATTTTACGTCTTGGCACCGATTGGGCAATGGTAAACGTGAGCGGCGAATTTATGATTGCCTTCGATCGCGAAGGCACCATTGTTGGCGCCAACCACGCCGCCAGCAAGTCGCTGAAGGCGATGCCCAAAGGGATCTATGAGCCAACCCTAATTGGCCACCAACTCTCCGATGTATTCAAAACATCATTTGACGAAATCTGGCGTTTAACTCGTTTTAGCGTCACTTCTGAAAAAACAGTTCTGAGCACGCTGAATCACGAACTTTATTATGCAATGATCATTCAACCCAGACGCACGGCGGTTGACAACCAGCATGCACCCATTAGCACCTCAACTGATTCCTTAGATTTTTCACCGCTCAATACACTGGCCAGCGACGACGCCAAGATGACGCGCGTCATTGAGCAATCCAAACGACTGGTTAACAAAAGCGTCAACATTCTTTTGCACGGCGAGACCGGCACCGGGAAAGAAGTGTTTGCGCGTGCGCTTCATGAATCCAGCAGCCGTCGCAACAAAACATTCGTGGCGGTGAATTGCGCATCAATTCCTGAATCGCTTATTGAAAGTGAATTGTTTGGTTACGTGGGCGGATCATTCTCTGGCGCTCGCAGCAAAGGTGCGCGCGGTCTTATTTTGCAATCAGATGGCGGGACACTATTTCTCGATGAAATCGGTGATATGCCCCTAAACCTACAATCAAGACTGCTGCGCGTTTTATCCGAACGCGAAGTTGTTCCCGTAGGCGGCGACAAATCAATTCCCCTTGAGCTAACCGTGGTGGCGGCATCGCATCGTGACCTGCGACGCCTGATTATGGAGGGAACCTTTCGGGAAGATCTCTATTATCGACTGTGCGGCGCGGTCTTAAACCTGCCGCCCTTGCGCGAAAGAACCGACAAACAACATATTATTTCTCGCATTCTTGAACAGGAATGCACAAAAGCAGAAATTATTGCCAGCATCTCAGAAGAAGCAATGGGGTTGTTATTAAGATACCGCTGGCCGGGAAACATCCGCCAGTTGCGCAACGCCGTACGTTGCGCCCTGGCTTTTTGCGACAAGGGTGTTATTGAACCCTCTGACTTGCCGCAAGAATTTTTTGCAGACTTTAAAGAGCCTTCTTTTGATGAAGAACGGCGCAAATATCCAGCTCTGATCGAACCCGAGCCAATATCGACTGAGCCTCAGGCCCTTGTTGAAGACATAGCCGGTGGCCCCAACCAACTGTTGAACGTTCTACGCAAGCATCACTGGAACATTACCGCCGTTTCAAATGATTTGGGAATTTGCAGAGCCACGGTCTATCGACACATGAAGCGCCATTCCATCGTTTCTCCAAAACATAACGGATAGCTCTCGGCGTTTTATATGCCCATTGATTACAACTGACCCAACCCGCCATCGGCGACAATTTCAGCCCCGGTCATAAATGATGAGTCGCTGCAGCCCAGGAATAAAACGGCATTTGCAATTTCTTCTGGTGAGCCAAAACGTTTCATAGGAATGCCGGACAAAATATTGTCGGCAATGCTTTGCAACTCAGCTTCAGGCAAGCCCAGGCGACCAAAAATGGGCGTGAATGTAGGGCCTGGACTAATGGTGTTCACACGTATTTTTCTATCCACCAAATCAGCAGCAAAGCCACGCGCCAGAGAACGAACGGCTGCCTTTGTGGCTGAGTAAATACTGTTTCCTGCCCACGCCTTTTGATTTAACACTGAACTATTTAAAACAATAGCGGCGCCATCATTTAGATATGGCAAGGCTTTTTGAACGGTAAAGAACACGCCCTTAATATTAATAGCGACCATTTCATCAAACATTTCTTCGGTTGTTTCTTCCAGCGGGGCGCCCTTGAAAATACCTGCATTGGCAAACAGGAAATCAATCTTTCCAAGTTTATTTGTAACCTTACGGTAAAAACCATCCATTTCAGGCAGCGATGCGACATCTGCTTTAATGGCAAGAAATCCATGTTCTTTCGCCGCAGCAGCCAGTGCAACCGGATCGCGCCCTGTAATGGCGACATGCGCACCCTCTTTTAAAAGCATCTTGCCTGTTTCCAAACCAATGCCGCTACTGCCGCCCGTAACAACCGCTACTTTATTCTGATACCGCATACCATCCCCTAAATCGCATAAAGTTTAAATACCAATCACACCCTACACCTTGCGATACAGTTCAGAGCCTTTTTCCACAAATTCGTGGGCTTTGTCTTTCATTCCATGATCTAGGGCCTCTGTGTCGCTTAAGCCTTGGCGCGCGGCGTAGTCGCGCACATCTTGGGTGATTTTCATGGAACAG
>CAIVUX010000046.1 GCA_903909215.1 uncultured Ferrovum sp.
GTAGTCGGCTTTTCCCACACTGGCATTAGAGGCGGACGGATTGGCGATCACCGTGGCACCGGCGAGGGCCGCCAGCGAGGAAGGGGGGATAGGCACCCAAAGGTCCTCGCATACTTCTAAGGCCATGACGAAGAGTGGTTGATTGCGCGCTTCAAAGAGCAGATGCGTGCCAAAAGGAATAACACCCAGGCCGGGCAAGTGTAGTTCACTGTCCAATAATGAGTCGCTGGAGGCAAAATGGCGCGCTTCGTAATATTCGCGGTAATTGGGCAAGTAGGTTTTGGGCACGATTCCCAAAATAACGCCCCCGGAGATAACGGCTGCGCAGTTATAAAGATGGCTTTGATGGCGCAGTGGTACGCCCACCACAGCGGTCACGGGAATGCTGCCGCTGGCGTGCACCACGGCACCCAAAGCTTCTTGTGCGGCGCTCAGCAGAGCCTCTTGATGGAAAAGGTCGTCGCAGCTATACCCCGTAAGGCCTAATTCTGGAAACACCACCAAACAAGCGGATTCTTTTGCTGCGGCTTTCATAAGCGCGATGGTACGGGTGGCGTTCACGCTGGGCTGGGCCACCTGAACCTCAGGCGTCGCCACAGCCACCCGTACAAAGTCGTGGTGATAGAGGTTAAAAAACTGTTGTTTTGTCTTCATTTCAACAGTTTACCGCAAATTACTCATGAGGTAGTTGAGAGGCGTTCCAGCCTCCACCCAAGGCTGTAATCAGTTGCACGCTGGCCACATAGTGCCGGCTGCGCAGACTCACTTCTGTGGTTTTGCTGGTCAGCAAGGTGGTCTGAGCCACAATGACGTTTAAATAACCCACAATACCCGCCTTATATTGGGCCTCTGTCAGGTTAAGCGTTTTATGGGCCGCCACCACTGCTTGATTCTGTACGTGGATTTCGTTCGTGAGAAGAGATGCGGCGGTGAGATTGTCTTCCACGTTTTGGAAGGCTTCCAGTACCACCTCACGGTAGTTGGCCACGGCGCCCTCATAGGCCGCTTCTGCTTGCGTGAGATTGGCGCTGCGTAAGCCACCATCAAAAATGGGCAATGACAGTTGTGGTGAGAAACTCCATGCCGCATTGGGTTGCGTCAGTAATGCGCCCGATGAGTTGTTTTGAAACCCTGTGGCACCACCTAAGGTCAGAGTGGGGAAAAAGGCGGCTTTGGCCACACCGATTTGCGCACTAGCTGCCGCCGCGGCACGCTCGGCCGCAGCAATATCAGGGCGACGTTCCACGATGGCAGAGGGCACGCTAATGGGCAATTGCACGGTATCTGTCCCAAGTGGGGTAGGGGCGATGCTAAAACCAGAAGGGGCCACACCCGTTAAGACCGCAATGGCATGTTCTAACTGGCCACGCTGTACACCCACGTCAATGAGCTGTGCCTCAGCGCCGCGCAACTGACTTTCTGCCTGCAACACGTCGGTTTCTGCCGCAATGCCTGCACTCATTCGACTGTTGGTGAGGTCGAGGTTTTGACGATAGGCTTTCACAGTGTCGGTTAGCAATACGGTAAGCGCGTCATCAGCACGCAACTGAAAATAATCAACAGCCAATTGGCTTTGTAAGGTGAGCCGTGCGGCGGCTAATTGGCTGGCGCTGGCCTGATAGTTGGCCGTATTGGCTTCGATGGTTCTGCGCACAGAACCCCATAAATCAGGCTCCCAACTGGCTTGCGCGTTGAGTAAGAAATTATTGTAGATGCGACCCTGCGCCAAACCAATGGCCCCTCCTGAGGATTTGTTGCGGCTTTCTGCGGCATTGCCATTAAGGGTGGGAAAGAGGCCGGCTTCGGCAGATTGCACCAAGGCGCGTGCTTGACGCAGGGCCGCTTCTTTTTGAGCTAAGGTTTGGTTGGACAGCACCACACGCTCTTCTAATTGATTGAGTTGCGTATCGTTAAATATTTTCCACCAATCCGATGGAATGTCGGCATCTTGAGGTTGGGCCATTTTCCAGCCGGCTGGAATATTAAAAGAAGCCGGATTGGCCACAGCGGGTTTGGCGTAATTAGGACCCATGGCACAACCGGACAGCAGGCTAAGAACGGTCAGAGCCATAACAGACAATGCGAATGATTGATTAATTTTCATGATGCGTTGACCTGACTTGAAGATGAGAAACGGTTAACCCAATAAGTCCGGAATCGGTCCAGATAAATATAGACCACGGGCGTGGTGTAGAGCGTGAGTAATTGGCTAAACAATAATCCACCCACGATGGAAATACCCAAGGGGCGACGCAATTCTCCGCCTTCCCCAAAGCCCAATGCCAAGGGTAGAGCGCCCAGCATGGCGGCCATGGTAGTCATCAAGATGGGGCGAAAACGCAACGAGCAGGCCTGCAGAATGGCGGCTTCAGGAGAAATTTTCAGACGCCGCTCGGCATCAAGAGCGAAGTCAATCATCATGATGGCATTCTTTTTCACAATCCCAATTAACAATATTACGCCAATTAAAGCAATAAGACTGAACTCAACGCCGGTCACCATCAACGCAATTAAAGCACCAACCCCAGCAGAAGGGAGGGTGGAGATAATGGTGATGGGATGAATATAGCTTTCATAGAGAATGCCCAATACCACATACACGGTGAATAAAGCGGCCATAATAAGTAGGGGTTGACTGGATAATGACGCTTGAAACACTTTGGCCGTGCCTTGAAAACCGCCATGTACAGAGGGTGGTACACCCAAGCTGACAAAGGTGTTGTCGATGGCTTGTGTGGCTTGACCCAATGACACGCCCTCCGGCAGGTTAAACGTAATGGTACTGGCGGGGAATTGTCCTTGGTGGTTAACAGCCAATGCAGAATTACCGGCAGTGAAATGGGCGATGGCCGACAGTGGAACAATGGAACCGTTGGCCCCAGAGACATAGGTCTGCTCTAAAATTGCTTGGCTTTGCCAATAAGCTGGTGCCGCTTCCAACACCACGTGATATTGGTTTAGTGGATGGTAGATGGTAGAGATTTGCCTCTGCCCAAACAGATCGTTGAGCGCCAAGTCCATGGCCTTAGGGGTTACACCTAAGCGGGCGGCGCTATCGCGATCTAAGGTAACCCACACATCAATGCCCTTATCTTGCTGATCGGTATTCACATCTACCAATTGCGGTAATTTGGTTAGGGCGGTACGAATTTTAGGCTCCCATATGCGCAACTCCTCCAAGTCATTGGCTTGCAAAGTGTACTGGTACTGCGCGTTGCCCATGCGCCCGCCAAAACGAATGTCTTGCACGGACTGAAAATACAGAGAGGAACCGGTTACGCGCATCATGCTTTTTCGCAACCGCGCAATCACTTGATCGGAAGACACGTCCCGTTCTTTAAGGGGTTTTAACACCACAAACACATTGGCCGCATTGCGCGCTTCACCACCCGTAAAACCAATGACGTCTTGCACGGCGGGATCAACCCGACATAGATTAATGTATTGCGTGAGCTTTTCCCGCATGGCTTGAAAGGAGATGCTCTGATCGGCCTGTACGCGTCCAATTAAGCGTCCGGTATCTTGTTGTGGAAAAAACCCCTTGGGGACGATAACGTATAAATAAATGTTCAATCCAATGGTGCATAATAAAACGAACATAACCCAACGCCGATGAGTCACTGCCCATTTAAGCGAGCGCTCATAATGCAGATGCAAATGGTCCAAACGGGACAATTGACGAGAAAACCAATTGGGCGTTTTTTGTGCAGGCGCTTTCTTTTTGAGAAGCCAGGCACACATCATAGGCGTGGTGGTCAGTGAAACAATCAACGACACCAACACCGCCACGGACAGCACTACAGCAAACTCACGGAACATTCGTCCCACCAACCCCCCCATCAGCAACAAGGGAACGAATACCGCCACCAGAGACAGGCTAATAGAGATGACCGTAAAACTCACTTCACGAGCCCCCTGAATGGCCGCCTGCATGGGCGGCACTCCTTTTTCAATATGACGTGAAATATTCTCCAGCATCACAATGGCGTCATCCACCACAAATCCTGTGGCCACTGTAAGCGCCATGAGCGATAGATTGTTGATGCTGAAATGGCACAGATACATCACGCCAAAAGTTCCAATCAAAGAAACCGGTACCACCACGCTGGGGATTAGGGTGGCGCGGCCTTCGCGCAAAAATAAGAACACCACCAGAATGACCAGAGCCACAGAAATAGCCAGAGTGCGTTCTACTTCAGACAATGACCCACGAATAGTCGGTGTGCGATCCAATACCACATTCATATCAATAGCAGCAGGGATGGAGGCTCTCAATTGGGGCATCAAGGCGGTAACGCGATCCACCGTATCAATAATATTGGCATTGGGTTGTCGGTTAATAATCAGCAGAATGGCACGCTTGCCGTTGGCAATTCCCAAATTACGGACGTCTTGCACTGAATCCGTTACTTCTGCCACGTCCGACAAGCGTACGGGTGCGCCTTTATTCCAAGACACAATTAAGTTGCGGTAATCGGCCGCATGCATGGCTTGGTCGTTGTTTTCTATTTGCCAGCGCTGTACGCTATTTTCAATAAACCCTTTGGGGCGATTGGTATTGCTGCTGGCAATGGCAATGCGTACGGTTTCAATACCCAACCCGTAGCGATTCAAAGAGGGTGGGCTAAGCTCAATGCGCACAGCGGGCAATGAACTGCCACCCACGGTGACTTGACCCACGCCTTCTACCTGGGATAAGCGTTGCGACACCACTGTAGAGGCCGAGTCATACACCTCACCTGGGGTGAGTGTGTCGGAGGTAAGGGCCAGAATAAGGATGGGGGCATCGGCTGGGTTTACTTTCCGATAAATGGGGTTAGTGGGCAACCCCGTAGGCAGGAGAGAAGCGGCAGCATTAATGGCGGCTTGCACATCGCGGACCGCGCCATCGATGTTGCGGTCCAAACTAAACAACAGGCTTAAACGGGTTTGTCCCGCTGCACTGCTGGAGGTGACTTCTTCCAACCCCGCAATGCGTCCTACGGTGCGCTCCAGAGGTGTGGCCACCGTGGCCGCCATGGTCTCGGGGCTGGCCCCCGGCAGGCTGACTTGCACATTCACCGCTGGGAAATCCACCTGAGGCAAAGGAGATACAGGTAGTAATTTGAAAGCAACCAGCCCCGACAGGGCAATGGCTGCGGTGAGTAGCGTGGTGGCTACCGGCCGCTGAATAAAAATACCGGTAAAGCTCATGGTGTTTGTGGACGAGAAGCCAAACGGTCCATTGCCAGATAGACGACTGGAGTAGTGAAGAGAGTAAGCAATTGGCTGACCAGTAACCCACCCACCATGGCCAACCCTAGGGGGTGACGCAATTCGGAACCCACACCCGCGCCCAACATGAGAGGTAAGGCGGCGAAGAGTGCAGCGAATGTAGTCATTAGGATTGGGCGCAAGCGCAACAAACAGGCTTGGCGTATAGCATCATGAGGCGTTAGTCCTTGATTGCGTTGCGCATCCAGGGCGAAATCAATCATCATAATGGCATTCTTTTTTACAATGCCAATCAGCAAGATAATGCCGATAATGCCCAACACCCCTAAGTCATTGCCCGAAATAGCCAAGGCCAATAAAGCCCCCACGCCGGCTGAGGGCAATGTGGAGAGAATGGTGATGGGGTGAATATAGCTTTCATACAAAACACCCAACACGATGTACATGGTGACAATGGCTGCCAAAATAAGAAGCAAGGTGCTGGACAGTGATTTTTCGTAAGCCCGCGCCGCCCCTTGGAAATGGGTTTCAATACTAATGGGCATACTCAACGTTTGTTGGGCAAGACGGATAGCCTCTACGGCTTGACCCAAGGATACGCCGTTGGTTAAATTAAACGATAAGGTGGCGGAAGGAAATTGCCCCAAGTGGGTGATGGAAAGGGGACCTGCGCGCTCTGAGAAATGTGCCACTGCACTTAAAGGCACCTGCGTATCGTTAGTCCCCGACACATAAATACCGTTGAGCTGCTCTGGGTTTTGGCGAAAATCAGGATGCAGTTCCAGCACCACGCGGTATTGATTGGACTGGGTGAAGATGGTGGAGACCAGACGTTGTCCGTAGGCATCATAGAGGGCTTGGTCAATGGCGTTGGTGGTGACCCCTAAACGGGCAGCGTTATCGCGATCAATGTCGATGTATACCCGCAAACCTTGATTTTGCAGGTCGCTGGCCACATCTTTTAGCTGAGGGAGGGTACGCAATTTATCCACTAACTTAGGCGCCCACTCTTGAATGTCTTCAGGTTTTGGGCTGCCCAACGTAAATTGATACTGGGTGCGACTGACATTGTCCTCAATGGTTAAGTCTTGCACCGGTTGCAAATAAACGTCCATCCCTTCAACGTTCCACAACGATTTTTGCAGTCGGTTAATAACCCCTGTGGCAGAAATACGACCATCACGTTCGTTTAAGGGTTTTAAATTAATCAGTAAGCGGCCTGAGTTAATGGTGGTGTTAACACCATCCACGCCAATGAAAGAGGACAAGCTTTCCACCGCGGGGTCTCTTAGGATGGTGTCTGCCACTTGTTGCTGGCGCACCAGCATCCCTTGAAAGGACGCTTTTTGTGGGGCGTCTGTAACGGCTTGAATGATGCCTGTATCTTGTACCGGAAAAAAACCTTTGGGGATAAACACGTACAGCAGGGCTGTTAACAGCAAGGTGCCCAAGGCCACCCATAGTGTGGCGCGTTGGCGCAGTAACACCCAATCCAGCGCCTTGGCATAACGGGCAATAAGGTCCTCTTGAAATTGATGCATGCGCACCAACCAAGGATGGGTGTGGGCGTCGCTGGACTCTTTTCGCAAAATGCGTGCGCACATCATGGGCGTGAGGGTTAAGGAGACAGCAGCCGATATGAGAATGGCAACGGCCAAGGTAATAGCAAATTCGCGGAATAATCGACCAATCACATCCGACATAAAAAGCAATGGGATGAGTACAGCGATTAGTGAGATGGTGAGAGAAATAATGGTAAAACCAATTTGGCGCGACCCTTTTAACGCTGCCTGCATAGGGGTTTCCCCTTGCTCTAAATAGCGCGCTATGTTTTCAATCATCACAATGGCGTCATCCACCACAAAGCCCGTAGCAATAGTGAGGGCCATCAGGGTTAAATTGTTGATGCTGAAATTGGCCAGGTACATGATGCCCAATGTGCCAATCAAGGATACAGGGACAGCCACGCTGGGAATAATGGTGGCCGGCAAATTGCGTAAGAAAATAAAAATGACCATGACCACCAAGCCGACAGCCAACATCATTTCAAACTCGATGTCATGCACCGAGGCGCGAATGGTGGTGGTGCGGTCCGTGAGCAAGGTCACTTCCATAGACTCAGGAAGGGTCTGGCGAATTTGTGGCAGCAAGGCTTTTACACGATCGGACACCTCAATCACATTGGCACCGGGTTGGCGTTGAATATTGAGAATCACGGCAGGGGTATTGTTTTTCCAAGCGGCTAAGCGCACATCTTCAGCGCTCTCCACCACAGTGGCGATATCGCCCAAACGAACGGGTGCGCCATTTACGAATGCCACCACCATTTTTTGATAATCGTCAGCCGTACGGATTTGGTCGTTGGCGTCGATAACGGCCGCGCGTTCAGGGCCATCAAAACTACCTTTGGCCATGTTGATGTTGTTGTTAGAAATGGCTGTGCGGACGTCCTCCAAACCCAGCTTGCGTGTGGCCAAGGCGGCAGGGTTTATTTGAATACGTACAGCTGGGCGTTGACCGCCGGCAATACTGACCATGCCCACACCCGGCAACTGCGATATTTTTCCAGCCAAGCGCGTATCCACCCAATCCTCTAGGCGAGGCAATGTTAAGGTTTTAGACGTAACGGCTAAAGTAAGAATGGGGGCGTCTGCAGGGTTCACCTTGCTATAAATCGGTGGCATGGGTAAATCAACTGGCAAAAATGTACCGGCGGCATTAATGGCGGCCTGCACCTGTTGTTCGGCCACGTCGATAGGAAGGTTTAGGGCAAACTGTAAGGTAATAATGGAGGCGCCACCGGAGCTGGTGGAAATCATCTGGTTTAAGCCCGGCATCTGACCAAACTGACGCTCAAGAGGGGCCGTGATGGCCGAGGTGGTGACCTCAGGCCCGGCGCCAGGATAGAGCGTAATCACTTCAATGGTGGGGTAATCCACTTCTGGCAATGCGGAGAGCGGAAGAAAACGCCAAGAAATAAGCCCTGATAAAACGATCGCCAGCATCAGTAACGAAGTGGCGACAGGCCTCTCAATAAACAGGCGCGATAAGTTCAAGGTGCAGGCCGTTTATGTTCAGGCGTTGCTGGAGCGGGGGGCGTGGCACTGCTGCGGTTGGTGACTGTGACCGTAGCCCCTTCGCGCAAATTATCCACCCCATCCACCACCACCATGTCACCGGCAGTGAGGCCTTCGCGAATGGCGATCAGGTTGCCATCTTTTTGGCCGATGATGAGTTTACGCACGGATACCACTTGCTGATCATTAACCACATACGCGTATGGGCCATTACTGCCCTGCTGCACACCCGACGTGGGGATCACAATCGCATTCTTGATGGTGTCCAGGTGCATGCGCGCATTAACGAATTGATTGGGAAATAAGCTGCCATCTTGATTTGTAAAATGGGCGCGCAGTTTTACCATCCCCGTAGTAGGGTCCACTAAGTTATCCAAAGCAATTAAGCTGCCTGAAGCCAGGCGATTGGCATTGGCACGATCCCAGGCCTCCACTTCCATTGCCTTTACCTCCTTCATCTTCTTGATGATGGCGGGTAGGTTGTCTTGAGGCAATGGAAAAATAACCGTGATGGGTGACAATTGCGTTAACACCACAATCCCTGTGGTGGCGTTGGCTTGAATAATGTTGCCCGGATCCACTTGACGCAAGCCTAAGCGTCCTGAAACGGGTGCGGTAATGCGGCAGTAAGTCAGCTGCAGGCGCGCATTGTCCACTTGCGATTGATCGGAGAACACGGATGCTACATATTGGTCTACTAACGATACCTGAGTGTCCAATTGTTGCTGTGGGATAGCGTTTTGGGCGGCCAATGTTTTGTAGCGCTCCACGTCCAGCCGAGCGTTTTTTAATAACGCCTCATCACGGGCTTTCTGTCCTTGGGCTTGTTCTAACTGTACCTGGTAAGGACGTGGGTCAATTTCGGCCAATAGGTCACCGGCCTTTACAATTTGCCCTTCATGAAAATGAATTTTCATGAGTTGACCATCCACGCGTGATTGAATGGTGATGGTGGCCATGGAAGTAACAGTTCCCAAACCGGTTACCCATACCGACAAGTCTTGCACATGCGCAGCGGCGGTCAGCACAGGAGGCAGTGGGCGGCCGGCGCTTGGTTTAACCCCTGCGTTGTTGGTGGCAGGGGTGGCCTCACGGTAGCGCAGGGCGTAAAAAGCACCTGCCACTGTAACAACCAATATGAGCAACAAAAGTTTTCGGCGTGTTTGCCAAAGAGAGCAAAGAAATTTTTTCATTGTGGACCTGTGGGTGCTGCTGAAAAATGAAAATCTTGTGCCAGAGTGGGGGCGGGCAATTGAAACGCTACCGGACCATCGGGTTCGGCATGAATAAACTGATGGGCGTAGGCATCATCAGAGTGAATAAGCGCGTCTGGCGTGCCTTGTGCGGCCACACGCCCGTCCGCCAACAAAAAGATTTCATCAACAACCTTTAAGGATTCACTGACATCATAGGTCACCAAAATAGAAGTGACACCAATCGAATCATTGAGTTCGCGAATCAGTCTGGCCACAGCATTTAATGAAATGGGGTCTAATCCAGCGAAGGGTTCGTCATAAAGGGTGAGGGTGGGGTCCATGGCAATGGCACGGGCCAAACAGACGCGACGGTTCATGCCTCCAGAGAGTTCCGTGGGAAATAGGTCGCGTGCACCACGCAACCCCACAGCCTCTAACTTCATGAACACCAGATCCTTGATGATGCGCTCAGGCAATTGGGTGTGCTCGCGCAATGGAAAAGCAATGTTGTCGAATACAGTGAGGTCGCTGAAGAGGCCACCTTGCTGAAACATCATGCCCATTTCGCGGCGCATGGCATATAAATCACGATCGTTCATTTCATGGACCACACGTCCTCGAAAGCGCACCGCGCCTTGTGTGGGACGCAATTGACCGCCTATTAGGCGCAATAACGTGGTCTTGCCACAGCCACTGGTGCCCAATATGGCCGACACTTTTCCCTCAGCCAAGGTTAAGGAGACACCAGAAAGTATGGCCCTTGAACCATAATAAAAGTGGAGGTTATCTAATTCAAGAAGGGGTGTGACCATAAATTATTCTGAAATCATCTTAACAACTGTGCATCGTAGCCTGCATGGGTGTGTACTGGCAAGCAGGCTACCCCCTCTATTGTAAGAAACTATTACGAAAATCAGGTGCTTGGCACTTTACTGAGGGGGGTGTAAACTGGGGCGTTGCATATCTTATTAATCTTTTTAGGCCTCCATTTCGAATTAAATGGGTACCCTTACAGCCCACGGCGTGCAACCCGAGGCGACCCCCGATAGTCTGAACCTGCCCCCCCACCAGTTTGAGCTGCTTCAACTGGTATCGCTTTCGTACGTCCCTATTACCAAAGGACAATTGCTGCAATGCCTAGAAGCAGCCCTTTGTCGGGACGCAGAGGACAAACCCTGGACTTTAACCACCTTAAGTGGCACTGTGGAGGCCTTGACCGCCCAAGGCTCTTTGGTGCCCCAAGGGCCGCGGGTAGGTTGTGAACCCCTGCTGGCTGAACGGGTGGCTCGCGCCTTGGTTGGAGCGCCCCGTTGCCAACCCCTGATGGATGCGATTCGCAGTGTCTTTAAAATTGCCGACTACCGCTATGGGTATTTTGTCCGTCAGTTTCCCGAAGGGGTACGGGATCTGCGTTTGGCTCTTTACTCAGGCCACTATGAAGATTTCACCAAATTAGCCCAAACCATTCAAAGCTATTTTTCAGTGGAATGGCGCACACGCAACCCTTACCTGACCATTTTTGACAACCCCTTTCAACCCGAACAGTTCGATGCGTTACCCACAGAAATATCTTTGCCTGTGGCGGCCACCTTAATGGCGGTGCGGGTGAATCGTTTGGATTCTTGTGCGGGCCCTATGTCTTGGTTGCGCGAACGCGCGGCCAACGCCCGCGAAGAGCAGCGCAGTTGGTTTGCAGCCATTTTGTGTGAACCCATGGTGATGCGCGGTCATATTGACGATGCGCTGATTTTAGCCAAGGGTAAGGCCGTACAAAACAATACGCCTGTGGCAGGTTTGGTGCATGTGCTGCGTGGTCAAATGGATGATGCGTTAAAGATTTTCGACGCCCTATTGAAAGACAGCAAGAAAACTCAGGACCTACGCAAAGCCGGTATGGCCGGTTTAAGCGGTGCCGCTTATGTGATAGCCCTCATTGCCAGCGGCGACCCCAAGCGCCTAGAACGTGCCTCTGCCCATATTGCCGCTGTCATGAAAAGCGGCTCACCCATTCTGCCGGTCTTTGCCTGCTTGGGCCATGCGGCACGGGCCACTCAATCTGTAGACGCGCTACCCCATGAAGAACGCAGCGAGGTTTCGGATAAAGATCTGCTGAGCATTTTATTCCGCTCATTGGCCAACTGGTGGGTGGATGGCGCAGGGGAGCGCATTGATCGCGATCGATTGCGAGATTTAGAAACCAAAGCCGAAGCGCAAGGCTATCGCTGGGTAGCGGCTGAGGCCTTAGAACTGTTGGGACGTATGGATTCGTCCATAGCGGCTGAACGTGCTGAAAAACTGCATTATGAGTTGGGCACCAAACCATTAACGGATGTTATTCGTCGCCAGCCCTTATGGGAGCGGGCGCTAGGAGCCCTAGATCGCTTGGGGGGTGAGTTCTCTAGCTCCACGCCACCACCACGAAATGTGCGCTTTGTCTGGCACTTAACCTACGACCCAGAACAATCACAGTGTTTGATAGAGGCGCGTGAACAACGCCGCAATGCCAATCAATGGGGGCAGGGCAAGGCCGTCACCTTAAGTCGTTTACAAGGGTCACAGCAAGAATTAGAAGGGTTAACCGACCAAGACCGATCTGCCATTGCGCAGATTCGCCTGGCGGATATGGGCAAGAAGAGCACCGAAAAACGCATCGATTGCCTCGCGGCATTGGCTCAACTGGCCGGCCACCCGTTGCTGTTTTGGGCACAGGAACCCGATCGCCCGGTAGAGGTGTCCGTGGGTCAACCGGAAGTATCGATCTTGCGTGAACGCAATCAATTGCGTGTGGCCATCACGCCCAATTTAACTGAAGACGAACGCTATCACTTGGTGCGCGAATCACGTCACCGACTGCGCATTATTGAGGTGACCCCAGACCAAGACCGGGCCCTAAAAATATTGGGGTGTGAGGGGTTGGTGTTGCCCAAGGCCGCTGAAGAACGTGTACAAAAATCTGTGGCGGGTTTGGCCCTACGTTTTGCCGTGCGCTCGGACATTGGTGGCGGCAATGTTGAAGTGAGTGAAGCGGAACCGCAAATTTATGCATTACTCTCACCCACGGCCACGGGATTACAAGTGGAATTGGTGGTGCAACCTGAGGGAGATAATGGCTTGCCCTACACGCCTGGTGTGGGACCTGAATATGTGGGGCAAGTAGTGCCGGACGAATTAATTCAGCATCAAGTAAGGCGCAATCTTCGCCAAGAAAAAACGGCAGCCGATGAGATTTGGGCCATATGCCAACCCTGGATTCGTGCCGCTGATTACGTCTATCATGGCTTCAGCCTAAACCCTGCCACGGCCTGTGAAATGCTTTTAGCCCTGCGCGATAAAGGGGATGCCGTAAAAATGCGCTGGCCGGAAGGCGAAACCATTAAGATTCGTGGTGAAGTGGACGCCAGCCAATTATCGCTACAGGTCTCCTCACAAGGAGATTGGTTGGGCGTATCGGGCAATTTGGTGGTGGATGCCCATACGGTGGTGGAACTAAAAGCCTTATTAGAAGCAGCTTCCACTCCAGGGACGCGCTTTGTGGCCTTAAAAGACGGTCAGTACTTGGCCTTGAGCGAGCAACTCTTAAAGCGTGTGCGTGAACTGGGTGGGTTATCAGAACAGCATGCCGATTTACTGCGTATTCACTCTTTGGCGGCCACGCAATTGTCCTCTGTGGTGGATGAAAATACAGAAACCCACACCGACCCTGGTTGGCGCGCCTTATTGGAAAAACGCGACGCACTGTCTGTGTGGAGCCCTGAACTACCCAAAGAATTAAATGCTGAATTGCGCGATTATCAATTGGCCGGTTTTGAATGGTTGGCTCGTCACGCGCATTCCGGCGCCGGAGCTTGCTTGGCTGATGATATGGGTTTGGGTAAAACCGTACAGACTCTGGCTTTGTTGTTGCATCGTGCACCAGAAGGCCCCGCTTTGGTGGTGGCCCCCACTTCCGTGTGCGGCAACTGGGAGGCCGAAGCACAGCGTTTTGCGCCCGCATTGAAAGTACGTTGGTTAGGCAATGGGCCACGCGATCGAAACTTTATGGATGCATGTCCCGGCGATCTCATCATCATGAGCTACACCTTATTCCAACAAGAAGCGGAACTCCTGTCTAGTAAGGAATGGGCTACAGTAGTATTGGACGAGGCGCAGGCCATCAAGAACGCTGGCACCAAGCGCTCGCAAGCGGCTATGAAACTAAAATGCAAATTCCGCCTAATCACCACCGGCACTCCTATTGAAAATCACTTGGGTGAATTGTGGAATTTGTTCCGCTTCATTAATCCCGGGCTTTTGGGTTCGCTGGATTCTTTTACGGAACGCTTCGCCATTCCGATTGAAAAAAATGCCGATAGCGACGCGCGGGAGCGTTTACGCCGTCTCATCCAGCCCTTTATATTGCGTCGTACCAAGTCGCAAGTGCTCTCCGAATTACCACCGCGCACCGAAGTCACGTTAACTTTAGATTTCAGCCCCGAGGAACGCGCCATGTACGAAGCGGTGCGCCAACAGGCTTTGCAGAGCGCCACCGTAGAAGGCGAAGATCAACCCAACCGCATTCGCGTGTTGGCCGGCATCATGAAGCTGCGCCGCGCCTGCTGCCATGGTTCTTTGGTGATTCCCGATCGTGAATGGATGGCCGGTAAGATTTCAACCCTTATGGAAATTATGCTGGACTTGCGTGAAAGCGGTCACCGCGCGTTGGTATTCAGTCAGTTTGTGGATTTCTTGGACATCATGCGCGAAGCGTTTAACGAGCATGGCATCACCTATCAGTATTTGGATGGCTCAACCCCTTCACAAGAACGCGGCAAGCGTGTAAAAGCCTTCCAAGACGGTGAGGGTGATTTATTCCTGATCAGCTTGAAAGCGGGTGGGGTAGGTCTTAACCTAACGGCGGCCGATTACGTTATTCATATGGACCCCTGGTGGAATCCGGCGGTGGAAGACCAAGCCTCCGATCGCGCCCACCGTATAGGTCAAACACGACCCGTAACCGTGTACCGCCTCATTTTCCGCGACACTATTGAAGAGAAAATTGTGGCGTTACATGAACGCAAGCGCAATTTGGCCGATTCACTATTGGAAGGGGCAGGTGAAGTGAGCACCATCACCACAGAAGAATTGTTGGGCTTGCTGCAAGAAGAAAATGGCGGTGCATCTGCTGCTGCCGTGACAACTGAGGCTGAGTAGCCGCACCGCCGGCGCCACGCCCGCTGCCTGAGCGAGCGTGGGAACTTAAGTTTATCCCATCAATGGTTTGTAGCGAATACGGTGAGGGCGAGCCCCTTCTTCACCCAAACGTTTCTTCTTATCGGCTTCGTACTCTTGGTAGTTGCCTGAAAAGAACACCACTTGTGAATCACCTTCAAAAGCCAAAATATGCGTGGCCACGCGGTCCAAAAACCAGCGATCATGAGAAATCACCATGATGGAGCCGGCAAATTCTAAAAGCGCGTCTTCTAGAGCGCGCAAGGTTTCCACATCTAAGTCGTTAGAAGGTTCATCAAGCAGCAACACGTTGCCGCCTTTAATTAATGTTTTGGCCAGATGCAAACGACCGCGTTCACCGCCGGATAAATTGCCCACCACTTTTTGCTGATCAGAGCCTTTAAAATTAAAGCGGCCAATGTACGCCCGTGAAGGGGTTTCGTATTTGCCCACGGTGAGGATATCCATCCCGCCAGAAATTTCTTCCCACACGGTTTTCTTATTGTCTAAGGCATCGCGAGACTGGTCCACGAAGGCCAAGTTCACGGTACTGCCAATCACAATCTCACCGCTGTCGGGTGTGTCCTGACCCACAATCATGCGAAAGAGGGTGGATTTACCTGCGCCATTGGGACCGATAATCCCCACGATGGCACCAGGAGGAATAGTGAAATTGACCTTATCCAGCAGCAATTTGTCACCAAAAGCCTTGGACACATCTTTAAATTCAATCACCGATCCGCCCAGCCGCTCGCCAGCAGGGATAAAGATTTCTTGGGTTTCATTGCGCTTCTGGTATTCCTGCGAACTCAATTCATCAAAGCGCGCCAAGCGCGCCTTGGATTTGGCCTGACGGCCCTTGGGGTTTTGCCGCACCCACTCCAATTCTTTTTGCAGGGCTTTCTGACGAGCAGACTCCTGCGAATCTTCTTGGGATAAGCGTTCTTGCTTCTGCTCCAGCCATGAGCTGTAATTGCCCTTCCAGGGAATACCATGACCACGATCCAATTCCAAAATCCATTCTGCGGCGTTGTCTAAGAAATAGCGATCATGGGTAACGGCCACCACGGTGCCGGAGAAGCGTTGCAAAAATTGCTCCAGCCAATCCACGCTTTCGGCATCCAAATGGTTGGTGGGTTCGTCCAGCAATAACATATCGGGTTTGGATAGCAGCAGCCGGCATAAGGCCACGCGGCGCTTTTCACCACCCGATAGATTGCCAATAACAGCATCCCATTCAGGCAAACGCAGGGCATCAGCAGCCACCTCCATTTGGAGTTCTGCGCTATGGCCGTCTGCTGCGCTAATGATGGCCTCTAGACGCGCTTGCTCAGTGGCTAGCGCATCAAAATCCGCTTCAGGTTCTGCGTAGGCGGCATACACGGACTCCAACGCCTTGCGAGCGGTCATGACCTCACCCAACCCTTCTTCCACCGCTTGACGAACGGTGTTCTTGGGGTCCATCTGGGGCTCTTGGGGCAAATACCCAATGCTAAGATTGGGCATGGGCGTAGCCTCGCCTTCAATTTCTGTATCAAGGCCCGCCATAATCTTGAGGATGGTGGATTTACCCGACCCATTTAATCCCAGCACCCCAATTTTGGCACCCGGGAAAAAAGACAAGGAGATATCCTTAAGGATTTGTCGCTTTGGTGGGACAATTTTACCCACCCGGTTCATCGTGAAGACATACTGAGCCATAACAGAAAACCTTTTGCCGTTTACGAAATGTTACGAGATTAACAGAGCAGGGGGTGCACGGGAACCTATATGGTCCGTTATATACTAAGCAATTAGGAATTAATCGTAATTAGGAGACAATGATGATGAAGAATGCACTGTTACTGCCTTTGGTTGCCGTGATGGTTACAACCCTTGCAGCCTGCACTACCCCAGGTA
>CAIVUX010000047.1 GCA_903909215.1 uncultured Ferrovum sp.
ACGGCGAACAATAGAAAGGAGAAATAAACCAACATACCAATCCTATAAATTGTGCTAAATTAACAACAAAGGGTGGGTCAGTTTTAAATGCAATTGGTGGGTCAATTATTAATGCAATTCAACACACAGCGGAAATTCATGCTTTCTGATTCATTGGCTGTTTTGTGCCCTAAAGTAACAGCCAGCTTGATCAAAAGCAGGTATTTTCCAATCTGGGCATATTCGCAATTAATTACTATTAGTTATTTGTAAATGTTTTTTTATTCTTTTATGTTCTATTGGTACTTCTATAGAATCGCTGGACTGTCAGATGTTTCCGGAGCGATTCTTTCATGAAATTGAAGCACGCACACCTCATTTTAATTGGCATTTTCCTGGCTACCACGGCATTTTCTGCCCCAGCGGACAACATTCCCGACGCTCTTGAAGTGTACGGATTGATTGACCTTGGGGTCACCACACTCAATCACTCAGAATCCTTCGATCCCGCATTGGGAACCGTCCCCATGACGAACAAGTATGCGATACAGCGTGTGACAGGTCTGGTGTCTGGAAACCTGCAAACATCCCGAATTGGCTTTCGGGGCAGAGAAGACCTGGGGAACGGTGCGGCCGCCATCTTTGTGCTTGAGTCCCACATCAACGCCAACAACGGTACGTTGGGTTCCGGTGCAGCAGTGACTGGAGATAAAGCAGGCATCTTCCAGACGGGGGACAGCTCCTGCCAGGGACAACTATTTTGCCGTCAGGCATGGGTAGGACTACAAGGTGATTTTGGGACGCTGGGCTTGGGCCGTCAGTATGCTTTCGCCTACGACATCATTCGGGCCTACGATCCATTTGGCGCCTCAAACTCTCTGGATGGTCTGGGCAGAACCCAGCAGGGCGGAGGAAATACCCGGGATGTTCGCGTCGATAACAGCATCAAATATACGAAACACATGGGCCCGTTCAATCTGGGCGCTGAATATGGATTGGGTGGTGTGGCTGGCCATTTATCTGCCGGAGCTTTTATCGGCCTTAACGCCGGTTACGAAGCCGGCCCCCTAGGTATTCAAGGTGCATGGCAACGCAAGACAGATTCACAAATCTGGGCTGCCTCATCGGCCATTACCAATGCTGTTTACGACACAGACACTCAAATGCTCCTGCTGGCGGTTAACTATCGGCTGGGCAGGATGCTGTTGCAAGGAGGTTATGAGGGGGTTTCACTGAGCACTGGCAGCAATAATTTGTGCCTATCCACAGCCGAATATGTGTGCGGTGCCAATGGCAAATACTCAGGCCAGCAGACTGCAATTGGGTATGGCGGCGTAACTTGGCGCGCTACGGAACAGCTAAGCCTGATGGGTGCAGCCTATAACCAGCAGCACGGATCTTACCAAACGGGTGCCAATTCCCAGTCTGGGGGCCGACAATGGGACTTAAGCGCCATGGCTGACTACAGACTTTCCGTGAAGACCGACATCTACCTGGGCACCCATGGCACCTGGTTAAACGGAGGCATGGCCTATGGATACACAAATACCGCTTTCAATCTCGTGACCGCTGGTGTGAGGCATATATTTTGATAACCATTTAACCGCTGCGTCCTGATTGCGCGACATCACAGATCGTGAATCAATCCCACGGGCATCAATTTTCAGTACCGCTTCTCGATTTCTGCGCCATCAGGATGATAGCCGGGAGGGTTAATCCGTGGGTCCCCCCGCGCACTGATGAACCGGGTCTTGAGTTTCCATCCCTCGGGTCCTGGTTTCCAGACGTCCACCACCATCCAGGTAACAGATTTTCTGTCCACCCTGTCGTTCTCGTCCCAGTAAAAGTTGACCAGCGCTAAGCCTCCTAGATCGCGCACGAACATCTCCCGAATCAACAAAGAGTGCGGAGTCCTGGCGCTTTCCATGACCATGGCATCGAAGGAGGTGGGCTGGCCCAAGTGCGCGGCGGCAACCAGTTCAAAATCCGGATCAACCAGTGCCTGCGCAGCTGCCCTGTTGCCTTTTGTGAGAGCTCGGGCCAGGGCGGCTTCCTTTTCAGAAAACTCGGCGACCAACCGGGTGGCGTGCGGAAACGTGGTTGCTGCCGGATGTTGAGGAGCGGGATCTGCCTGGGTGATGAACGCCAATCCCATCAGCAGGATTGACAGGGTGGCCGATGCGCCCCAACACAATGGTGAACGCATCTTGCCTCCTTAACCTTCGTTTATCTGCCAGACAACATTACTGTGTTTTGGAGGACGCATTGATGTAGCACTTGGAATCGCTGGGGGCCAAGGCACGCTGCATCAGATAGTTACGTGAACCCCCACCGGAAGTGGGCAGCACTGCGTTGGCATAGGCGCCACCGGACAGCAAGGTCTGTGAGCTGCCAAAAGTCCAAGCGCATTTGTCGGCGCTTTCCGAACCATTGGCGTCGTGCCAGGCATTGAGTAGGGGGTCGGTCACCGATTCTTCCAACTCATGTGCAATCACCGACACCATGGCATCCACACCAGCGTTGCTATTGGGGCTGATGGTTTGGGCAGCACAGGCGCTCAGGCACCGGTTAGCATTGCCGATGAACGCATATTTAACAGGTGTTGTCCCACCGTAGTAAGTGGTGTAGGTGTGCCAACCACAGTACCGGGTGCAAAAGCCGGATGTTTCAGATACATCTGAAGAAGTCAGCACCAGATAAATGGCGTCGGAATGGGCTGTATTGGTGCCGCCAGAGTTCCCTAGTCCATGGGCTATGGCATTTTCTACCACTTTCAGCACGCCAGAGTCCGAGAGATTTTTTCCTTGGCTGTAACTGTCGATATATTCAGATTGCACCGCCGAGGATACCTGGGTTACGTAAGTCGACCCTGTGCTGCCCAGGTTGTAGTACCCCAGCGTACCCGTCGTGATATTGGTGTACCCCCCGCTTTTGGAAAGGCCATAGAGCGAGTCACGAATGATCTGCTGGCCAGCTGAGTTGTCGCTACCATTGCTTTGCTTCCAATTGCCATACCAGATGATATACACCGCGCTCAGTGACGACATAATCGTACCGCCATGGTAAGTAATGTTGGGTGTCATCGTACCGGTAGAGCCAGACGTGGGCTGCGTTGCTTTCAGTGCATTTTTTTCCCAGGGACGGGCGGAAAATGTTTCCGGGTTGGGGCGGTGGATGATTTTCTGAAGAATTTCGCCTTGCTCGTTAACCTGGGGCTCATTGAGGGGCGCTGTGGCCTGTTCTGCCATGACGGAGCCAGAGCCAAAAATCAAGGCCACAACATAAACAGACAACAGACAACGAATCACAAAGCCGCTGGAGTTTGCGAAAATAGGGAAGGGATTCGGGTTCATGGTTTTTGACCTCTAAAATTACCTTCTTCCAATCTGTGATAATTTATCACAAATTTATTGAGAAAACCTATCCTTCTGGGAGGCTGTGCTTTTTGATGAGATAGATATTGAGCTTCGAGGTGCAAACAAATAAGCGGCGTCTGCCAGCTCAGCTGACCGCGTCGGGCAAATTGTGTTGAAAAACTTGTCAATAATTTAATTAATTTCAGGGGTAAATTTTTTAATCGAAGCTGAATTTCTCAATTTGAGGCAAGATTTTTAAGGGTTCAGTGCCTTTCCCCGCCTTTATGTAGGGACCAATACTGCTTCCGGCGCTGTTGAAGTGAGCCACTTTGCCGTGTTGTGAGATATGATGAAACGATAAAATGGTGGAGGGTATGAGGATCGAACTCACGACCTTCTGATTGCGAACCAGACGCTCTCCCAGCTGAGCTAACCCCCCAAGTTTTGCTATTATAAGCGCTGTGGAAAAACCTCGCGCACCCCTCTATAACCCTCTGGCTTTTGCCGGGGCCCTGCTGGCCATTTTTTTTGCCTGGTTGCCGGCTTTCTGTATTGCCATGGGGCACCCCGGCTGGCCTCTGGCTATCGGTTTGATTGGACTGCCTCTATTAGAACTCCTGGTGGGCCGCTATCAAGGGCCTATTCCTTATTGGAGCTTCTGGACGCTGCGCATCATCTTAATCGGCATCACCCTGCAATGCATTGCAGGGGCCTTGTTGGCAGCGAATTATCCTTGGTGGTTGGTGATCTTGGCGGCCGCAGGTTCAGGCTATGCGGCGGGCGGCTCGGGCAACGCTCTGGGCCATGAGTTGGGGCATAGCCGCGTAATCTGGGATAAACGTTTGGCTAAGTGGTTTTTTACCACGGTATGTTTCGGCCATTACACCCAGGAGCATGGTGCGGGTCATCATGTGTTGGTGGGTACGCCGCGCGACAGCCTCTACACGCAACCGGCCGACACCTTGGCCACATTTTCTCAGCGCAACATGGTGAAGCAGTTTAAGTTGGGCGTGGAGATTGCGCGTGCGCGCGGCAATTTGTGGCCGGAGGTGTATGGGCCGATATTTTTTTACGCCCTGCTCAACCTTGTTGTTTACATGTGGGCCGGTTGGAAAGGAGTTGTATTTTTAACCGTGCAAACATTGGTGATGTATATGGTGGACGCCTCCATCACCTTCATTCAACATTGGGCCTTGCATCGCGAATTTGTGGATGGTCGTTTTGAACGCGTGGGTGCGCAACATACCTGGGACTGCAACAATTGGATTACGACGCTGGTGTCGTTTAACAATTGCCGCCACGCCGACCATCATCTCAACCCGGGCAAGGATTTAAATGGCTTATCTCAAACTCCCGCCTCACCGCAGATGCCCTATGGTTATGCCGTCATGGGCACCATTGCCAATGTGCCGCCTTGGTTTAGAAAGATCATGACCCCGCTACTGCCCTAGCTCAGGGTTCAGACCCCGCTAGGGGTCTGAACCCCTGGCGGGGTCTGGAAAGTAAACGCTTCACCCCCATGGGAATGCCATGCAGACATCGTCGCCCTCAGAACAATCGGAAATTAAAGCCCTTACCGGGCTTCGCGGCATTGCGGCCATTGGTGTTGTGTTGGGACATTACCAAGTACTGGGGTTCCTAAATCCATGGTTTCAGTGGCATAACGCAGCCGTTGATTTATTCTTTATGTTGAGCGGTTTCACGCTGTCATATGTCTATCTTTGCAAACAACCGCAAGGTGTGAAGCACTATTTTTTAGCACGTGTAGCAAGAATTTTACCTTTATCAATCTTAACAACCGCAATTTTTGCACTTGCTTTTGTGGTCCCCGATCCGGCCGCTTTTTCACAAAACCCCGATCGGATCTATATAGACTTTCTTAAGCAGGCGGTTGGCATAAACGCCTGGCCCGTGATTGGAGACGGCAGACATTGGAACACACCTGCATGGTCTATTTCGGTTGAGATGTTTCTTTATTTCTTAATATTTCCCCTGCTGGCCTACTTAAAACCAACTCCCTCAAACACCCTAATACTAATCGCGCTCATCATCCTGCCGATAGCCTCCATTCAAATCTACTTGAAGTATTTTGATTGGCTATACATCACCGCCCTCCAGCCGGGGAATTATTCAACAGCCAATAAACTCGCTCCCACGTTAAGAGGGGTTATGGATTTCCTGGCGGGTTATATTGTGTACTGCTGTTATCAAAACAAAGGATTGCTATGGGATTTTTTAAAAAATAAAAGTTTCGCCATAACGTTAATTATTTTTTTCATATTATTTTTATCAACCAAAGGCGTAATTAGCAATCACTACATCTTGTTGGCGTTTCCAGTTTTAATTCTAGCGTTAACTGAAAACCAAGGAATTGTTCAACGATTTTTAAATAGCCCAGTTATGCATACCATGGGCCTCTGGTCTTATTCAATCTACCTCTGGCAACTACCCATCAAGATGGCGCTAGAACGCGTTTTTAGGACGCTTCCATTTAATGCTAATTACCCTGACTACGTGATACATGCGGTAACACTGTTCGTGCTGTTGGTTTTATCCGGTATAAGCTATCGCTACTTCGAAGCGCCGGTAAGGACGTTTATAAAAACAAGATTTGGGGGTCAGACCCCGCCAGGGGTCTGACCCCCAAAATTACCAAAATTAGTCACCATCGGTAACAGCACCTTTGCTGGCACTACCCACTAGTTTTTGGTATTTGGAGAGCACGCCGCGCGTAAAACGGGGTGCGGGTTGCACCCACTTCTCGCGCCGCAATTCCAAATCCGCATCCGACACATTCAATTGCAGCAGTCGTTGTGTTGCATCGATGGTAATGGAGTCGCCCTCATGCACAAGTGCGATGGTGCCACCCACGTAAGCCTCCGGTGCCACATGGCCCACCACCATGCCATAGGTGCCGCCCGAGAAGCGCCCATCGGTGATGAGCGCTACGGAGTCGCCCAAACCCGCACCAATAATGGCAGATGTGGGTGAGAGCATTTCACGCATGCCAGGGCCCCCTTTGGGGCCTTCCGAGCGAATCACCAAGATGTCACCCGCCTTAATGTGGCCACCCATAATGCTGGCCATGGCCTCTTCTTCCGATTCAAAGACGCGTGCGGGGCCGGTAATTTTAGGATTCTTCACGCCGCTGATCTTGGCCACCGCACCCTCTGTGGCGAGGTTGCCTTTCAAAATGGCCAAGTGGCCTTGTGCGTAGAGGGGGTTGTCCCAATGCCGAATCACATCTTGATCAGCAGGGGGCATAATCGGCACGTGTTTTAAATTTTCTTCTACGGTTTTGCCGGTAATGGTCATGCAGTCGCCGTGCAGTAAGCCGCGCGCCAACAGCATCTTCATCACTTGCGGAATGCCGCCCACACGATGCAAGTCCGTGGCCACATATTGGCCGGAGGGTTTTAAATCGCACAGCACCGGCACGCGGCCGCGAATCTCTTCAAAGTCTTCAATCCGCAAATGAACTTCAGCAGCGTGGGCCATGGCCAGTAAGTGCAGCACGGCGTTGGTGGAGCCGCCCACGGCCATGGTCACGGCAATGGCGTTTTCAAACGCTTTGCGCGTCATGATTTGGCGCGGCAGCAATTGATTGTGAATGGCTGCTACCAAGGTGCGCGCACTCTCCTCCGCGCTCACCGCCTTCTCTTCATCTTCCGCAGCCTGCGTCGATGAGTACGGCAGCGCCATACCCATCACCTCAATGGCTGCAGACATAGTGTTGGCGGTAAACATGCCGCCGCATGAACCCTTGCCGGGGCAGGCGTGCTTTTCGATTTCTATAAAATCTTGATCAGATAAATTGCCCGCGGAATATTGTCCCACCGCTTCAAACACGCTCACCACGGTAAGATCTTTATCGTGATAATGACCGGGCTTAATAGTGCCGCCATACACGTAGATGGCGGGAATATTCATGCGTGCAATGGCGATCATGCCGCCGGGCATATTTTTGTCGCAGCCACCCACCACCAACACCCCATCCATGCTCTGCGCACTGGTGGCCGTTTCGATGCAGTCGGCGATCACTTCGCGCGACACCAGAGAAAATTTCATGCCCAAGGTGCCCATGGAAATGCCGTCGGACACCGTAGGTGTACCAAAGATCTGCGGCATGGCGCCCGCAGCTTTTAATGCCGCCTCAGCCCGTGCGGCCAATTCGCCCAAGCCCGCGTTACACGGCGTGATGGTGCTATGACCATTGGCTATGCCCACGATGGGCTTATTAAAGTCCTTATCGGTGAAGCCCACGGCGCGCAACATGGCGCGGTTGGGCGAGCGCTGAGGGCCGGCGGTAATGGTTTTGCTGCGAATATTGTCGGCCATAAGGCACTCCTGCAATAAGGGGTCGGTATAATCCTCCATTTTAACCCAAGGTTTAACCCCCATGCTGATCCATCCCGATTTTGACCCCGTGGCCCTACATTTGGGGCCTGTGGCTGTGCGCTGGTATGGGTTGATGTATTTGGCGGGGTTTTTGGCGGGATCTTGGGTGGCGCGCTGGCGCATTCGCACCCAACCTTGGTTGAATTGGACCGTAGAAGAAGCGGACAACTTCTTAACTTATGTGGTGCTGGGCGTTATTCTGGGTGGCCGCTTAGGTTACGTATTGTTCTACAAACCGCTTTACTATTTTGAACACCCCTTGGATATTTTGGCCGTGTGGCAAGGGGGCATGTCTTTTCATGGGGGTTTCTTAGGCGTGGTGTTGGGCGGCTGGTTGTTTGCACGCCGCCATCAACGGCATTGGATGGCGGTGACGGATTTTGTGGCGCCCTTGGTGCCCTTTGGTTTGGGCTTTGGGCGCATCGGCAATTTCATCAACGGTGAATTGCCCGGACGCGTAACGGATGTGCCGTGGGCCATGATATTCCCTCACATCGATGCCCTGCCCCGTCATCCCTCGCAATTATACGAAGCGCTGCTAGAAGGCGTGGTGCTGGGTGCACTGTTGCTGTGGTTTAGTCGCAAACAACATCCTGTGGGCGCTATGTCTGCATTGTTTTTAATGGGCTACGGCACCATGCGTTTTCTTGTGGAGTTTACGCGCGAGCCCGATGATTTTTTGGGGTTGCTCACTTTTGGACTCAGTATGGGTCAGTGGTTAAGTTTGCCCATGGTGATATTGGGGGTGTGTATGTGGAGGCGCGCCGGTAAATCGGCTATCATAACTGCTTAAAAATAGGAACGAATCTAAAAGTGGGGTCAGACCCCATTCGAGTCCTGGAGACCGCAGCAACAGTTCGCAAGCGGGGTCTGACCCCCCGTTTATTAATCTAAATTAAGGAGAGCTGTTTATGAGCACTTTGAAAGTTGCAGTATTAAGCGCCGGCCTACTGCTGGCAGGTGGCGCCCTAGCCGATGATGCAGGTCAAGCGCTGGCCGGAAAAAGCGGTTGTCTGGCCTGCCATTCGGTGGATAAAAAAATTATCGGACCCGCCTATAAAGATGTGGCTGCCAAGTACAAAGACCAAGCCGATGCCGAAGATAAGCTGGTAGCCAAGGTAAAAGCCGGTGGTGCAGGCGTGTGGGGCAACATGCCCATGCCCGCCAACCCAAAAGTGGCGGATGCCGATTTACATACCATCGTAAAGTGGGTATTGTCACACTAAACTTTGTCTAAACTTACCATGGGGATGAACCATTGAAACCAAGCTTGTTTCGTTTTTACAAAAAATCCTTGTTCATCCTTATGGTTTCACCCCTCTTACTGACAGGATGTGGAAAATCACCCTCCGTCAGCGGCTCTAACGACAGCATCACCATCAAGATTGGCTCTGCAGCACCCCTCACCGGATCGCAAGCGCACTTGGGCAAAGACAACGAAAGTGGTGCACGCTTGGCGGTGGATGATGCCAACACGCAAAACATTGTGATTGGTGGCAAGAAAGCGCACTTTGAATTGATGAGTGAGGATGACGCCGCAGATCCCAAAACCGGTACCATCGTGGCGCAAAAGTTTGCCGATGCCAAAGTCAACGGCGTGGTGGGTCATTTAAATTCAGGCACCAGCATTCCCGCGTCGCGCGTGTATTCCGAGGCGGGGATTGTGCAAATTTCGCCCTCCGCCACCAGCCCCAAATATACCCACCAAGGATTTAAGACGGCTTTCCGTGTTATGGCCAATGACGAACAGCAGGGGCATGTGTTGGCACAATTTGCCACGGACGCATTAAAAGCCAAATCTGTGGCCATTATTGATGACGCCACCGCCTACGGGCAAGGCTTGGCCGATGAGTTTGAAAAAGCGGTGAAGGCTTCCGGTGCTGCTGTGGTGGCGCGCGAACACACCGATGATCATGGCACAGACTTCTTGGCTATTCTGACGCGCGTCAAATCCAAAAACGCCGACCTCATTTTTTATGGTGGCATGGATGCACAAAGCGCCCCCATGGTAAGGCAAATTAAAACATTAAAAATAAACGCGCGTTTTTTAACGGGTGATGGCAGTTGCTCTCATGAGTTTGCCCAATTAGCCGGGGATGCTGCTGAGGGCAGCTATTGCAGCTTGCCCGGTGTACCGCTGGAGCTCATGCCCAAAGGCGCGGACTTTAAACAACGCTTCAATGCCCAATACGGCGACATCCAAGATTACGCACCCTATGCCTACGACGCGGTGGGGGTGATGATCGCGGCCATGCGGGCCGCCGACTCCGCCGACCCGGTGAAATATCAATCGACATTAGCGCACATCAGTTACCCCGGAGTTACCGCCACCATTGCCTTTGATGACAATGGCGATTTAAAAGGCGGTTTGGTGACACTCTACCAATGGCAAAAAGGCCAGAAGGTGCCGGTGAAGTAAGCGACTAAGGGGTCTCGACTGAGGGGTCAGACCCCCTTAGGGGTCTGACCCCTCAGTCGAGCCTTCAATCGCCTCAATCGCCCAAGTAGGCGCTGCGCACCAACGGGTTGCTCAGGCAATGGGCAGCACTATCGGTGAGCACCACGCGCCCCGTCTCCATCACGTAAGCCCGATCGCATAAACCCAGCGCCAAACGCGCATTCTGCTCCACCAATAAAAGCGTCACGCCACTTTTGGCAATATCCCCAATCACTGCAAAGATTTTTTCCACCATCAAAGGCGCCAGCCCCATGCTGGGTTCATCCAACATGAGTAATTTTGGTTTGGCCATGAGGGCGCGACCTATGGCCAGCATTTGCTGCTCGCCACCAGAGAGCGTGCCAGCAGGCTGCGTGCGCCGCTCAAACAGTCGGGGGAAGTGGTCGTATACATCATCCAGTTCTGATGCGGCAGCACGCCGATGGTACGACCCCATTTGCAAATTCTCGGCCACCGTTAAACGCGCAAACACACCACGCCCTTCGGGCACCAAACATAAGCCCTGACCCACACGCGTCCAAGAGGGTATTGCGTTAAGTGCGTTTCCAGAAAACTCAATGGTGCCTGAAGATGGGACCAGTCCCGCAATGGCTTTGAGCATACTGCTCTTACCCGCTCCGTTGGCGCCGATCACACAGACCCGCTCTCCGGGGCTTACCTCCAAACTCACATCCTGCACCGCCGCGATGCCGCCGTAATGCACCGACACATTGCGAATCATCAAACCGCTCATGCCGCCCCCACGCCCAGGTAGGCTTCAATCACGCGCGGGTCATTTTGCACTTCAAGAGGCGAACCCTCGGCAATACAAAGTCCGTAATCCAACACCGTGACGAAATCGCACAACCTCATAATCCATTTCACATCATGTTCAATGAGCAGTATCGCTCTACCGTCCTCGCGGATGCGCAGAATGAGTTCGCCCAGTTGTGCGCGCTCACTGGCATTCATCCCCGCAGCGGGCTCATCTAAGGCCAGTAAAAATGGATCAGTGGCCAAGGCGCGGGCAATTTCCAAACGACGTTGATCGCCATAGGACAAGGTGCCCGCCACGTGATGACTGCGCGCATCAATGCCCACGTACTTTAATAATTCATGGGCACGGGCGCGAATAGCCATTTCTTCACGCCGCGTGGCCGCTGTTTTAAATATAGCGCCCAACACGCCCGCGGATGTGCGCACATGGCGCCCCACCATGACGTTTTCTAACACCGTCATGTTGGCAAACAAGCGAATGTTTTGAAAGGTGCGCGCAATGCCGCGTGCAGCGACCAAATGAGGGAGCCCCGCTGGGAGGGTCTGACCCCTAAATTCGGTATGCCCCGCATCCGGCTTATAAATGCCGGTGAGCACATTAAAGAAAGTGGTTTTGCCCGCGCCATTGGGGCCAATCAAACCGGTAATGGAGGCTTGCTCTAGGCTCAGCGATACGCCGCCCAAGGCTTTTAATCCACCAAAACTTTTGTGAATGTCGAAGGCCTGCAGCAAGGGTTTGACGACGCTACTCACCGTGCAGCTCCCGCTGCCGTGCGCGTGCCGGCAATAGCCCTTCTGGGCGTAGCAGCATCATCAGCACCAAGGCACAGCCAAACATCAGTAAGCGTAAGTTGGAGGGGTCTAACACCACGCGCCCCAACCATTCTTGTTGCAAGGGTCCGGCGGCACGCAAGGCTTCGGGCAACACGCTGAGCAGCACCGCCCCCAGCACCACACCGGCAATATTACCCATGCCGCCCAATACCACCATACATAAAATCATGACGGACTCCATGAGGGTAAAGCTCTCGGGGCTGACAAAACCTTGAAAGCCTGCAAACAACCCCCCCGACAGACCACCCATGGAAGCCCCCATAGCGAAGGCCAATAATTTTAAATTGCGCGTGTTGATCCCCATACTGGCCGCCGCGATTTCATCTTCCCGAATAGCGGCCCAGGCGCGCCCGATGCGTGAGCGCTCTAAGCGATGAGAAAAAACAATGGCCAGCAACACCCCGATTAAAAATAAATAATAGGCGTTTACCACGGGCACAAATTCAAAGAATCCCCAGCCATGGGTTTGGCCTAAGTTGTATGAGCCCACACTTAAGCTGTCGATACCGCTAACCCCTTGCGGGCCATTGGTGATGTTAACGGGCGCGCCCAAGTTATTTAAAAAGATGCGAATGATCTCGCCAAACCCCAAGGTGACAATGGCCAAGTAGTCCCCGCGCAGGCGCAGCGTGGGCGTGCCCAGCAGCACACCAAAACAGGCCGCCACCATGGCACCCAAAGGCAGCAACACCCACAGGGGCCAATGCAGATTAAATTGCGGAGAGGAGAGCAGCGCGTAACAATAGGCCCCCACGGCGAAGAAGGCCACGTAACCCAAATCCAGTAAGCCCGCATAGCCCACCACGATGTTAAGCCCCAAGGCCAGCAACACATAGAGCAGCGCGAAATCTAAAATACGCACCCAGCCGTGGCCCAATGTGGCGTCGGTGAACAGTGGCAATGCCAGTAGAGTCAGGGCCGCAGCTGCCCACAGGAGGCGCTTCATACTTTTTCTCGCGCGCGGCTGCCCAGCAATCCATTGGGGTGAAACACCAGCACCGCAATCAACACCAAAAAGGCGAACACATCTTTATAGTTACTGCCGAATACGCCACCGGTAAAATCTCCCATATAACCTGCGGCCAAGGCTTCCACTACGCCCAGCAGCAAGCCGCCCAACATGGCGCCTTTTAAATGGCCAATGCCGCCCAACACCGCCGCAGTAAACGCCTTGAGTCCCAACATAAAACCCATGGTGTAATTGCCCACGCTGTAATAGGCCGCCACCATCACACCCGCCACTGCCGCTAATGCTGATCCGATCACGAAGGTGAACGAAATAATTTGATCCGTATTCACGCCCATTAATTGCGCCACCGCAGGGTTTTGCGCCGTGGCGCGCATGGCCCGCCCAAGAGACGTTTTTTGCACCAACATCAAAAGACCCGCCATGATGAGTGCTGCCAGCCCCATGATGGTGAGTTGAAGGGATGTGATGATGACACCGCCTAAGTTGTAACTGTCAATGCTCAGCACGGCGGGAAAAGAAATGTAATTGCGCCCCCAGATGAGGGCGGCGATTTGCTGCAGACTGATGGATAAGCCAATGGCGGTAATGAGAGGCGCCAGCTTTGGTGCGCGGCGCAGCGGCCGATAGGCCACGCGCTCAATGACAAACCCCAAGGCCATACATACAGGCGCCGCCACGGTTAAGCCCAACAACAACACCACGGGTCCGGGAAGCCCTAAGTGCGACAGCGCGCCAATAACGGAGAGCGCCACCAACGCACCCACCATCACCACTTCACCGTGAGCAAAATTAATCAGCTCCAAAATGCCGTACACCATGGTGTAGCCCAAGGCCACCAACGCGTAGATGCTGCCCAAGGTGAGACCGTTCACCAGTTGCTGGAGAAAAGTTTCCATGAATTTTTACACCCAGTCCCGCCCGATGAGGAATTTTTTTAGCAACGCATCTTCCACGCTGCCCGCTTCCGGTTTCCAATCGTAGCGCCAGCGCACGATGGGCGGCATGGACATTAAAATGGATTCCGTGCGTCCACCGGATTGCAGTCCAAACAAAGTGCCGCGGTCATAGACCAAATTAAATTCCACATAACGACCGCGCCGATAGGCCTGAAAGTCGCGCTCGCGTTCTCCATAAGGGGTGGCGTTGCGGCGCTCCACAATGGGCACGTAGGCCGGCAGGAAATGATCGCCCACGCTTTTCCACAGGGCCATGGCCTCTGTGAAGGGAAGTGAATTAAAGTCATCGAAGAAAATGCCGCCCACACCGCGCGGCTCCTGACGATGTTTTAAATAAAAATACTCATCACACCATTTTTTAAAGCGTGGGAAATGTTGTTCGCCAAAAGGGTTAAGCGCTGCTTTGCAGGTGTTGTGAAAATGCACGGCATCTTCTTCAAAGCCATAATAGGGCGTTAAGTCCATGCCACCACCAAACCACCACACCGGATCGGATTGGTCATCAAAGGCGGCGAAGAAGCGAATGTTCATGTGCACCGTGGGCGCGTAGGGGTTGCGCGGGTGCAGCACCAAGGACACACCCAACGCTTCATAGCGACGCCCGGCCAATTCCGGGCGATGGGCGGATGCCGACGGCGGCAGGCCCTCCCCCATCACGTGGGAAAAATTAACACCGCCGCGCTCAAACAGACCCCCTTCTTCCACCAATGCGCTAATGCCGCCGCCACCGGCGGGGCGCTGCCAACTGTCGCGACGAAAGGTGTGGCCATCGAGGGCCTCCAGGCGCGCCACAATGGTGTTCTGCAATTCCAACAAATAGTCTTTAATAACGGCCACATCCATGGGACTGGGTTTCCTAATAATATGCAACGCTACTATACGGGGTGAGTGCTTGCGGCGGCAATGCCCTTGGGTGCGATACACTGACAGCACCATGAAACGCTTAACCCCCCATCCACGCGCCCTGCGCGCCCATTTAAGCCGTGGCGGCTTGGTGGCCTATGCCACCCGAGCCGTATTCGGTTTGGGTTGTGACCCGCGCAGCGCAAGGGGGTTACGCCGCCTATTGCGCCTCAAACGTCGTCCGGCTCATAAAGGCTTGATTGTAATTGGCGATCGTTGGCCGCGACTGCAACCCTTTCACGCACCGCTCACGGAATCGCAGAGCGCTCGGGTGGCTTCTGATGAAGCGGCGTGCACCTGGTTGCTGCCCGCTGGTCGTCGCGCTTGGCCCCTGCTCACGGGAGGCGGCCTGCCACGGCGCATGGCCTTGCGGATGGATCGGCATGCGGATGCGGTTCATTTATGCCGTGCTCTGCGCATGGCCTTGGTATCCACCAGCGCCAACCGTGCTGGGCAGCGTCCTGTTAAAACCACTCGGGAATGCTTGCGTCAATTTGGCGGGCAGGTACGCGTACTGCCCGGGCGCGTGGTGCCGCGCGCACGTCCTTCAAAAATTATCGATGTGGTGAGTGAAGCGATTATTCGCAAGTGACCGATAGGGGTCAGACCCCCCCAGGGGTCAGACCTCGCTTGGGGTCTGACCCCTAGGGGGGTCTGACCCCTATTTCAATGCGCGCCAACCAATATCTTTGCGATAGTACATGCCGTCAAACTGAATGGCTTCTACGCGGGTGTAGGCTTTTTGGCGCGCGATGCGCAAGGTATCGCCCAAAGCTGTGACGCACAATACGCGCCCACCCTGGGTGAGCACGGCATCGTTTTCCAATACTGTACCGGCGTGAAACACATGAGTCTCGGCATCGTCCGAACCCAAGCCGGTGATGGCATCCCCCGTGCGCGGGGTTTGCGGATAACCTTCTGCGGCCAACACCACACCCACGGCACTGCGTCGATCCCACTGCGCTTCTGCTTGGTCTAGCTGTCCGTCAACTGCCTGCTCAAAGAGTGTGAGCAAATCGCTTTTAAGGCGCATCATGATGGGTTGTGTTTCAGGATCGCCTAAGCGCGCGTTAAATTCTAACGCCTTCACAGCGCCTTCCGGACTGATCATCAAACCCGCGTATAAAAACCCAGTATAAGGGCGCCCCTCTGCTTTCATCCCCGCTATGGTGGGCAGAATAATTTCGCGCATGGCGCGCGCATGAACCGTGGGCGTCACCACCGGTGCTGGGGAATAAGCGCCCATGCCGCCGGTATTAGGCCCCACATCACCGTCGAGTAAGCGCTTGTGATCTTGACTGGTGGCCAGGGCCAACACATGGTTGCCATCGGCCATGACAATAAAACTGGCCTCTTCGCCCACTAAAAATTCTTCTATCACCACGCGATGTCCGGCGGCGCCTAAGGCACCACTCATGATGCGCTCCACCGCCTCATGGGCCTCCGTTAGCGTCATGGCCACCACCACGCCTTTGCCAGCGGCCAGGCCATCCGCCTTAATCACAATGGGGGCGCCCATTTCATCAATATAGTTATGGGCTGATGCGGCATCATCGCAGGTGCGGAATGCGGCAGTGGGAATGTGATGGCGTTCCATAAAGCGCTTGGCGAAATCTTTCGATCCTTCCAGTTCAGCGGCAGCGCGCGTGGGGCCCAATATTTTTAAACCCGCGGCACGAAACGCATCCACCACGCCGGCGGCTAAGGGCGCTTCGGGGCCGACTACGGTGAGATCAATGGGTTCTTGTTGGGCGAAGCGCAACCACTCATCAACGCTATTAAGCGCCACGTTGTAGAGGCCTTCCTCTTGAGCCGTGCCGGCATTACCCGGCGCCACATACACGCGCGATACGCGTGGCGATTGCGCCAAGCGCCAGGCCAGCGCATGTTCGCGACCTCCCGAGCCAATCACCATGGCTTTCATGACAACATTAATGCCTAAAGTGGCGCAAGCCGGTGAGCACCATGGCCATGCCGTGTTCGTCCGCTGCGGCAATCACTTCATTGTCTTTCATGCTGCCACCGGGTTGAATAATGGCGCTGATGCCCGCTTCAGCAATCACATCTAAACCATCGCGGAAGGGAAAGAACGCATCCGATGCCGCTACGCACCCTTTTAGAGAGAGGCCGGCGTCTTGCGCTTTGCGACTGGCAATGCGCGTACTGTCCACGCGGCTCATTTGTCCGGCGCCAATACCCACAGTACGCCCGTTGGAGCAAAACACAATGGCATTGGACTTTACATACTTGGCCACATGAAAAGCGAAGCGCAAATCCGCCATCTGTTGCGCGGTAGGTGATTTTTGTGTAACCACTTTTAAAGTATCTTCATTCAACGTGACAGTATCCGGTGTTTGCACCAAGAGACCGCCGCCTACACGCTTCATGTCCCAGCCGTTATACCCAACACCGAGCGGCAACTTCAGCACCCGAATATTGACTTTTGTTTTAAGCAGCGTGAGCGCTTCAGCGGTGTAGTCCGGCGCCAACAGCACTTCTACAAATTGATTGAGCAACGCCTTCACCACCGCCGCATCCACTTTGCGATTAAAGGCGATGATGCCGCCAAAAGCCGAGGTAGTGTCCGTGGCGTAAGCCCCTTCATAGGCTTTCAAAGGCGTGGCGCCCAAGGCCACACCGCACGGGTTGGCATGCTTCACAATCACACAGGCGCCATCGCTTAAGGTGCGCACGCAATCCCACGCGGCATCACTGTCGCCCACGTTGTTGTAAGAAAGCTCTTTGCCCTGCAATTGCACGTAGTTCGACAAAACGCCCTCACCCATGCGCCCTTCACGATAAAACGCAGCGGACTGATGGGGGTTTTCGCCATAGCGCATGGCTTGGTGTTTGGTGAAGGTGAGGTGCAGGCGCTCAGGGTAACCGTCGTAATGTTGGCCGGCTTCGATGCCGGATAAATAATTGGCAATAGCACCATCATATTCTGCGGTATGCGAGAAGGCTTTCACCGCCAAACGAAAACGCGTTTCATCCGACAAGCTGCCTTTGTTTTTACGCATTTCAGCCAACGCCGGTTGGTAATCATCGGGGTCAGTCAGCACCGCCACATGGCGGTGGTTCTTGGCGCTGGAGCGCACCATGGCAGGGCCGCCAATATCAATGTTCTCGATGGCGTCTTCCAAGGTGCAATCGGGATTGGCAATGGTTTCGCGGAAGGGATACAGATTCACCACCACCAAGTCGATGGGCTGAATGCCGTGCGCGGTCATGGCCTCTTGGTGGCTGCGCACATCGCGCCGCCCCAAAATGCCGCCGTGAATTTTGGGGTGCAGGGTTTTTACCCGACCATCCAACATTTCCGGGAAGCCTGTAAAGTTGGACACTTCAATCACGGGGATTCCCGCATCACGCAGCAAGCGTGCGGTGCCGCCAGTGGAAAGAATTTCTATTTTAAGTTTTTGTAGAGCGTGGGCCAGCTCTACGGCCCCTTGCTTGTTAGAAACACTAATGAGCGCACGTTGAATGGTCATGATGGGCTGTAGCGCGGGTTAACGCGTCATTTCACTCCGTATTGCTGCATTTTTTTACGCAGCGTGTTGCGGTTAATGCCCAGCACCTGGGCGGCTAGGGTTTGGTTACCGCCGGCGTGGGTCAGCACCACTTCCAGCAATGGTTTTTCTACGCAGGCCACCACCATGTCATACACCGGTGCAGATTTTTCACCGTCCAGGTTTTTGAAATACTCGGTGACCAGACGACGTACGCAGTTCGCCAGATCGCTTTCTTTTGCACTCATGCGGCAATGGCCTCGGTATTGGGTGCTGCATCCACTTCGTATTGCAGACGCAATCCCCGTGCTTCTTGTTGATTAAAAAATTCATGTACGGCAAAGCGCTGATCTTCTACGTCTTGCAATTGGTTCATGGCGTGACGGAAAGCGGCGGAACCGGGCAAACCACGCGTGTACCAGCTGATGTGCTTGCGCGCGATGCGCAGGCCCGTCTCGATGCCATAAAAACTGTAAAGGTCTTCCAGGTGATGGCTCATGACCGCATGAATTTCTGTTACTTCGGGAGCGGGTAGATGGGTGCCGGTTTTAAGGTAATGGTCTATTTCCCTAAAAATCCACGGGCGTCCTTGTGCAGCGCGGCCAATCATCAGGCCGTCGGCTTGGGTCAGCTGCAATACCTGTTTGGCTTTTTCAGGCGAGGTAATGTCGCCATTGGCCACCACAGGAATGCGCACGGCATCTTTAACCGCGGCGATGGTGTCGTATTCGGCATCGCCCGTGTAGCCACAGGCGCGCGTACGGCCGTGAACCGCTAAGGATTGAATGCCGGCAGCTTCTGCGATGCGTGCCACGTTAATGGCATTGCGATTGGATTTGTCCCAGCCGGTTCTAATTTTAAGGGTAACGGGCACATCCACGGCGGCGACCACCGCTTCCACAATGCGCTGCACCAAGGGTTCGTTTTGCAACAAGGCAGAACCCGCCATCACATTACATACTTTTTTAGCGGGACAACCCATGTTGATGTCGATAATCTGCGCGCCATGATCCACGTTGTAACGCGCGGCCTGCGCCATCATCACAGGATCGGCTCCGGCGATCTGTACCGAGCGCGGCTCTACTTCGCCCTCGTGATTGGCGCGACGCAAGGTTTTTTCCGAACCCCATAACAATGAATTGGAGGATACCATTTCGGACACAGCCATGCCCGCGCCCAAGGCTTTGCACAATTGCCTAAAGGGACGATCGGTTACTCCCGCCATAGGGGCTACCATCAGGTTGTTTTTAAGACGGTAGGGGCCGATTTGCATGGTGTTGTTATGATTTTGTTACGAGGTGAGGCATCATTATACCGCCTATTGGAACGCGGTGGAGCGTGGGGTTAACGTTGGGGCCAGACCCCC
>CAIVUX010000048.1 GCA_903909215.1 uncultured Ferrovum sp.
GGCCACATCATGACCATCCACATGGCGAATCACTTGCCAGCCATAGGCTTCAAAGCGCATGGGGGTGTCGTCGGAAAACCAGGGTTCCACATGGCCATCAATGGAGATGCCATTGTCATCCCAGAAGGCGATGAGTTTGTTAAGCCCCAAAGTGCCGGCCAAGGCACAGGCTTCGTGGCTAATGCCTTCCATGAGGCAGCCATCACCCATGAAGGTGTAGGTGAAATGGTTCACGATGGTGTGGCCGGGTTTATTGAACTGTTCACCCATCATGCGCTCGGCTAAGGCCATGCCCACGGCATTGGTAACGCCTTGCCCCAAGGGGCCGGTGGTGGTTTCAACCCCTGGAGTTAGGCCGTATTCAGGATGCCCCGGTGTTTTGCTGTGCAGCTGACGGAAATTTTTAAGTTCCTCGATGGGTAGTTGATAGCCCGTTAAATGCAGCAAGGAATAAATCAGCATGGAGGCGTGGCCGTTGGACAGCACGAAACGATCGCGATCCGCCCATTGGGGGTTGCTGGGGTTATGTTTAAGATTCAAGCTCCAAAGAGCCACAGCCATTTCGGCCATGCCCATGGGGGCACCGGGGTGGCCGGAGTTGGCCTGTTGCACAGCGTCCATGGACAGTGCGCGGATGGCGTTGGCCATAGTGGAATAGGGAACGCCAGAGGCTGCCTGAGTCATGATTTAAATTCTCTTAAATAAATAAAATAGGTTTACTTAACTTGAGGGGTTAATTCACCCTTGGCGTAGCGGTGCGACATGGCTTCCAGAGACAGCGGGGTAATCTTGCCTGCCTGTCCGGCGCAACCAAACGCTTCGTAGCGGGCTTTGCAAATCTCTTTCATGGCAAGGGTGGCAGCGCTTAAAAATTTGCGTGGGTCAAAGTCCTTGGGGTTTTGTGCCAAATAGCGACGCACCGCACCGCTGGAGGCCATGCGCAAATCGGTATCGATATTAATTTTGCGTACACCATGCTTAATGCCCTCCACGATTTCTTCTACGGGTACGCCATAGGTCACGCCCATGTTGCCGCCAAATTCGTTAATGATTTTAAGCCACTCTTGCGGCACGGAAGAGGAACCATGCATCACCAAGTGAGTATTGGGAATGCGTGCATGAATTTCTTTAATGCGGCCAATGGCCAACGTATCACCAGTGGGCGGGCGGGTAAATTTGTAAGCGCCGTGGCTGGTGCCAATGGCAATGGCCAAGGCATCCACATGGGTTAAACGCACAAACTGCGCGGCTTCTTCAGGGTCGGTGAGCAGTTGATCGTGGGTCAGAACGCCTTCCGCACCATGACCGTCTTCCTTTTCGCCCATGCCGCTTTCCAGCGAGCCCAAGCAGCCCAATTCACCCTCTACGGAAACACCTACGGCATGAGACATTTCCGTCACGCGGCGCGTCACATCCACGTTGTAATCAAAAGAGGAGGGGGTCTTGGCGTCTTCTTTTAAAGAGCCATCCATCATCACGCTAGAGAATCCGCTGCGAATGGCATTGATGCACACCGCAGGCGAGGCACCATGATCTTGGTGCATCACCACGGGAATGTGAGGATAGGCCTCAACAGCGGCGGCAATCAGATGACGCAGAAACGCTTCACCGGCGTATTTGCGTGCCCCGGCAGAACCTTGCATGATCACAGGACTATTGGTTTCATCGGCTGCTTCCATAATGGCTTTAACCTGCTCTAGGTTATTCACATTAAAAGCGGGTAAACCGTAAGCATGTTCAGCCGCGTGGTCCAACAATTGACGCATTGAGATGAGAGCCATGATGTTTCCTCTGTTTTTAGTGTAATGAGTTAAGCTGAGCGCGCTTGGGGTGAGTCTAAGCGTTCTAACAATTCGGTAAAGCCCTCTATCACTGCGTCTGGGTGGGCCAGGGCAATGGGTTCACCATGATTGTAACCGTGGTTGAAAGCCCATACCTTAATTCCTGCGTTGCGTGCTGCTTCCACATCGTTTTGCGAATCTCCTACGAATAAGCAGTCATCAGCGTTCACGCCGGCCTTTTGTAAGGCCAAAAAAAGCGGGTCGGGGCTGGGTTTGCCCTGTGCGGTATCGCCACCGGCCACCAGTATTTCAAATGCGTCGGTGAGGTGATGCGCGTCCAGTAACCGCAAGGTTAAGCTGCGCTCTTTGTTGGTGACCACGCCTAAGCGCACACCCGCTGCCGCCAGTTGGCGCAGGGCTTCGCGTGTATGGGGGTAGAGTGTGCTGAGTTGGCCAGTGCCCTCGGCGTAGTTGTCTAAGAAGCGAGGGTACGACCGCGCATATAAGTCACTGGTGCGAATGGCGGCGTCTCCGGTCACTTCTTGCAAGGCATTGCCGAACAGCCAAGCGGTTCCTTTGCCAATCCAATTGGTAATACTGGGTTGCGAACAGACGGGCAATCTCTCTTCTTGTAAGGTGCGGTTCACGGCCGCGGCAATTTCCGTGGCCGTATCCACTAAGGTGCCATCAAGATCAAATAAAATCAGTATGGGCATGCGCATTATTTAGAAGGACTTCCGTTTAATATCCATGAGCTTCAAAATCATGGGGGTGAAAATCAGTTGCATGGCCAAACCCATTTTGCCACCTGGAATTACCAAGGTGTTGGGGCGTGTCATCCATGAATCGTGCAGCATGCCCAATAAATATTGAAAGTCGATGCCCTTGGGGTTGGAGAAGCGAATCACCACCATACTCTCGTCGGGTGAGGGAATATCCTTGGCCACAAAAGGGTTAGAGGTATCCACTGTGGGCACGCGCTGAAAATTCACATGGGTGCGTGAAAATTGTGGGCAGATATGGCCCACGTAATCGGGCATGCGGCGCAGAATAGTGTCGGTGACCGCTTCTTGCGAATAGCCGCGCAACTTTTGATCGCGGTGTAATTTCTGAACCCATTCCAAATTAATAATGGGCACCACACCCACCAACAAGTCCACTTGCGCACTCACATCCACCTTGTCGTCTGCGTAACCGCCATGCAGGCCTTCGTAGAACATGAGGTCCGTGTCTTTGGGGATTTCTTCCCAAGGAATAAAAGTGCCCGGTTCTTGTTTGTAGGGGGCAGCCTCACCGGCGTCATGTAAATAGCGGCGCACCTTACCAGTACCTGTAGCACCGTATGATTTAAACAACCCTTCCAGTTCTTCCAGCAAGTTGGCCCCAGGACCGAAGTGACTGAAGTTCATATTGCCTTTATCTTCCTGCGCTTTCATTTCCGCGCGCATGGCCATGCGGTCATAGCGGTGAAAGGAATCCCCTTCAATCACTTGGGCATTGATGGCCTCACGCCTGAAAATATGTTTGAAGCTGTTCATGACGGTGGTGGTGCCCGCACCAGACGAACCGGTCACCGCGATAATGGGATGTTTGCGTGACATACTCTAGAACCTCGCTTAAATAATAATATTAGGAACGGTACAGGCCGCGCTCATTAAACAGAGGCGATTCGTAGGGTTTGTCAGTACCGGCGTCATATTCTTCGTGGTAATGCACCAGGCGATCCACTTCGTTTTTAGAGCCTAAAATGACGGGCACGCGTTGGTGAATCTGATCGGGTTCAATGTCCATAATGCGCTGCCGTCCTGTGGAGGCCTTGCCACCTGCTTGCTCCACCACAAAACCCATGGGGTTGGCTTCGTACATGAGGCGCAATCGTCCGGGCTTGCTCATGTCTTTGGTGTCGCGCGGATACATAAAGATACCGCCGCGCATCATGATGCGATGCACTTCGGCCACCATGGAAGCAATCCAGCGCATGTTGAAGTCACGCTCACGCGCCCCTGTTTTACCCGCCTTGCATTCCTCCACGTAACGCGTCACTGGGTCTTCCCAGAAACGCTCGTTGGAGGTATTGATGGCAAATTCACTGGTGTCTTCCGGAATGCTCATATTGGGGTTGGTGAGGATGAAGTTGCCCACCTCACGGTCCAATGTAAAGCCGTGCGTGCCATGGCCTACCGTAATCACCATGATGGTGGCAGGGCCGTACAGCGCGTAACCTGCCGCCACTTGACGTGTGCCGGCTTGTAGGTAATCGGCCGTTTCGGGCAAGCCTTTTTCAGGGGCCAACAGAATGGAAAATATGGAACCCACGGAGACATTGCTGTCGATATTGGAGGAGCCATCCAGCGGATCAAAAATCGCTAAGAAAGGGCCACGCTTATGCGGAGGTTTAATGGGGAAGGGGTCGTCCAATTCTTCAGAGGCTACGCCTGCCACCAAGCCGCCTTGTTGAAAGGTGTTGATGAAGGCGTTATTGGAGAGCACGTCCAAGGGCTTCTGGGTTTCGCCTTGTACGTTTATGGTATCAAGGCTGCCCATGGGGCCGCCTAAGGCGCCCTTGCCGCTTAAGGCTGCAATGGCTTTTACCGCCGCTGCCACATCCACCAGCAGGGCCGCTAATGACGCGCCATCTTGAGTGCCGCTGACGTTTTCAATCAGAAACTTGGATAGGGTTTTGCGTCCCAGATGCATGGGGTTTCTCCTCAAAGTTATAAATGCATTCTAATACGCTTTCAATGTGCGCTTTATGAGTATCATAACGGTCAGTGAATATAAGCAATACTAATTTTTTTTTATTACGACTATAAGAATAATTTTAATCATGTGGGGTCAGACCC
>CAIVUX010000049.1 GCA_903909215.1 uncultured Ferrovum sp.
CAAAACATGCCTAAGGGCTTAGTACGGTATACGGTATTAGCGGTCTTACCTCTTGGTTTTAAGCTTTGGAGTAAATACTCTATTTTAGGGTGATTTTGATAGTTTCTAGGCAATTTACCCCCCCGGTCGTTATAATGGGTATATATAAATTAGGGGCGATTCAGTAGGTCTGCTAATACCCCGTAGTGCCAATTGTGCGGCAGCATGCTGAATGGCATCTAACGCCTCACTGCGAGAAAATCGTTTACGCCAGGCCAGGCCAATATGACGCAGCGGTATCGGTGCGTGAAAGGGGATTACTTTCAACAATGGGCTGCGATACTTAACGCTGTTGGCAGAGGCTGGTAATACAGTAATCCCCAGACCTGAGGCCACCATATTGCGAATTGTCTCCAAGCTATTGCCTTGTTGAACACTGTCTCCACGCGCGCTTAGCTTAGGACAGCTCTCCAATACCTGTGTGGTAAAACAATGGACAGAAGTGAGAATCAACACGCGCTCCTCACAAAGCTCATTCACCCCTATGGATTTTCGCTTGGCCCAACGATGACCTTTGGGAATCACCACTTCAAACTCTTCTGTGTATAGAGCGCGCGTCTCAATTCCTGGCACATCAAAGGGCAGGGCCACAATGGCCGCATCAATGGCTCCTGTGCGCAATTGCTCCTGCAGTTGGTCCGTGGTGTTTTCTTCCACGATCAGCGGCATGTGAGGCGCTACGGTGTGCAGGCAAGGTATTAAGTCCGGCAGTAAATAAGGCCCTACGGTGTAAATAGCGCCCAAACGAAACGGTCCCTCTAAGGGGTTTCGCACCTGCTGAGCCAATTGTTTAATGCGTTCAATTTCTTCCAAGACACGTTTGGCTTGTTCCACAATCTGCATGCCGATGGGGGTAATGCTGACCTCAGTGCGTGAGCGCTCAAAAATTTGCACCGAGAGCTCATGCTCTAACTTTTGAATGGCGGTAGAGAGCGCAGGCTGGCTGACATAGGATAATTCAGCGGCACGGCGAAAGTTTTTTTCCTGTGCTACGGCCACTATAAATTTTAACTCATTGATATTCATAGGGTTATAACTCCTTGCATGTGATAGGTATAGTCTATCATAAATCACATTACAATCAATTAGACTAATCACATGGCAACGCTTAAAGTAATCCCATCCACAGACCATTGTTCTGTTGAACCCACCCACATTAGGAGATTAACCATGCTGAAGAATCACGAAGGACTTGCAGTACCTCAAGTCACCTTTCATACCCGTGTGAACGATGATTGGAAAGACGTCACCACCAACGAATTGTTTAAAGGCAAAACAGTGGCGGTATTCTCACTACCCGGTGCCTTTACGCCCACCTGTTCATCCACCCACTTGCCCCGTTACAACGAATTGGCTCCCGCCTTTTTCGCTAACGGTGTGGACAGCATTCTGTGTGTGTCCGTGAACGATACCTTCGTCATGAACGAATGGGCCAAGGACCAAGAGTCCGGCAACGTTACCTTAATTCCTGACGGCAACGGTGAATTCACCGAAGGCATGGGCATGCTTGTGGATAAATTGAATCTGGGCTTTGGCAAACGCTCATGGCGTTATTCCATGTTGGTAAAAGATGGTGTGGTGGTAAAACAATTCATCGAACCAGAAAAAGACGGCGACCCCTTTGAAGTGTCTGATGCGGACACCATGCTGAACTTTATCAATGCAAACGCCAAGAAACCTGATCAAGTAGCTGTACTGACGCGCGAAGGTTGCCCTCATTGCGCACGTGCCAAGGCGCTGCTCACAGAGCAAGGTTTGAAATACGCTGAAATTACTTTACCCGCCAAGACGCGCAGCAAAGTGTTGGGTGCCATTGCCAATAGCGGCACCGTTCCCCAAGTGTTTATTAACGGTGAGCATGTGGGCGGTGCGGATGAATTAGAAGCTTGGGTTAAAAACCATCACAGCAAAGCAGCTTAATAGAGGCATGCAGAAAACCCCATGAAACAGATCGTCATTGAAAACGTTGTGATTGGTGCAGGCACGGCGGGTTTAGCCGCCTACCGTGCGCTCAAGGTCGCCGGTCGCCCAGCACTTATTATTGAGGGCGGCCCTCATGGCACCACCTGTGCCCGCGTGGGATGCATGCCCAGCAAGTTGCTCATTGCAGCGGCAGAAGCGGTACATGGTGTGGCCCGTTGGCCCGAGTTTGGTATTCGCCATGAGGGCGTTGTGAGCGTGGACGGCCATGCGGTCATGGCACGGGTAAAACGTGAACGCGATCGTTTTGTGGGGTTTGTTTTAGAGGGTGTGGACTCCATTCCTGCAGCCGATAAATTGGTGGGAAGCGCTGTTTTTACAGGTCCTAACACCCTAGAAGTGGCGGGCGCTACTCGCATCACTTTTGAGAAGGCGGTTATTGCCACCGGTTCATCACCTGCTATTCCACCCCTGTTGCAAGATTTGGGCAAGCGCGTGGTGGTGAATGATGATGTGTTTTCTTGGGACTCTTTGCCCAAATCGGTGGCTGTTTTTGGCCCCGGTGTCATTGGCCTTGAGTTGGGGCAAGCCTTGCATCGATTGGGTGCGTCGGTACATATGTTTGGTCGTGGCGGTGCTGTGGGCCCCCTCACGGACCCCGCCTTGCATGATTACGCGCTTAAAACTTTCTGTGCCGAGTTTCCGCTTCATGCGGATGCACGCCACATCACCGCAAAGCACCGTGATGAATCGGTGATGATAGGTTGGCAGGATGCACAGGGTGACGCCCATGTGATTGATGTGGAGTTTGTGATTGCCGCCACAGGCCGTACGCCCAATGTGCATGGTTTGGGTTTGGAAACATTAGGGCTTCAATTAACCCCTCAAGGCGTGCCTGTGTTTGATCGCAACACCATGCAATGCGGCAACAGCTCCATTTTTATCGCAGGGGATGCCAATCAAGATGTTCCGCTGTTGCACGAGGCGGCCGACGAGGGACGTATTGCAGGTGAGAATGCCGCGCGCTACCCGCAAGTGATCTCTGGTTTGCGTCGCACGGCTTTGGGCATTGTATTCTCAGACCCGCAAATTGCCACCATCGGTCAACGTTATGCCGATCTTGATTTAAACCAAGCGGTGATTGGTAAGGTATCCTTTGAGGACCAAGGTCGCAGTCGAGTGATGCTGCGCAACAAAGGGCTGCTACATGTCTACGCCCATCGTTACACGGGACAATTCCTAGGCGCCGAAATGATTGGCCCTGATGCCGAGCATATTGGGCACCTATTGTCATGGGCGCTCCAGTTGGGGACCTCCATTAATGCGATGTTGCAATTGCCCTTCTATCATCCGGTGGTAGAGGAGGGGTTACGCTCCGCCTTACGCGATGCCGCAGCTCAGTTGGAGTTGAAAGAGTCAATACTCAGCGCTGCCTAAGTGCTTTTAAGATTGTATGCCATCATCTTTCTTGACCCAGTGACGCCTACCCCTTATCCTTATCCGTTGATTTACAACCAATGAGGGTATAGACATGTCAGATCGTATTGTTTTTAGGGCTGGTGAAGCCACCGTATTTGCTAAAGAGGGTCAATTTACAGACGCTATGCCAGAAATTTTGATTGGCGAGACCGATGGCCCTGTAGGACAAGCGTTCGCTCAAATGATGGGCCAATCTGCTGGCCACACGCGGATGTTTGCTATTCGCGCGCTTAATCAAATGGTAAAGCCTGCTACCATGATGGTTCCTAAGGTTACCCTCAAGAAAAGCGCAGACATTAATCTATTGGGTGGTGTGGTGCAGTCGGCTACGGCGGATGCGGTATTGGATTGCGTTATTGAGGGAGTTCTACCAGAATCCAAGATTAACGATCTGTGTATCATCGCATTGATTTGGCTTGATCCCCGTTGCGCCAAAGACCCCAACTTGGATACGAAGGATTTGTATCGTACCAATTATGAAGCAACCAAGATGGCCATTACACGTGCCATGAATAACGAACCTTCATTTGCAGAATTAAAAGCCAATCGCAATCGAATTGTCCACGATATGTTTAACCCAAAGGCTTAAGTGTTCAGCCATCTTTTGTAGATGATTTAAAATATGCTTAAAAGAATAGCCGGATGCTCTAGAGTATCGGTTCTGATAGCGTGTCTTGCCGCAATGGCGCATACGGCCATTGCGGCAAACCCGGCCACTGTGCTGGAATTGCCCAGCATTGAGGTGGTCAGTACAACGCCTATTCCTGGTTTGGGAACCCCGCTCCAGCAAATACCTGGCAACGTTCAAACCATTAGTGCCAAAAAGATCGATGAACAGCATGCTTCTGATTTTAGTGAAATGCTGAATCAAAATATGGGCAGTGTCAGTATTAGCGACACGCAATCCTCCCCCGTTCAGATGGATGTTAATTTTCGAGGTTTTACTGCTTCCCCAGTATTGGGTACCCCGCAAGGGCTGTCCGTATTCGTAGATGGTGTACGCGTCAATGAATCCTTTGGTGATGTGGTGAATTGGGATCTGCTTCCTAAGAATGCCATTTCCACCATTTCCATCATGCCCGGTTCTAA
>CAIVUX010000050.1 GCA_903909215.1 uncultured Ferrovum sp.
ACCCCTGGGGGGGTCTGACCCCAACCGGGACGTTGGCGCGCGCGCGTGGTTTGCTGGAACAGTATTTATTGGCCAGTCCCAGCGTGACGCTGTCTACTTTAGATGCTTGGTACCTTAACTTGCTGCGTCACGCACCACTTTCATCACATTTCATGCGCGATTGCAGCCCCAACCCGGACACCCGCTCATTGCGGCTGGAAGCCTGGCAGTCTTTATTGGCGCAGCATCATGACGAGCACACAGAAACCGGCGCTGCATTGGATTGGTTGTTCCGCAACCAAGGGCTGGAGGCCACCCGCCAATGGGTAACCGCCTTTGTGGATTGGCGTGCCGAATGGTGGGCCTATATTGCAGGCGAAGCCGAGCCTACGGCCGCAGCGCTTAAACGCCTCAAGGCAGAATTAGATGTGGATGCGGATGAAGACATTGCGCAGAGCTTGGTGCAACACGGCCATTTTGCCGCTGCCCTAGAGCGCTTGGCCCTGCAGCTGGAAAAAGGCAGCGCCAGCTTAAAAAGTCTGGCGGCACAGTTGCGTGCTGGGTATGCGCATGAAAACCGCTTGCAGATGTTGCGCAGCATTCTGCGCACCGCAGGCGGTGATGGAGATCCACGCAAGAATATCGCCCAAGCCGTAGAAAAGGGCGATGCCGCGCTGCTGGCGGATTACGTTCTGGTGCTGCAGACCCTTGATGAGGCTTGGCAGCGCCATACATCACAACAGGTGTTGCAACTCAACACCTACGCACTGCACGCGGGTGTGGCTTACTTAAATGAATTGATGGCGTTAAAAGAAGCGCGCCGCGAAGCGGGTTTTTCGGATGTTCAATGGGCGGTGTATTCGTTACTGAACCATTCAGAATATGCGCAGCATTTGCAATATCGTCTTGATTCACGCTATCGCCATGTGCTGTTGGATGAGTTTCAAGACACCAGCCCGCTGCAATGGTTGATTCTTAAAACGTGGTTAGAGGCTTCTCGCGAAGCAGAACGCTCGCCCACCGTGTTTATGGTGGGAGACCCCAAGCAATCCATTTACCGCTTTCGGCGTGCCGACCCGCGGCTTTTTGATCAGGCCACGGAATATTTACAACACCATTGGCAGGCGGTGCGCGTCACACTCAACATGTCGCGGCGCAGTGGCCTGGCCATTATGGGTTTGGTAAACCGTGTGTTTGTCAATCTTCCACACTTCAACCATTTTAGACCGCACACTGTTACTGATCACGCGCCGATTGATGCCGTGCGGATGATTGAAGTGGGGTATAGCGAGAAGGACATGGTCACCACTGCAGCAACTGCAGCGGTCAGCACCGCCTTGCGCAACCCCCTTACCGAGCCGCGCAGAACGATTGCCGAAACGCAGGCGCAAGCGGAGGGGCGAGATTTTGCGCATCAATTGCAAGAGTGGGTAGGGTCTTTACAGATTGATGACCCCAAAGCGGGCAAGCGCATGGCCAACTATGGCGATTTTTTAGTGCTGGTGCGTCGACGCGGTCTGTTAGAACCCTACGAGAGTGCGCTGCGTGCGGCACATATTCCCTACCTTACCCGCCAGCGCGGTGGGCTGCTGGGCACCTTAGAGGTTCAAGACGTGCGCCAATTGCTGCGTGCGCTGGTTAACCCTGCGGATCATTTGGCCTTGGCGCAAACTCTGCGCTCACCCATCTTTGATGCTGCGGATGAAGATTTGTTGGCGCTATCCGCCACCCGCGATTGGTGGGCTGCGCTGCAGCAGCAACCCTTACCTAACCTGCAAGTGGCCGCAGCGCAACTCAGCCAATGGGCCGCTTGGTCGGTGAGTTTGCCCGTGCATGATTTGCTGGATCGCATTATGGGCGAGGGCGTGTTGGTGCGTCGTTATCAAGAACGCTTGCCCGAAGCGCTGGGCTCTTCCGTGCGCGCCAATTTAGAAGCCTTTCTTGAATTGGCGCTTACGCTGAATAGTGGCCGCTACCCCAGCTTGCCGCGTTTCTTGCAGGAGTTAGATGACATCGAACAGGTTGCGGACGAAGCGCCTGATGAAGGGGGCTTAGGCCATGCAGGCAATGCGGTGCGTATCATGACGATTCATGGTGCCAAGGGTTTGGAATCGCCCATAGTCTGGTTGCTAGAACCCAGTCAACCCAAAACCCACACAGAGGGACGGCAATGGTTTGTGGATTGGCCGCCGGGCGATGATCGGCCGCAGCATTTTTCACTGATACCCAGCAAGGGTTTAATGGCGCCGGCGCAGAAGAAACGTTTGCAAGAGGAAGAAAGCCATCGTCAACGGGAAGAGCATAACTTGTTGTATGTGGCGTTAACGCGGGCCAAGAATCTGTTGGTGGTGAGTGGTCGTGCAGGTGACGCCGGATCCAACTGGTTTAAGATGGTGCGGGCACAAGCTCTGGACCACGAGCTCATTTCCCGCACCCTGATCTAAATTACAGACCGCCGTGCTGTTGCGCCACCATGCAATAGATCATGGGGATAGACAGCAAGGTATTCAGACGCGACGTCAGCATAGCCATACGGGCTGCTTTGGCTTTTTCAGTGGCGTCTACCACCACCATACCCAATGCTTTTTTCTGATTGGGCCAAATAATAAACCACACATTAAAGGCCATCACGAGGCCCAGCCACATGCCAATCCCAATGGCGCGGGTGGGGGCTTGCAGCATTAACGCGCTGCCCAGATAGCCGTTCATGGAGGCCAGACCGATGCCCATAATGACGGTGAGCAAAGCGGCGTGGCGGAACCAGAACAGAGCACATGGGGCAATTACTTTAGAGATGGCGGGTTTTTGCTCATCCGGAATTTTGGGCATGGAAGGCATTTGCACAAAATTGAAATACCACAGCAAGCCAATCCACATAATGGCCACGGTGACATGCAGCCAGCGGAAGGCAAACATCCACCAGGCGTGAGAGGTGAGGTCTACGCTGCCCTGTGTTACCACAATGATCAGCAGCAGCGCAAAACCAGCGGCCACGGTGCGGCCCAACGATTGAAGAATACTTCCCATAGCAAAACTCCTTAATTTACACAATGTTCGACAGTTAGAAGGTTGTTCGATACCTGCAAAAGATACCATAAAGCACCCTTAAGGCACATTGGATTCTTTCTAAAATGTATTAACCCAATGAAATAACAGTAATTTTTTCTTTTGATTGGCGCCTCACTGGGCGCTTCCCCTGCTGTAATAAGGCCTTACGGAGGGAGGTGACATGAGGGCGTGGTGGAGGGCGTTTGTATCCCGTCAAGGCGTTGGCAAGGCCAGCACCACAGACACCTCGCGGCCACCCTTGGGCGCGCTGCCCATTACACAGCCTCATCTGCCATCGCAATGGTTTGAAGTGCAGGGCGCCCCCGTGGTGGAGCGCAATCGCTATTTTATGATGTGCTTAGGGTTGCTGTTGGCGCTGATGACGGCCTGTGCGGCTTTGGTCATGATGATACCCCTTAAAACGGTGGTGCCTTTTGTGCTGGAACGCTCGGAAGAGGGCGCCGTGGTGCCCGCCCCCATGACAGCGCAACGCTTTGAGCCGGGCATGGCCGAAAAACGCTACTTCCTGGCGCAATGGGTGCGCCAACTGCTCACCCTCGATCCTCATCTCACCGAGCCTTATTTGTCCGAGGCTTATTTGCTCACCCGCGGCAAAGCCACGGTGGAGTTTACCGACTTCATTCAGCGATCCGCTCCAATGGCCGAGCTCAAACGCGATCCCACACTCACGCGCACGGTATCCATTTCTAGCGTTTCGCTGATTGAAGACCAAGTGGCTATGGTGCGGGTGGTTGGCGAGCGGCGCAATGCCGGTAACCCAGCCGCCGTGCGAGAAAAATTTGTGCTGACCATTCATTTCACCACCTTGATGCCCAAAACAGAACAAGAGTTGTTGCGCAATCCCGTGGGCTTATTTGTCACACACTTTCTGGTGAATACGGATTTGGAGAAATAGGCATGAAGATATGGGTAGTGGTATGCGCACTGCAGTTAATGTCCCTTGAAGCGCTTGCCGAGAGTGAAGCAGTGTTGATGCCCGGTGACACGCATTTGGTGGTGTACCGTTACGACCCCAACAACACCTATGCGGTATTGGGTTTGCCAGGAGTGCCCACGGACATTCAATTGGCCCCTGATGAAAAAGTACTCGGATTCGCCATGGGCGACACTGTGCAATGGCTGATTGAAGAATTGCCAGGACATTTGTTTATTAAACCCATTAAAGCCGATTTATTTACCGCCGGCACGTTGGTTACGGACCGGCGTGTATATCAGTTGTCGTTTAAAAGCACGAACCCACAAGGGCGCTGGTACCAGAAAGTATCGTGGAGTTACCCTGAGGTGGCATTAAGGGGCACCCATGAGACGGCCGCGGTTGCGCCCCTCGTGGAGATGGTGTCGCCGGACAAACTCGATCCCGCCACTTTAAATTTTGCTTACGACATCGAGGGCGAGGGCGATTTTAAACCGCTTGCCGTGTTTGATGACGGACGCTTTACCTGGCTTAAGGTGAAATCGCCACAAGCATTACCCGCTCTATTTATGGTGAGCGAGGAGGGTACGCAGTTGGTAAATTACCTCATTCAAGGCGATTACTTTGTGGTGCAGCGCCTATTGCCCGCGGCCTTATTAAAACTGGGCAGCAGTGAAGTGCGCGTCACCAATCGCCAATGGGCCAGCCGTACCAAAAAGAATGTGTGGCGCAACAGCAAAGCCACCCACTTTGAGTAAACCATGACGCAGTGTGGTTCTGAATTGGATGAGGTGCTATCGACGGCGCGCTCGGGGCGAACCAGCCGCAACCTGCATTGGTTCATTGCCGCCGGACTGGGCGCCGTGGTGCTGATTGGTTTTGGAATTCAAAGTTCGCTTAAAGCGCGCGCCGCTGCCGCTGTACCGGTTGCAGCTAATGCGGAAGACAACCCGGTGGTGATGGGACGCGAGCCACCCTTGAATACGTTGCATGAAGTGCTGGTGCATCAAGTGGAAGCGGGGTCAGACCCCCTAAGGGGTCTGACCCCAAGTTCGGGGCCTGACCCCAAAGAAGTGGAGGCGGCACGGGTGCACCGCATGGAATTGGAAAAACAATTGGCCGTGGTGGCAGGTGCTCCTATGCTGGCCATTAACCGCATGGGGACTGCGACACCCGTTAATATCAGCGCGCTGGCACCCCCGTCGGGCAATGCACCCAGCAGCACCGCGCGACTGATGGCAGAGGCAGGTGGCGCTCTTGCAGCGCGTCTGCCTGCAGGCATCGTCAATCCGGCCGGGCTTCGCAATCCAAATGCACCGGGCAATGGAGCAAATCAAACAGATACAGCGCTGGAAGCCAGTGCCCGTGCAGCACGCGCCACCATCCCCCTTACTCCCATCAAACCCGCCAGCGCGCGTCAGGTGTTGGAAGGGGCTTTGATTCCTGCGGTGCTGCTGACCCAAATCAGCAGTGATCTGCCGGGCATGATTACCGCTCAGGTCACAGAAGATGTGTACGACTCTATTCGCGGCCACTTTTTAGCCATTCCCAAAGGCAGTCGTGTGATCGGTGAATATGGTTCGCATGTGGTGGGTGGGCAAGAGCGCATCATGGCCTCCTTTCACAGGCTTATTTTGCCCAGCGGCGAGAGTTTTATTCTGGACACCCCGCAGGCCGCAGACGTGGGCGGTCAAGCGGGCATGAGGGATGAAGTGGACGATCGGTTTTGGAAACGCTTAGGGGGGCAATTCATGACCGCAGGACTTGCGCGTGTGGTGCAAGCGCCGCAAGGGGGCGTGACTATTTTGGGTGGAACGGGCAATACCTTGGCCGGAGATGCGGCGGGGCAAATTTTGGTGGACACCGCACGGGTGGGCTTTCAGGGCAACGCAGCTTTGGGGCCCATTATTGTCATTAAACGCGGCTACCCCTTCGTGATTTTGGTGAATCACGATATGGATTTTTCTACGTTGGGGCATGTCGGCAATAGTCCCGCAGCACGTTGACGCGCGCCGCGGGATTGGGATTACACCGAGGTGGGTATGGGTTTTTCTGGATTGATACCGTATTTTTTAATGGCTTCAGCGGCCTTCGATGCGGGGATGGTGCCCTCTGCGGCCAAGGCTTGAAGGGCGGCCAAGGTCACGTAGTAGCGGTCCACCTCAAAGAACTGACGCAGCTTGGCACGGGTATCCGAGCGACCGTAACCATCGGTACCCAACGTCACATAACGGCGCGGCACAAAAGCGCGAATTTGCTCGGTAAAGGTTTTGATGTAATCCGTGGCGGCAATCACAGGGCCCGCCGTGGCACCTAAACAGTGTTCTACGTAGGATTGTTTGGCCGGGGCTTCGGGGTGATGACGGTTCCAACGCACAGCGGCTTGACCCTCGCGCGCCAATTCGTTAAAGCTGGTGGCGCTCCATACATTAGACGATACACCCCAGTCATTTTCCAGCAATTCAGCCGCTGCAATCACTTCACGCAAAATAGTACCCGAGCCCATCAGTTGCACCACGGGGCCCTTGGGCTTCGCGCCTTCTTTAAACAAATACAGCCCATTTAGAATCCCTTCCTCAACCCCTTCAGGGAGTGCGGGATGGTTGTAGTTTTCATTCATGGCGGTAATGTAATAGAACACGTTTTCTTGTTTTTCATACATGCGACGCAAGCCGTCGTGAATAATCACGGCCAATTCATAAGCAAAGGTGGGGTCATAGGACACGCAATTGGGAATGAAAGAGGCGTGCACTTGGCTGTGACCATCTTCATGTTGCAGCCCTTCGCCATTGAGGGTGGTGCGCCCCGCGGTGCCGCCAATTAAAAAGCCCCGTGCCTGCATGTCGCCTGCGGCCCAGGCCAAATCGCCAATGCGTTGAAAACCAAACATGGAGTAGAAAATGTAGAACGGAATGGTGGTGACGCCGTGGCTGGAATAGGCGGTGGCCGCAGCAATCCAAGAGGAAAAGGCACCCGCTTCGTTAATCCCTTCTTGCAGAATTTGCCCGTTCACATCTTCGCGGTAATACATCAACTGATCATGGTCTTGTGGCTCATACAGCTGACCTTGCGAGGAATAGATCCCCAGACTGCGGAACATGCCTTCCATACCAAAGGTACGCGACTCGTCGGGCACGATGGGCACAATCAGTTTGCCAATTTCTTTGTCGCGTGTGAGGGCGGTGAGAATACGTACAAAGGCCATGGTGGTGGAGAGTTGGCGTTCTTCACTGCTCACCAACAATGCTTGAAAAGCCGAGAGCTCAGGCATCTTAAGGGGAGCGACCTGGGAGTTGCGTACCGGCAAGTAGCCACCCAGCTTTTCTCGGCAGGCGCGCAAGTATTGAAGCTCAGGACTATCGTCCGCGGGACGGTAGAAAGGCGTTTCGGCAATCACTTCGTCGGAAATAGGAATCTGGAAACGATCGCGGAACTGCTTCAAGGCGTTCTCGCCCATCTTCTTTTGTGAGTGGGTAATGTTTTGCCCTTCGCCGGCCTCTCCCATGCCATAACCTTTTACGGTCTTAGCCAAGATTACCGTGGGTTGCCCGGTGTGGTGTACCGCTGAGAGATAGGCGTTGTACACCTTGAACGGATCGTGACCGCCGCGGTTTAAGCGCCAAATGTCGTCATCGGACATGTTGGCCACCAAACGCAACAGTTCGGGGTATTTTCCAAAGAAATGCTTGCGCACATAAGCCCCGTCGTGGGCTTTCATGCTTTGGTACTCGCCATCCACCACTTCCATCATGCGTTGCAGCAGCAGACCGCTGTGGTCTTTGGCAATTAAGGCATCCCACTGACCGCCCCACACCACTTTAATGACATTCCAACCGGCCCCACGGAAATCCGCTTCCAGTTCTTGAATAATCTTACCGTTGCCGCGTACCGGGCCATCCAAGCGTTGCAAGTTGCAATTCACCACAAAAATTAAATTATCCAAGCGTTCGCGTGTGGCGAGCGAGATGGCGCCCAATGATTCCGGCTCATCCATTTCACCGTCGCCCATGAAGGCCCATACCTTGCGGTTATCGGTTTTGGCCAGGCCACGGTTTTGCAGATATTTCATGAAGCGCGCTTGGTAGATGGCCATTAAGGGGCCCAGTCCCATGGACACCGTGGGCATTTGCCAAAAATCCGGCATCAACCAAGGGTGCGGATAACTGGATAGGCCGCCGCCATCCACTTCTTGACGGAACTTACCCAACTGGTCTTCAGAAATACGGCCTTCTAAATACGCACGTGCATAAATGCCGGGTGCTGAGTGTCCTTGAATAAACAGCAAATCGCCACCGTGGTCGGCAGTGGGCGCATGAAAGAAATGATCGAAGCCAATGTCGTACAAGGTAGCTGCGGACTGAAAGCTCGCGATATGGCCGCCCAACTCACTGGAGCTGTGGTTGGCACGCACCACCATGGCCATGGCATTCCAGCGAATGAGAGAGCGAATACGGTGCTCCATCTCAGGGTCGCCGGGCAGGGCCACTTCTTGTGAGGTGGGAATGGTGTTGATATAGGCGGTATTGGCGCTGTAGGGAAGAAAGGCGCCCGAACGACGGGCCTTATCAATGAGTTGTTCCAGCAGGTAATGGGCGCGTTCAGGGCCTTCAAATTTCAGGACGCTGTCTAAGGCATCCAGCCATTCTTGGGTTTCTTGTTTGTCGTTCTCAGGCAGAGCAGACATGGTTTACCTCGCGATCAGCGTCTTAAGAATTGGGTTTACAGTGGGGATCACCCATTGCAAGGAACAGTTTAATACTTGGGCGCTGTTTTGACCATTGGGATAGGGGTCAGACCCCTACCGGGGTCTGACCCCTATCCCAATGCCCCGACTTACCACCGGACTTTTCTAATAGGCGCACGCCGTCCATCACCATGCCACGGTCCACGGCTTTCAGCATGTCATACAAAGTTAGTAAGACCACAGACACAGCGGTTAAGGCTTCCATTTCCACACCGGTGCGGCCCACGGTTTCCGTGGTGACGGTGCAGGTGATGGTGGATTCCTTATCGTCCAACTCAAACTCCACGCTCACGTGGGTTAATGTCATGGGGTGGCAGAGGGGGATTAAATCGGAGGTCTTTTTGGCTCCTTGAATGCCCGCTAAGCGCGCCACACCCAATACATCGCCCTTTGAGGCGCTGCCGGAGCGCACCAGGGCCAAGGTGGCTGCTTGCATGCGAATAACCCCCGCGGCACGCGCCACGCGATGGGTTTCGGCTTTTTGGGCCACATCCACCATATGGGATTGGCCGGCTTGATTAAAGTGACTAAGGGACTTGCTCATAAAAGACAGACACCGTAACAAATTGAAAAAAGTGCGCATTCGGAACTCTGGCGCAATCGGGTTATCATACCCGCATGCGCAAAATCCTTATACTCCTGCTCACTGTGGGCTTGGTGGGCAACCCCGCCGCTTATGAGTTGCCCGATCTGGGTGACAGCTCTGCGGCCGTATTTTCATCGCAAGATGAAAAAGCCTTGGGGCGCGAAATCATGATGGAAATTCGCGCCGATCGCGATTACTTTGACGACCCTGAAACGGTGGATTTTTTAAACAGTGTGGGTAACCGTCTGCTGGCGGTGAGCGAAGACGCCACGGGCATGCAGTTTGAGTTTTTTGTGGTGCAAGACCCTAGCTTGAATGCTTTTGCCATGCCCGGTGGTTACATTGGGGTGCATACGGGGCTTATGGTGGCCGCAGAAAACGAATCGGAATTGGCTTCCGTTCTGGCCCATGAAATCTCTCACGTCACCCAACACCATATTGCGCGCATGATTGAGGCGCAAAGCAAAAACATGCCGCTCACATTTGCCGCTATGGCCGCCGCCCTTTTGGCCGCCCGCAGTAACCCCAATGCCAGTGTGGGGGCCATGATGGGGGCGCAGGCGGGCATGATTCAAGCAGAGCTGGACTTTACCCGTGAAAACGAACGGGAAGCGGATCGCTTGGGCATTCAGCGCCTGATTAAATCCGGTTACGATCCGCGTGCTATGTCTACCTTCTTTAGTAAGTTGCAGCGCTATGGCCGTTTTTATGAAGGCACTGCGCCCGCGTATTTAAAAACTCACCCTTTGACCACGGAACGTTTGGCGGAAATTCAAAACCGCTTGCAAGGCTTGCCTTATAAGCAGGTGCAAGATCGCCCTGACTTTCAATTGATTCGGGCGCGCATCTCCGCCTTAACCGGCGGCAGCCAAGCCGCCTTGCGCAGTTTTGAGCAGCAGAAGTTGGATGTTAAGAACCCAGACGATCTGCCGCATGTGTATGGGTTGGCCGTGGCGCAATGGCGCGCCAGGCAATTGGATGCGGCGGCTAAAACCATGGCCTCTCTAGAAGCGGTTACCGCACCCAACGCACTGTTCTATAGTCTGGATGCGCAAATTAAACATGACGCGGGCGATGCCCCGGGGGCCTTGGCCTTGTATCGCGCAGGGCTTAATCATTACCCGGATCAGCGCGCCTTAAATTATGGCTACATTCAGGCCCTCATTGATTCTAATCGGGACCAAGAGGCCCTGGACTTTATCGCCAAGCGCATTGCCTTTAACAATCGCGATTACCATTGGTATCAAATGCAGAGCATGGCCTACGCGCATTTGAATGAGCAATTGTTAAGCCACCAGGCCTTGGCGGAATCTTATATTAAGCAGGGCAACTTGCAAGCCGCCATGGATCAATTGCAAATCGCCATCAAGAGCGGCGATGGCGATTTCTATCAGAAGTCCAGCGTGGAATCGCGCATCAGAGAAATTAAGACCACCCTAGAAGCGGAGAAGGGTGGGCGCAACAAAGGCTCCCGTTTAACGGGCCTTAATGCCGCGCGCGAATTAGCCGCGCGCAGTTAAGCGTTTCAGTTGTTCTTGTATTTGAGTCACCCCCACCACAAACCCCGCTAAGCGTTCACGCTCTTGCACCACCACAGGGGCCGGTGCACGGTCCACAAAGGTGGGGTTCTGTAATTTGGCTTCTGTGCGCGCCACTTCAGCCCGCAGCTTTTCTAATTGCTTGGTGAGGCGCTCAGTCTCTGCCGCCACATCAATTTCAATTTTCAGCATTAAGCGAATGTCGCCCACGCGCGCCACGGGGGCATCGGCGTCGGGAAATTCACCACTCACCACGGTGACCTCCGACAAACGCCCTAAGAATTGTAAATAACCTTCTAGACCTGCCAAAGGAGCTGTGGCACCCGCCAACAACACCGGCACGCGCTCACCGGGACCCACGTTCATTTCAGAGCGCAAAGTGCGGCAGGCATTCACCAAGTCTTTTAACAGCGCCATTTCAGCCACGGCCGCCGCATCTGTTTTTTCTGGTTGAGAGATGGGGTAGGGCTGCAGCATAATGCTGGGGCCGGTTTTGCCCGCTAAGGGCGCCACACTCTGCCAGAGCTCTTCTGTGATGAAGGGAATGATGGGGTGGGCCAAGCGTAAGGTGGCTTCTAACACGCGCACCAAGGTGCGTCTTGTGCCGCGCTGTACCGCAACATCTTTGGAGGTGAGTTGGGTTTTGGCCAACTCCACATACCAATCGCAATACTCGTCCCACAAGAATTCATAAATGGCGCGCGAGGCCAGATCAAAGCGATAGGTGCGAAAGGCTTCCGCCACGGCGGCTTCCGCTTCTTGCAGCCGGCTGATAATCCAACGATCCGCTACGGACAGCTTCACCGCATCGCTCTCGTTTAAACCGCAATCATGCCCTTCCACATTCATCAGCACATAACGCGTGGCGTTCCACAATTTATTGCAGAAGTTGCGATAGCCTTCGCAGCGTTGCAAATCAAACTTAATGTCGCGCCCGTGCGTGGCGAGGCTGGCAAAGGTAAAGCGCAGGGCATCGGTACCAAAGCTCGCAATCCCTGTGGGGAATTCTTTGCGCGTGGCTTTTTCTATCTGCGCCGCTTGTTTGGGGTCCATCAAATTACTGGTGCGCTTATTCACCAAGTCTTCAAGCGCAATGCCATCAATCAAATCGATGGGGTCCAAAATGTTGCCCTTGGACTTGCTCATTTTCTGGCCCTGGGCATCGCGCACCAGGCCCGTGATGTACACCTCGCGAAAAGGCACTTCACCGGTGAAATGACGCGTCATCATCACCATGCGCGCCACCCAGAAGAAAATAATATCAAAGCCCGTGACCAATACGCTGGTGGGCAAGAAAGTGGAAAGCTCCGGTGTTTTGTTGGGCCAACCCAGGGTGGAAAAGGGCCAGAGGGCAGAAGAAAACCAAGTGTCCAACACATCTTCATCCTGGGTGAGGGCAGCCCCTCCTGCTAAGACCTGCGCTTCCGCCAAGCTCTCTGCCACAAACACCTCGCCGGCGTTGTTATACCAAGCGGGAATGCGATGGCCCCACCACAGTTGGCGGGAGATGCACCAATCTTGAATGTTGTTCAGCCAATGGTTGTAGGTGGTGGTCCAGTTTTCCGGTACAAAGCGGACGTCACCGTCTTTCACGACTTTGAGGGCATCCTTCGCCATGCCTTCCATGGACACAAACCATTGGTCCGACAACATGGGCTCAATCACCGCACGGGTGCGATCGCCACGCGGCACCATAAGCTTATGGGGCTTCACGCTCTCCAATAACCCTTGGGCTTCTAGGTCCGCCAGCACCGCTTTGCGCGCCACGAAGCGGTCCATGCCCTGATAAGGCTTGGGTGCGTTTTCATTTACGCAGGCATTCAGCGTAAAAATAGAGATGGGGGCCAAGTGATGGCGTGCCCCCACGGCGTAATCGTTAAAGTCATGGGCGGGGGTAATCTTCACGCAACCCGTACCAAAGGCCGGGTCCACATACTCATCGGCAATAATGGGAATGGTGCGATCGCACAGCGGCAAACGCACTTGTTGACCGATTAAATGTTGATAGCGTGGGTCTTCGGGATGTACGGCCACCGCCACATCCCCCAACAAGGTTTCCGGCCGCGTGGTGGCGACGATGAGTTCGCCCAAACCGTTTTCTAAGGGATAGCGAATCTGCCACATGTGGCCGTCTTCTTCTTCCGACACCACTTCCAGATCCGACACCGCGGTTTGCAACACCGGGTCCCAATTCACCAAGCGTTTGCCGCGATAAATCAGCCCTTCGCGGTACAGCTCCACAAACACTTTGGCCACCGCTTCGCTTAAGCCCTTATCCATGGTGAAGCGCTCGCGCGCCCAATCGCAGGAGCTGCCCATGCGGCGCATTTGGCGCGTAATGGTGGAACCGGATTCTTCTTTCCATTGCCACACGCGTTCTAAAAAGGCGTCGCGTCCCATGGTGCGGCGGTCTAATTTCTGTGCTTCCAGTTGGCGTTCCACCACAATTTGCGTGGCGATGCCCGCGTGATCGGTGCCCGCTTGCCAGAGCGTGTTATGCCCCAACATGCGTTGGTAGCGTGTGAGGGAATCCATGAGGGTGTGCTGAAAGGCATGCCCCATGTGCAAGGTGCCGGTCACGTTCGGTGGCGGTAGTAAAATACAATAGGGTGCGGCACCAGCCTCCATAGAGGCTTTGAAGTAGCCTTCTGCTTCCCATTGGGGATACCAACGGGCTTCAATGGCGTGGGGTTCAAAGCTTTTTTCTAATTCCATGGGGTCAGGTCTTTTTGCTTAAATCGTGCGAGCGAATCTCAAATCCGCGATCGCGATAAAAAATAAAACGCTCACGCGCACGGGCGCGGTCCGCGTCATCCAAACTGACAATTTCAATCAGTCGTTTAAACCTTGAAAAATATTCTGGGCGCTCGGGGTGTAAATTAATCAGCACCTCATCCGTGTGTGGCGTGCAACTGTTCGCATCAATGATGACCGGTGTAACAGACGCCAGCGCATGTTCCGCGCGGCAATGGGGCACAAAGCTGTGCACGTTGTGCGTCCACAGCGCTTCATCGATATGCGCCGCCGCCGTGGCATTGGCCGCACGAATCCATACCTTTAAGCCTTGCTCCCAGGCCTTGCCGGCCAATTGTAGGGCTACCGGTAATTTGTCCGGCACGTGGGTGTAGAAATCAATTTGCGTCACGCATTATCCTGCGCGGGTAATGAGGTAACGGCAGAACAAACTCACGGGGCGCCCAGTAGCGCCTTTCTCTTTGCCGCTCTTCCAGGCCACACCGGCGATATCCAAGTGAGCCCAGCGCATATTCTTGGTGAAGCGCGATAAGAAGCAAGCGGCGGTAATGCTGCCCCCGGCCCGTCCTGCCACATTGCCCACATCGGCGAAGTTGCTCTTCAGCCCTTCGTGATATTCCTCCCACAGGGGCATGGGCCAAGCGCGATCAAAGGTGTAATCGCCCGCGGCTTTCAATTCACTACTCAATGCATCGTCATTGGCAAACAAACCCGCAGCTTCATTGCCCAATGCAATCACACAAGCCCCGGTTAAGGTGGCCACATCAATAATGGTGTCGGGTTTAAAGCGCTCGGAGTAGGTGAGGGCATCGCACAATATCAGGCGCCCTTCCGCGTCGGTGTTGAGGATTTCAATGGTCTGACCCGACAGGCTGCGCACAATGTCGCCCGGGCGTGTGGCGTTGCCATCAGGCATGTTCTCGCAGGTGGGTACCACAATGGTTAGATTGATGGCGAGCTTCATTTCCGCCACCGCACGCATGGTGCCCAATACACTGGCGGCGCCACACATATCAAACTTCATTTCATCCATTTCAGGAGCAGGCTTTAAAGAGATGCCGCCCGTATCAAAGGTAATGCCTTTGCCCACCAGCACAATGGGTTTTTTGGTTTTAGGAGCACCCGTGTAATGCATCACAATCAGTTTGGGCGCTTGACGACTGCCGGAGGATACGGCCAACAAGGAACCCATGCCCAACTTCTTCATGTCTGCTTCTTCTAATACGTCCACCTCCAACTTCCACTCTTTGCCCAGAGCACGGGCTTGCTTGGCCAAGTAGGAGGGTGTGCAGAGGTTGGGGGGCATGTTGCCCAAATCGCGCGTCAGGTCCGTGCCATTGGCCACGGCTTCTGCGTTGGCCACAACGGTTTTGATTTTGGCGAGGTTGGCCTTAGCGGGCAGGCTTAAGGTGATGGTCTTAACACCATAGGCGGGGTCTTGTTTGTCCGACACGCGCGTGATGCGATAGCGCACATCGCGGGCTATGGTGACCAATTGTTCCACACGCCATTCCAAGTCACGCCCAGTGACGTCCAGTTCCGCCAAGCAGAGCAGGGCGTCCGCTATACCACTGCCATCTAAGGCACGCAGGGCCGCGCGCACCAAAGAGCGATAATCGCGCTCGTTTACCGTCAACTCTTTACCCGTGCCCACCAACAGCACGCGCGGGGCCGCCACACCGGGCACGTTGTGAACCAGAAGGGTTTTGCCCACTTTGCCCGACAGGTCGCCCTGGCGCAGCAGTTTGACCAAATAAGCAGCGCTGGCGTCATTTAACACCTGGGCGCTGGGGGATAACTGTTGGGCTTCATTAACGGCGATGACCACGCAATGGGTGCGTGATTTTTCGGGGGATTGTGCTTTTATGCTAAATTCCACGGTGTGTGTCTCCACTAAATAAGCTTGGGGTTGTAAATCAATCGGAAATTATCCCGTTAAAGCCCTTTAAAAGTCAAAGAAACCCACCAAAAACATGATCTTCAGCCGCAGTCTACGCAAGGAATTCAGCCAAACCGCCCTGATGGCGTTGACGGTGCTGGTGGCTATTTTGCTCACCGTTACCGTGGTGAAGCTGTTGGGCTTAGCCGCAGGGGGCGCGCTGTCCGCAGACGCCGTGGCCGCCATGGTGGCTTTTGGCGTGCTGACCTACTTGCCGGTAATCTTATCGGCCTCGGTGTTTGCCGCGGTGCTCATGACCCTAAGCCGTTGTTATCGCGACTCGGAAATGATTATTTGGATGAGTTCGGGGGTCAGCCTGACGCGCTTTATGGGGCCCGTGTTGGCCTTTGCCGTCCCCATGGCCTTGGTGGTGGGGCTGATGAGCGTGGTGGTATCGCCCTGGGCCATTGGCAAGAAGGCCGAGTATCAAACGCGTTTAGACAGTCGGGACGAGACCGCGCAGATTACCCCGGGCGTGTTTCGCGAATCCAAACAATCGGACCAAGTGTTCTTTGTGGATTCCATTAGCGAAAGCAAAGATAAGGTCTCTAACGTATTCGTGCAGTCCGTGCAGGACAATAAATTGGGCGTGATTGCGGCCAATAAAGGGTTTGTGACCACGCACCCCAATGGGGATCGCTTCGTGGTGCTGCAGCAGGGGCGCCGCTATGAAGGCAAGGCCGGCACTACCCAATACAATTTAGTGGATTTTGATCAAGCAGAATTGCGTGTGGAGCAGCGCGGGGCCAGCTTAAGTGCCTTATCGGTGAAATCCATGAATGTGGGGCAATTGATTGCCAAACCCACCTTGGATGGTTGGGGGGAGATGCATTGGCGCTTGGGGTTACCCATTAGTTTGATGGTGTTGGCGGTGTTCGCCATTCCCTTGTCGTACGTCAACACGCGCGGCGGGCGGTCTTCTAACATGATTTTCGCGCTCTTGGCCTACATGGTGTACTACAACACCATGAGCATTTTTCAGGCCTGGGTGGTGCAGGGCCGCATATCCCCTTGGGTGGGGATTTGGCCCTTACATGCGCTTTTTTTCCTCTTGGCGCTGATGATGTTGTTGCGACGGCAGTGGGTTTGGTCCGTGCGCAACCTATTCAATGCTATAATTCAGCCCCTTCGGAGAGGTGGATGAGCGGTTTAAGTCGCACGCCTGGAAAGCGTGTTTAGGTGAATAACCTAACGCGGGTTCGAATCCCGCCCTCTCCGCCATAAGTACTTGAATACAAAGAGAATTTCATAAAACCCCGCCAAGCCCCACAGGCTGCGGGGCTTTTTTATGGCGCATTCTCTGCGGTAGGTTATGAGCCGTTTTTCAACGCCATTTCCAAAGTATTCTCAGTGGGCATTTAAAACGGTAGGTTGTGCCGTATCGACACGACACCAATACAGAGCGGTTTGCTACTTTAGAGTTGCGGAAAACCCAGCAGCTTGCGTTGTTCGTTCCAGTCGATGGGCAGAGGCAGATTGAGTTTGAGTGTTTCTGAGGTGAATTCTGCAGGATGGGTTCCATCCAGGATGGTTCTGATGATGTCTGGGGCAAGGCAGATCCGATAGATCATGCGGGTGACGTGGGTATTGGAGATGCCTTCCTTGCTGATGTGTCCATGCTGGTACTCGGTGGAGACCTGAAGCGCCGTGAAAAACTATCCGCGCGTTTGGGGGACATTCTCTCGCAAATGTATCTGGCCTCGGCAATCTTGAAGCGCTACCAGGATGAAGGACGGCAGCAGGCCGACGCACCGCTGCTCCATTGGGGCGTCTGGAATGCGATGGCTCAGGCACAAGAGGCGTTTGACGGGCTTTTGGCCAACTACCCCAGCAAGGGGGTGGGCCGCTTCTTGTATAGGATTATTTTTCCCTTTGGTCACCCCTATGTGGTGCCCTCCGATGAAATGGGGCGTCAAGTGGCGAAACTATTGATTGCACCATCGGCCACTCGTGATCGTCTTACGGAAGGTTGTTACATTCCGCCCACCGCCGATGAGCCGGTGGGCGCCTTAGAACTGGCGCTTATTGCCACCATTGCTGCCGAGCCTATAGACGTCAAGGTGCGTGAGGCCGAGAAGCGCGAACTGTTTGCCGATAACCCATTGGCCAATGTGCGCGATATGGCTCATGCCGCCTGGCAACAGGGTGTGGTTAATGCCGAGGAATATGCCCTGCTGCAGAAACGGGATGAATTGCGTGACAAGGTGGTGCACGTGGATGATTTTCCATTTGACTATGATGTGAACACTGCGGCCCAGCGTCATGTAAGCGCAACCCATACGGCTGCTCGTGAGGCGGCAGGCAATTAACCTTGCGATGAAATTTTCTGGCAACAGTCAATATTAATGGGGGATGGGCAGTGAAAAGATTGATCGTAAAAAAAGCAGCCGTGCTTGGTGCCGGCACCATGGGGGCCCAAATTGCCGCCCATTTGGCCAACGCCAATGTGGAAGTGCTTCTGTTTGACTTGCCAGCCCATGAGGCAGACAAAAGCGGCATTGTTATGAAAGCGTTGAGCGCTCTTAAAAAGCAGGAACCCGCACCTTTGGCAAGCCCCGATAACCTGCAACTCATTGAGGCCGCTAATTACGAGGAGCATCTGCCGCGCCTGGGTGAATGCGATCTGGTGATTGAAGCCATTGCCGAACGTATGGATTGGAAAAAAGAACTGTACACAAAGGTTGTGCCACACCTGGCCCGCCATGCGCTGATTGCTTCCAATACCTCTGGTCTATCAATCAACGAACTTGCAAAAATCCTGCCCTTGGATGTGCAACGGCGTTTTTGTGGCATCCATTTTTTTAATCCCCCGCGTTACATGCACTTGGTGGAACTTATTGCCACCCATTACGGTGACCCAGGCTTACTGGATCACCTAGAAACCTGGCTTACTTCACGTCTGGGTAAGGGGGTGATACGTGCCTTGGATACTCCTAATTTTGTCGCCAATCGAATCGGCGTTTTTTCCATACTGGCCGTAATCCATCACACCGCCCGACTGGGCCTTGGCTTTGATGAGGTGGATGCGTTGACGGGAGTAAGGGTTGGCCGCCCCAAGAGCGCCACCTATCGCACGGCCGACATGGTGGGGTTGGACGTTATGGCGCATGTGATAAAAACCATGCACGACACCTTGCCCCATGACCCCTGGCACAGCTACTTTGTTGCGGCGCCATGGCTGGCGGCGCTGATTGGGAAGGGCGCGCTGGGCCAAAAAACCAAGGCAGGCCTTTTCAAAAAAGTGGGTAAGGAAATTCTGGTGCTCGATCTTGCCCAGCAAGATTATCGCCCTGCCGGGGCCGAGGTGGACCCTGAGGTGGACGCCATCTTGAAACTCAAAAACCCCGCAGAAAAATTCATCGCGTTGCGCAATTCTGCGCATCCGCAAGCCCAGTTGCTATGGTCCAGTTACCGTGACTTATTTCACTACTGCGCGGTGCAGCTGGAGCATATGGCCGACAATGCCCGCGACATTGACCTTGCCATGCGGTGGGGTTTTGGTTGGAGCTTGGGCCCCTTTGAAACCTGGCAAGTGGCGGGCTGGAAAAACATTACCCAAGCCATTGCCGAGGACATTGCCACAGGTCGGGCCATGAGCAGCACCCCATTGCCCCACTGGGTGTTTGAATGCGAAGGAGTGCACGCTCCACAGGGGTCATGGTCCGCAAGCGCCAAAACCCTGCGCCCGCGTTCCGCCTTGCCGGTTTATCAACGGCAACTTTTTCCGGAAACGGTACTGGGCGAAGCCAAAGCAGATCGGGGTACCACGGTGTGGGAGAACGAGGGTGTTCGGCTTTGGACCCATGCTGCTGATTCTGGTATTGGCATTCTCTCCTTCAAAAGCAAAATGCACACCGTGGGCGATGAAGTACTGGACGGCCTTCTGGCGGCCATTGCCTTGGCCGAACAGCAGTTGGAGGGTATGGTGTTGTGGCATGAAGCACCCTTTGCCGTGGGCGCCAATTTGCAACAGGTGTCCCAAGCCTGTGCTATGGGGGCCTTCGATAAACTTGAGGCTACGGTGGAGAAATTTCAACGCACCTCTCAGGCGCTTAAATATGCCCAGATACCCACGGTTGCGGCGGTACAGGGTATGGCTTTGGGAGGCGGCTGCGAGTTTGTGATGCATGTCAGTGGACGTGTTCTGGCGCTGGAAAGTTACATTGGATTGGTGGAAGCCGGCGTGGGCCTGATTCCCGCCGGGGGCGGATGCAAAGAATTTGCCATTGCTGCCGCCCAACAAGCGGCGCGCACAGAAACGCCGGGGGAGGTGTTTCATTTTCTGCAACCACCCTTCATGGCCATCGCTTTGGCGAAGGTGTCGAAGGGCGCCTTTGAGGCTGTGCGCGCAGGCTTTGCCAAACCCACTGACACCATTTTGTTTAACCACCACGAACTGCTTTATGTGGCACTTAAGGAGACGCGCGCCCTGGCTGAAGCGGGATATGTTCCACGGCTTAAGGCGCGTCAGATAACTGTGGCGGGACGCAACGGCATGGCTAACTTCGAGATGATGCTGATTAACATGAGAGAAGGCGGCATGATTTCCGCCCACGACTACCGCGTTGCCAAATCTGCCGCTACGGCCCTCTGCGGCGGTGATGTGGATACGGGAAGTAAGGTGGATGAAGAATGGCTTCTTACGGTGGAGCGCCGCGAGTTTATGCAGTTGTTAAAAACCCCAGAAACCCAGGCACGTATTCAGCATATGCTGGAAACCGGCAAGCCTTTGCGCAACTAAATGGTGTAAAACAAATTTTGCAAGGACTGTTTTTATGAGCAAATACATTCAAGATGCTTATATCGTTTCCGCAACGCGCTTGGCCACTGCCAAGCGCAATGGCCATTACGCCACCACTCGCCCCGATGACCTGCTGGCCGCCGTCTTACGGGCCGCGCTGGCAGGCCAGCCCACCCTTGATCCGGCGTTGATTGAAGATGTGATTGTGGGTTGCGCTATGCCAGAAGGCGAGCAAGGATTAAACGTGGCTCGTATTGGCCTTTTGTTGGCGGGTTTGCCAGACAGCGTGCCTGGCATCACCATTAACCGATTCTGCGCCTCTGGCTTGCAGGCCGTGGCGGATGCGGCCGCGAAAATACGCTTGGGCGACGCGGATGTGATGATCGCCGCGGGTGTGGAATCCATGAGCGCCATGCCACAAATGATGGGCAATAAGCCGTCCGTCAATTTGGCCGTCTTTGAACATCAGCAGACCATCGGTATTGCCTATGGCATGGGCCTGACAGCAGAGATCGTGGCGCAACGGTGGAAAGTTTCTCGCGCCGATCAAGACGCCTTCGCGCTGGCATCCCACCAAAAAGCCGTAGCGGCTGTGACCGCTGGCCATTTTAATGCCGAAATCACGCCATTTTTGCTGCGCACCCATGTGCCCGATTTGCGCAGTGGTGCGGTGCGGGTGGTGGAATGTCTGGTGAGTCAGGACGAAGGCCCTCGTCCGCAAACCACCTTGGAAACGCTAGCGAAACTGCGACCCGTTTTCGCCGCGCAGGGTTCGGTTACTGCCGGAAACAGTTCGCAAATGTCCGATGGCGCCGCAGCCGTTGTAGTGGTTTCGGAAAAAATATTAAAACACTTTAACCTAACGCCCTTGGCGCGTTTTATGGGTTTCGCTGTGACCGGGGTGGCGCCGGAGATTATGGGGGTGGGCCCCATTGCCGCTATCCCTAAGGCGCTGCAACGCGCGGGCATCACCCAGAATCAGTTGGATTGGATCGAGCTCAATGAAGCTTTTGCCGCCCAGTCGCTGGCGGTGATCCGCGATTTGCAATTGGACGCAGCAAAAATTAACCCACTGGGGGGCGCCATTGCTCTGGGGCACCCCCTTGGCGCCACAGGTGCCATACGCACCGCAACCTTGCTGCATGGGCTGAAGCGCACCGGCGGGAAATATGGCCTGGTGAGCATGTGCATCGGGACCGGCATGGGCGCTGCCGGGGTGTTTGAGGTGTTGTGAGAGGGGTACACCCTAGATCGACAACATGCGTTGGGTCTTGAAATTAAACTGCATTTGGAGGATGCTAAGGGGAGTGAATAGTGGGTGGCCACGCGGCCTCTTGCGAATCGCGAGAGTCTTGGCTAACCTTAACAATAATCAAGGCAGATAATCATGAACCTTCGAAGAGTGGCTGCTGTTTTACTGGCTGGAGTTTCATTGCTTTCAGCATCAGCTTGGGCTTTGAAGGCGGGTGATAACACCGTGGCTATTGGCGCCGCTTATGTCAATCCCAATGTCAGTGCCGACGCGTTGAACTACAGTGGGAATTCTATCTACTCAGTGCCATCAGGCTCTGTGCCGATCACTTCCGCATCGGCCTCCAGTACCACCACAGGCGCACTCATTCTGGGGCATATGTTTACGGATAATATCGCCTTGGTGTTAGACGTCGGCTTCCCACCAAAAGTTAATTTATCCATGGCGTTGAACGGAGGCGCTTCCACCGAACTGGCCTCAGTGAAGCTATGGGCCCCCATGTTGGTGGGCCGCTATTATTTTATGGATGCTAAAGATGCGTTTCGGCCCTACATAGGCGCGGGCGCTGTGTATACCGCCTTTAACAGCCTGTCCTTAAATGCCGTTGGGCAGCACTTGGCTCCTGCGGGGGCCGGCATTGATTCGGCTTGGGGTTTGGGTGGCCAGTCTGGGGGCCAACTACGACCTCAACAGCAATTATTTTCTCACCGGGTCGCTCAGTTACACCTACACCAAGACCACGCTGCATATCAATACGTTGAATTTGGGTTTACCCGTAACCGTAGGTTCTGCATCTGCCGATCTAAAACTGGGTAACACCTTGGTCTTTTTTGGTGCAGGTTACCGTTTTTAACCCAAAACCATTCTAGGCGCATGCCTTAGGCGGACAGCGTCCGCCGTAGGGCACGCATCAGCAAACCGAGCCCTGGGATCTTCATGTAAAGCTCCTCGGTGGCGTCCCAGTAGTCTCTGTGGAAGCAGATCTTGCTCTCCGCGTTCGCTTTAAGATGACTCACACCCCGAATCACATGATCCTGACGCATACCCGGTTGGCGTCCGCGAAAGTGAAATTCCCAGATCAGCATGATCTGGTTTTCTTTTTCAAAATGCTCCAGCACTATAAAGCGCGGTGAATCCACTTGTGTAAACATGTGGGTGAAGATGCGTTGAATGGCGGGCAGATTACGCACTTCATTGAAGGGGTCTTTAAAGTACGCATCCACACTATAGTGCTGTGAAAACTGCGCAATACTCTGCGGCGTAAGGGCTTCGTAAAATTGAATCAGTGTGTTTAACATCATTTACCCCCTCCCAAACGGCGGACCAGATAAAAATACCAGCTGTAGGGCAACCATGAAAAAAGTTTTACCAGCCGCGTGAAGCGTTTGGGGTAATGAATTTCAAACGATCCGGATTTAAAACCTTGCAAGGTGGCCAAGGCAGCCTCTTCAACGGTTAATAGGGCAGGCATGGTGAAATCATTCTGTGCTGTAAGACGGGTGGCCACAAAACCTGGGTTGATGATCCACACCCCAATATTTTTAGGCGCTAAGTCGAAATACAGACATTCTGCAAAATTAATTAAGGCGGCCTTGGCGGGCCCATAGGCCATGGCATTGGGTAGGCCGCGATAACCGGCCATGCTGGAGACAAAGGCGATGCCGCCCCCCGGGGTTAAATCGTTTAATACCGCAGAGGTCAGTTTTAAAGCACCCATAAAATTAACGTTAAATAAGCGCTCGGCCTGTGCTAGGTTAAAACTCTCAGCATGCATGGGTTGATAGTCGCCTGCTAAGTAAATAACAATATCAACACCACCCATATTTTTAAGCAATGCAGCGCGCGCACCCAATAGGCTGGCTTCATCTGTGGCGTCGCAGGGTAGGGTTAAGGCCCCATTAAGGCCCAGGGCATCGAGGCGCTCCCGATGACGACTGGAGAGAGCCAAGCGAGCGCCTAGCGCATGCAATTGCCGCGCCAGGGCCTCACCAATTCCACTGGAGGCGCCTATCAGCCATACGCGTTTGCCAGACCAATGGGCGATTTTAGGGTTCATGGTTTTTGAAACATTAAGGTTACTTCGCCCAGGCTAAACCCCCATTTCTTCATGGTGGAGCGGTTGAACATCACCTTATCATCCATTAAAAACATCCAGTCATCAAAATCAACATTGTAGACTTTGCCGTCCACAGGAAGGGCCAATACGTAGCGCCAATGCAGCGCGTTCCCTGAAACCTCTCCAATCGCTTCCCCAACTACGTCATCAGCATTCCCCAGAAAACGACCATCGGATTGGCGTTTGATTTTCCAGACGCGGCTGGTGGCGGTGCCATCAGACCATTTGAATTGTTCATCAATGGTGCCCATATCTCCTTGCCATACAGCGTTAATGCTTACGTGGAAACGTTTTACAACTTCTCCAGAGCGCCCTTGAAACATGCCCCAGGCATCCAGGTGTCCGTTGAGGTAATGGGTTATATCAAGCACTGGTTTTTCGGCGCTATATTGTTGCACAGCCGGCGTAGAACAACCGGATAGTCCCAGTAATGCAAGCAAGGTGGTGAGCAGGGCTTTCATAAAACGATCTCCAAAATGGGGTTATTGGTGCTTCAGTTCAAATTGCACAACGTCAATGTTTCCCGAACGAAAACCGGCTTCGCAGTAACTTAAATAAAAACGCCATAAGCGCCTGAATGTGTCATCAAACCCCAGCTTGGCAATGTGCTGCCATTGGCGATCAAAAGCGTCGCGCCATAGAACCAAGGTGCGGGCGTAACACATGCCAAAGGCCTGTTCGCCCACTATTTTTAGCCCTTGTTGATGTGCGGCCTCACGAAAGGCACTACCGCAAGGCAGCATGCCACCGGGAAAAATATACTGTTGAATAAAATCAGTGCCGCGACGATAGTCTGCAAAAAGATCGTCCCGTATGGTGATGGTCTGTATGACGGCCTTACCGGATGGGGGCAGGGCCTGAGCCACGGTTTTAAAATAACTGGGCCACCAACGCTGGCCCACGGCTTCAAACATTTCGATGGACACCACATGGTCAAACTGCTGACGGTTATCGCGATAATCTTGCAACAACAAACGGGCTTGTGGCACCTTGTCTCTGGCCCATGCCAGTTGTGCCGGCGATAGGCTTAACCCGGTTACCTGTAGGCCTTCTCGCGTCGCAACTTCTGCAAATCCACCCCAGCCGCAACCAATCTCCAGCACAGATTGCCCAGGCAGAGCCTCCAGTTGATGCAATACGCGGCGATACTTAGCCTCTTGCGCCCCTTCAAGATCATCGTTATTTTCGCTTTCAAAAAGGGCGCCGGAATAGGTCATGCTGGGGTCCAGCCAGAGGCGGTAGAAATCATTGCCCAGATCGTAATGGGCCATGATGTTCTTCTTACTGCCCGCACGGCTATTGCCATTTAACCAATGGCGAAGTCGGGCAGTGATGAGATGATGCCAACGGCCGTAGATGGCCTTGCGCAGGTTTTGACGATTATCGGCCAGCAGTGTTAACAACTGAGCCAAATCAGGCGAATCCCAATCACCGTCTATATACGCTTCCGCCAGGCCAATGTCGCCACGGGCCAATACCTTTTCGAAGAGTGCGTCCCGTTGCACTTGCATGACGGCGCGGATTGCACCCGTTCCAAATGGGTGGCTGTCCCCATTGGGTAAGCGAAGTTCCAGTATGCCGCCCTGGAGGTTTTTAAGAAGGGCCATAACCATACGTGCGTCACGCGAGATGGATTGGGTGTTAGGCAAACTTAATGTGCTACTCACCGGGTTTCTCCTGAGTTGATTGCGGGGCAGGGGGGTTCATACCAATAAAACGCACGCGTTTGATGATGAGTTTGACCGCTTGCCAATAGATGCGCGCCATTATTCCAATGGTGAGGTAGGGCATGCGAAGAAACGCTGCCAGTAGTGATGCGTTTGACCATGGTTTGTTTTTTCCTGAAATGGCGGTTAACAATAATTCACCCTGCGCATCGTCGTAATCGATACGCATGAGAGAGTTTTCCGGGCCCATATAAAAACGGAAACGATACCCCCCTTCTATGGTGCAAAAAGGGGATACATGAAACGCTTTGCTGGCGGCCCACACCTGCCCGTTTTGCATAACTCCACCCTCAGGGTGGTGCAGTAAATAGCTGTGCGTGCCACCGAAGGTATTGTTGACTTCTGCCAACACCGCAATCAATTCACCCGCACCATTGTGACAAAACCAAAAGCTCACAGGGTTAAACACATACCCCAGCACACGCGGGAAGGTTTGAAGAATAATTTCTCCATCTGGGGGCAGGCCTTGTTGGCGCAACAAGGATTGAATCCAGGGCAATAGTGCGGTGCCATCGCGCGGACCATGGTCTTTTTGATAAAAGCTCAGCAGGTTGAAGCGGTCTATGGAAAAAAACGCGCCGCCCGTGGCGTTTAATTCCTTCAAAGGCAATTGAACATAGAATACGGGGTAGGTAAATGAATTGATAACCGGTCGAAGGCGCCGGTGCATGACTTGCCCTACCATTAATTGTGCTGGCATTCCCATGTGTTTAGGCGCTCAGTGGCACATTCTGCGTAACACTGCCATCTTCTTGCCAGGGCGCACGAAGGCCCATGCCGTTCACCACGCGCAGCGCGGACTTTAAGCCGTCTTCATGAAAACCGTATGCGGTCCATGCGCCTGCTAACCATAGACCTCCTTGTCCTTGCCAATGGTCCAGTTGTTTTTGTGCGGCTATGGCGGCGGCATCCAGCACGGGATGCGCATAATGAAATTGAGCCATTATTTTATTTTGATCAGGTGCGCGCAGTGGGTTTAAGGTCACCACCACAGGCGCCTTAAAGGGCAATGGTTGCAGACGGTTAATGAGATAAGACACTTCTACGGGCCGCCCCACCGGTGTGCCCACGCCGGAAAAATAATTCCATGCGGACCATAATTTGTGCCGCCGTGGCAACAGTTGGGCATCGGTATGCAAGATGGCGAGATTGGGTTGATAACGAATGGCGGCCAGCGCTGCCCTTTGTTCGTCATTGGCGCTGTCCCCCAGGATGTCCAGCGTCTGGTCGCTGTGGCAGGCCATCACTACTTGGTCAAAAACCTCTGTGCCGGCTGCATGCGTGACGCTGAAACCGTGCTCGGTTTTTGCAACCTGGGTGACGGCACATTGAAGCCGCACATCAGGCAGACCTGCGGCCATCTTTTTGACGTATTCATGGGCGCCGCCTTTTACTGTACGCCATTTGGGTCGATTAAAAATCTGTAATAGGCCATGGTTTTGACAAAAGCGGACGAAGGTGATGAAGGGCATGTTCAAGGTTTCACCCGTCGGGCAAGACCAAATGGCGGCAGCCATGGGCAGCAAGTACCATTCACAAAATGATTTTGAATAACGCCTTTTTTCTAAAAAATCTTTTAGGGAATCTTTTTCCTCTGCGTGCGCATTAAGCCCTGTACCGCACTCCTTGTTAAAGCGCAGTATGTCGTAGAGCATCACCCAGAAAGCGCGCCGCACCCAGTTGCGCTTTTGCCCAAAAAGTGTAGCCAAATTGCTGCCCGCCCATTCCAAGTGAGGGTCTTCAAGGCTAACCGATAAAGACATGTCTGTTTCAACGCTATCAACGCCCAAGGTGTTGAACAGGGCGATAAGGTTGGGATAGGTGCGCACGTTGTACACCAAAAAACCCGTATCCACCGGATGGGTGAGACCTTCCAAATGCACGTCCACGGTATTGGTGTGGCCGCCCAAAGTGGCGCTGGATTCAAACAATGTGATGTGGTGATGTGGGTTCAGTAGCCAGGCGCTGGCCAGCCCAGAGATGCCCGAACCGATGACGGCAATGCGTTGCCTGTTAGTCATAAATCAAATTCCAGTGGGGCCATTCAGTGCGGCCTTCGAGGCGCGCCATAGTGAACCGTTAGAATCTGCAGCAACACCCTGAAAGCCCGTTTGCGGAGCCACAAAATCCACTGACATCATAAAGCTTAGGGCCATGATCATCAGAATTGAGTAAACGAAAGACTTTTTAGCCCAACGCCGATCATCTGCTGAGTTGCGATTTAACCAAGTGGAGCGTATCCACGCCGCGCCCAAGCATAACAACACCACCAAGTAACCCCAACCGGTGTTGTGGGTTAAAAACAGCAGCAAGGCGCAACCGGTAAAGGCCGCCACATACACAGGCGTTTCGTGCTTCACGCGCGCCACGCCACGTACCAAGGGCAATACTGGAATAGAAGCGCGTGCATAGTCTTGCAAATGCAGAACGGCGATGGCGTAGGCGTGAGGGAATTGCCACACCACATACATGGCGAACAAAATGGCAGCCGCCACATCCAATTGATTGCTGGCGGCACAGTAACCCGCCAGAGGAGGTACGGCGCCAGCCAAACTGCCCACCCAAGTGCCATGCTGTGTGCGCTTTAAACCCAAACTATACAGACCGGCGTAAATCACCAAGCCTGCAAAGGCCACCGCCGTGGCCAAGGGGTTGGTGAACAGAAGCAGCGTTAAAAATCCGCACAATGAAAGCACCGCACCCCACACCAGTGCCTCAAACAGAGTTACACTTTTTAGCACCAGCGGGCGGTTGCGTGTGCGCTGCATAAGTGCATCAATATCGCGATCAATGCAGTTGTTCAGCACGCAGCCTCCTGCAATCACCAAGGCCAATCCCAGCATAACCGCCAGAAAAGTGCTTGCGCTAATATGTCCGCGACTGCCCAGCAAAAAGCCGCCGGCCACAGAAACCAGGTTGCCCATGATGATGCCCGGTTTGGTTAGGGCCACATAGTGTTTCAAGCGATTCATTATCTGCCCATGGACATGGGCATCATGCGAACACCTGTGTTGTACATAATCCACAGGGAACCTCCCACCAAGAAGGCAATAATGATGAGGGTGTACACCAACACCATCACATTCCAGCGTTGTGATGATGAGCGGTCCAGATGCAAGAAATAATGCATTTGCACCACGATCTGTACAATGGCGGCAGAAACAATCACCACGGTGGCCTCAAGGGCGTGATAGTTGCCCGACATGACAATGCCAAAGGACAGCAAGGTGAGCGCCAGCGAAAGAATGAACCCTATAACATAGCCCCGCGGTGAGCCGTGCGAGTCGCCGCTATCTTCCGTTAAATGCGCGCTCATATTAAAGAACTCCCATGAGGTAAATAATGGTGAATACGCCAATCCAGATAATGTCCAGGAAATGCCAGAACAAGCTTAACCGTTGCAAGCGTGAGGTGACGGCAGGGGTAATGCCTTTAAAGATGAGCTGACCCATCATGACGGTCATCCAGATCAAACCCACGCTCACATGCAAGCCATGGGTCCCCACCAACCCAAAGAAGGAGGACAGAAACCCACTGCGGTTAGGGCCATTGCCTTCGCTGATCAGGTGAGCAAACTCATTCACTTCCATACCAATAAAACTTAAACCCAAAGCCGCAGTCACGATGAGCCACAGGACGGCGGTGGCGCGTTCTCGTCTGTACAAGGACAGCATGGCAAAGCCGTTGGCAAAGCTGGAGAGCAGCAGCGCCATGGTTTCGATGAACACATAGCGCAGGTCAAATAACTCTTTACCGGTGGGTCCACCAGCGTAGTTGTGGCGCAACACGGCGTAGGTGGCAAACAGGCAGGCAAAGAGAATGCAATCGGTCATGAGGTAAACCCAAAAACCAAATACCGCGTTATCGGCATGCTCCTCAGCGTGGTCCTCGTGGTGAACCAGAGACGCTTCGGGTGCGGATAATATATGTGCAGTCATTATTCTCGTCCTTGGGTTGCGAGGTCATGGGTGCCGGCGGGGCGGTTGTGTTTTTCGCCAGCAACGCCTTCAGGGGCGCCCACAGTAGAGGGGGCATGGGCGCTGTGGGGCAGACCATTACTTTCAATACGAGCCACCTCATCCGCGCTTAGGGTGTAATCCACATTTTCATCATTGGCACGCATCACCACTGTGACCAACAAGGCGATGAGGCTGACCACGGCCAGCCACCAGATGTACCAGATCATGGCAAAGCCGAAGGCAAAGGTAAAAGCCCCCATCGCCACACCCACGCCCGTGTTGCGCGGCATATGAATGGGTGCGAAGGGGGCTGTGGCGCGATGGGGAATACCCTGTTCTTTCATGTGCGCGAAGGCATCTAAGGCTTGCACCTGGGGCAATTTGGCAAAATTGTAGAAGGGCGGAGGCGATGTGGTGGACCATTCCAGTGAGTGGCTGTTCCACAAGTCGCCCGTGGTATCACGCAGGGCATTGCGGTTGCGGATACTGACAAATAATTGCACGCCCTGGCAGAAAATCCCCAAGGCCACCAAGGCGGTGCCCAGCAGGGCCGCGATCAGGTAGGGTTGCCACACGGGGTTGTCGTAATGTTCTAAGCGGCGCGGCATGCCCATAAATCCCAAGGCGTAGAGCGGCATAAAGGCCAGATAAAAACCAGACAGCCAAGCCCAGAAAGCGCGACGGCCCCACTTTTCATCCAATTGGAAACCAAACATTTTGGGAAACCAATAGCTGTAACCAGCAAAATAACCAAACAGAGCGCCGGGGATCAACATGTTGTGGAAATGTGCCACCAAAAACTCGCTGTTATGCAGGACATAATCTGCACCGGGAACAGAAAGCAACACACCAGTCATGCCCCCCACCGTAAAGGTGACGATGAACCCTAGGCTCCACAACATGGGCGTGGTGAACTCAATGCGGCCGCGGAACATGGTAAACAACCAGTTGAACATCTTCACCCCTGTGGGGATGGAAATGATCATGGTGGCAATGCCAAAGAAGGCGTTTACATCCGCCCCCGCGCCCATAGTAAAGAAATGGTGCAGCCACACCACAAAGGACAACACCGCAATGGCGATGGTGGCGTACACCATGGATACATAACCGAAGAGCCGTTTGTTTGAAAAGGTAGACACCACTTCCGAGAAAATGCCAAAAGCGGGCAGAATGACGATATACACCTCAGGGTGACCCCAAATCCAGAATAGGTTGGTAAACATCATCTGGTTACCCCCCATGCCATTGGTAAAGAAATGCATATCGAAGTAGCGGTCTAGGGTGAGCAGCGCTAAGGTGGCGGTGAGCACTGGGAAGGACAGCATGATGAGTACGGTGGTAACCAAAATGGTCCAGGTGAATACGGGAATTTTCATCATGGTCATGCCCGGCGCGCGCAGTCGCACAATGGTCACGAAGAAGTTAATCCCTGTAAGCAAGGTGCCTATACCCCCCAGCTGTAAGCTCCAGATCCAGTAATCCACCCCCGTAGTGGGGCTAAATTCTTTTTCAGAGAAGGGTGGGTAGCCCGTCCAACCCGCTTGTGAGAAATCGCCCACAGCCAAGGACACCATCACCAATAAGGCGCTGGCCGCGGTAAGCCAGAAGCTTACAGAGTTGAGGAAAGGGTAGGCCACATCCCGTGCGCCAATTTGCAGTGGAACCACATAATTCATCAGACCAATAAAGAAGGGCATGGCCACAAAGATGATCATGATGGTGCCATGGGCACTGAACACTTGATTGTAATGCTCGGGCGGCAAGAAACCTTGCCCCATGCCCTCCGCCAAAGCTTGGTGCGTGCGCATCATGATGGCGTCGGCAAAGCCGCGCAGCATCATCACCACCGCAAGGATGATGTACATCACACCGATGCGCTTATGGTCTACGCTGGTAAACCACTCGCCCCACAGGTAGGCCCAATGTTTTTGGTAGGTAATCCACACCATCAGCAGTAGGCCCAGCAAACACGCCGTGACCACGGCCCCCATGACGATGGGGTTTTGATAGGGAATGGCTGCTAGCGTGAGCTTGCCCAAAAAAAACGATGCGTTCATGGGGTCATCCTGTTTATTTTTAATTCTGTGGCGTGCGCAGTATGTTCATGCGGCGCGTCGTGATGGGGTGTGGGGTCGGTATCCGGTGCGTATTTTTGCAAAATGGATTCAAACAGCATAGGGGCGACACCTGAAAAATAAACCGGCTTTACGTTTTCGCTCGGCACTTCCAGTTGTTTGAGATGCATGCCATCTAGTTTGAGCTGACCCTTTTTAACACTATTCACCCAACCCTGAAATTCTTGCGGGGTCATGGCGCGCACTTCAAAATGCATGCCTGAAAAACCTTCACCACTCATCTGAGTGTTTAACCCTTGATAAGTTCCAGGGGTATCCGCCAACAGGTTGAGCTCGGTTTGCATACCCGCCATGGCATAAATCTGACCGCCCAAGCGCGGGATGAAAAATGAATTCATGACGGAATCGGAGGTGATGTGAAAGGTGATGGGGGTGCCTGCGGGCAACATCAACTGATTGACTGTGGCAATGCCTTGCCCGGGGTAGATGAACAACCATTTCCAATTGAGCGCCACCACCTCTACGGTGATGGGTTTAAGCGTGGAGACCAGAGGCTTTTCAGGCGTGAGGTCATGGGTGGAGCGCCACACCAAGATACCCAGAGCCAGCACAATGAACGCGGGTATGGTCCACACAATCCACTCTATAAGATGAGAGTTATCCCACTTTGGGGTGTAAGTGGCGCTTTGGTTGGAGGCTCTGTATTTCCAGGCAAAGGCAAAGGTCATGACGATCACCGGAATCACCACAATCAGCATTAAGCCGAAGGCGGTGAGGATGAGGGTCTTTTCGTCAGCGGCAATGGGGCCTTTGGGGTCCAGAATGGCCCAGCGACTGTTGCCACAATCGCCTTCACAGGCGTAACCAGACTGAGCCAACCATAGGAAGGGCAGCAGTTTTAACCAGATTTTCTTCATTAGTATAATAAAACCAATAGGTTATAAATAATCGTGGCCATTTTTCGAGGAAATGAACCACGACAGTTAGATTTAATCCAGTATTCTAACGCTGCGTTGCGTCAAAATGCACGGACTTTTTGGAAACTTCCAGACAGGATGGGGTCAGAAATTTTACAAGTACTTGATATTGTTATGTATTTTAGATAGGTGCAGGCGGGGGTTTTAATCGAGTTTCTGTTTTTTGAGTAGAAAAACCTGAGTTTTTGACTATTGCACGGGGTTGAGTTGATCGGTTAACTTCTGAAGCGCATCCGGCGCACCACGTACGCGCAAGAACGAGCCCTCCACATCGCTGCGCTCTTCCAATACCTCGCAGCTGGAAAATATCTCACCGCGCAGTTTCTGCGCTGCCCACGGCAAAAAGAGCTCGGCTTCAATTAAATCTTTCCTGAAGTAGGCCACGATGGTCTTATGGAGTAAGGCCACATCGTCAATCCGTTTGGCGCTCATCACGATGCAATCGGGGTAGCGGGACACCAGCATTGCGGTGCGGTTCGCCTGGGCGGCTTCATCGCCCACATGATCAATCTTGTTAAAAATACGGATGCGCGACACGCTCTGCGCACCAATTTCACTGAGTACTTCATCGGTTACTTGAACTTGGCGCTCAAAACCGGGATCGCTGGCATCGATCACGTGCAACAATAATTCTGCATCCAGTGCTTCATCTAAGGTGGATTTAAAGGAGGCCACCAAGCCATGGGGCAGGTTTTTAATAAAACCCACGGTGTCGCTAATCAAGACGCGCGGCACGCTTTCCGGATGCAAGGTGCGCACGGTGGTGTCCAATGTGGCGAAGAGTTTGTTTTCTACCAATACGTCACTGCCCGTTAAGGCGCGCATTAAAGTAGATTTACCCGCATTGGTGTAGCCCACCAGCGCCACACTGGCCAAGCCTTGGCGCTCTTGACGGCGCGAGCGCTGTGTTTTGCGCTCCACATCCATGGCGGCAATTTCTTGTTGCAGTTCTGCAATATGGTCACGAATTTTGCGTTTATCTAATTCGGTGTGCGATTCACCGGCGCCGCGCCCCCCCACACCGCTGCGCTGACGACCCTGAGGGCCTGCCAGTTTTGCCATTTCACGCAAGCGTGGTGCCATGTAGCTGAGCCGCGCAATCTCCACCTGCGCTCTTGCCGCACGGGAGCGGGCATTGCGGTGGAAGATGTTCAAAATGACCATGGTGCGGTCCATCACTTCGCAACCCACCTCGTTTTCTAAGATGCGCGCTTGAGAGGGTGATATTTCATGGTCCACTAACACTGCTTCAATAAGGCCGGTAACGGAGTCTTCTGCCGCCGATCCATTTACAAAGTCTCTAATCTCTTCACGCTTGCCTAACCCCAAATAGGCGGAAGCATCAAAGGCGTTGCGCTTTTGAATGAAGGTTTGCACCACTTGGTAACCCAAGGTTTTGGCCAGATCGCGCAGTTCTGCTAAGGACGCTTCAAACTCGAGGTCGGTGATGTTGGGCAGCTGCACAGCAGCCACCACGGCGTAGCGGATTTTGTCGAGGGGCTCGATGGACATGGGGTTACGCTTTTCTAAGAAAACAGGCCTTCAGCATAAAGCTGCCGGCATCCATCTTGCAGTCTACTTCATGATCACCACCCACCAAGCGAATGCTTTTTACCTTAGTGCCCACCTTCAGGGTAATGGAGGAGCCCTTCACCTTTAAGTCTTTAATCAGAACCACCGAATCACCATCGACCAACACAGTGCCATTGGAATCTGTCACCACCACCGCGTCATTGTCCTCGTTGGGCGCGCTAGCCTGTATGGGCCACTCATGAGCGCAGTCGGCGCAGATATAGTTACCCCCATCAGCATAGGTGTTTTCCATGGTGCACAGAGGGCAAGGAGGGATAGAAGCTGTCATGAGGAACTCTGGTGATGAAATGATGATCTAACCAAAGATACTACAGCGCGGGGGGTGAATCCACAAGCCGGTGACCGCACATCAAAAACCAATTGAGCGGTAGAATCCTACATTTTACAGTTATGGGAAGACGTTATGAAAAAGACTTTGTTATTGAGCGCACTCACAGCCGTATTGGCATTTCCTGCAGGCGCCGCCCTTCAAGTGGGCAGTTCAGCCCCCCTATTCACCACCGAGGCCTCCATAGGAGGTAAGGTGTTTGCCTTCTCTATGGCTGAGGCCTTAAAGAAAGGCCCCGTGGTGTTGTACTTTTATCCCGCCGCATTCACACCAGGCTGCACGGTAGAAGCCCATGACTTTGCCGATGCTGTTGAAAAATATCACGCTTTGGGCGCCACTATTATTGGGATTTCTCACGACGATATTGAAAAACTGAATAAGTTTTCTGTGAGCGAATGTCGCAGTAAGTTTGCTGTAGGGGCAGACCCCAAACAAAGCATTATGAAGTCCTACGATTCTGTGATGAGCATGATGTCTGACTATGCCAGCCGCACCTCATACGTCATTGCCCCCAGTGGTGAAATTATTTACACCTATAGCGATTTATCGCCCAGCCAACATGTCAGCAATACCTTAGACGCTTTGCAGAAATGGGTGGCTGCGCATAAAGCCAAGTAACCAAATCTACCCTTAGGTTTTTAAGGGCCAATTGCGCAGTGGCAACACAGTGGCGCTATTTTCTTCTGTGTTAACCCCGGGTAGCGCTTACTGAAAGAGCGTGGGGAATAGTTTGCGCAGTTGCGCTACTTTGGGGGTGTCGTTAATCACGATGTAGGGTTGATCAGGATGCCTGGCCAAATAGTTTTGGTGATGCTCTTCCGCGGCATAGAACTGCTGCAGCGGCACCACTTGCGTCACGATGGGCGATGAATAAGCGCCTGATGAATTTAATTTTTGAATGACGTGTTGCGCTTCATTCATTTGCTCGGGTGTGGCATAAAAAATTGCTGAGCGATATTGTGTTCCTGAATCAGGTCCTTGGTGATTGAGCTCTGTGGGGTTATGTGCCACAGTAAAAAACACGTGCAGTAATTGCGCGTAACTCACCTGGGCGGGGTTAAATTGCACCTGCACCGACTCCGCATGACCTGTGTTACCCATACTGACCTGATCGTAATGTGCTGTGGCCGCCGCGCCGCCGCTGTAACCCGACACCACCTGTGTAACACCCTTCACATGTTTAAATACGGCGTCCACCCCCCAAAAACAACCACCGGCAAACACCGCTGTTTGCTGAGCGGGGGCCGCAGCATCGGCAGAGCTGCTAAAAAATGGGGCCAACCCCATCATGCCCACCAGTAAGGCGTGCGCGCGCAAATGCATCATGATTTATCCTCGATAAATTTTAACGCCACGCCATTGCTGCAGTAACGCAAGCCCGTGGGCTTTGGGCCATCCTCAAAAAGATGGCCATGATGGGCGCCGCAGCGTGCGCAATGGTATTCCGTACGCACCATACCAAGCTTGGTGTCGGTCTTGGTTTCTAAGGCGCCAGGCAATGCCGCATAAAAACTGGGCCAACCCGTACCGCTGTCAAATTTGGTTGTGGAAGAGAAGAGCGGCAGGTCGCAGGCCACGCAGTTAAACAGGCCATGACGCTTTTCGCTGTTGAGCGGGCTTGAAAAGGGGTATTCCGTGCCTTCTTTGCGCACCACTTCATATTGTTCTGGGGTTAGCATTTTTTTCCACTCCGCATCCGTTTTATGAATCCTTTGAATGACATCTGCGGCCAGTGCAGCGCTGGCCATGAAAAATTTAGATAATGAAAACACCACGCCACCTCGCATCAGCACGGTCATGAATGATCGTTTATTCATCATGTTTTGACAACCTCACGTGGGGCTCTTTTCCAAGCAGCTCATAAAGATGGCATCATACCCCATAGACCTGTTTTAATTCATTAGGTTCAATTCATCAAAAGTGGGGCGTTTTTATGGCATTTGGCCGCCCTGTGGTCGCCGGTGATCCATAGACTGGTATATTTGGCTTATGGATTTTTCATCTTTAACCGGAGAACAACGTGAACGCAGAAGAGTTGCAAGCCCTACAAAAACCACTCAAACAAGCCTATCGAGATGCGCCTCATAGCGCATTGGCCACCTTGCGCGCCGAAGTGGTTTTGCGTCAAGAAGAGTTGGCCTGTCCCGTGATAACCGGCTTGGCGCAGCCCGTGGCGGGGTTGCATCCGGCGGCCGGTGGCGATGGATCCAAATCTTGCCCAGGCGATATGCTGCTAGAGGCTCTAGCATCCTGTGCGGGGGTGACTTTTATGGCAGTGGCCACAGCCTTAGGCGTTACCTTGCACAAAAGCGTGGTGCATGCCGAAGGAGATATGGACTTCAGGGGAACTTTGGGTGTATCCAAAGAAGTGCCTGTGGGTTTCACCGATATTCGTTTGCGTTTTGAGGTAGAGTCTAATGCCACAGCAGAACAACTGGCCACACTGATGAGGCTATCAGAGCGTTACTGCGTGGTGTATCAAACTTTGGCGCATCCACCCAAACTATCCCTGAGCATGAACGGTTAATGTCGTCTATCGATATTCGTGAAGAAGCGGGGGTACGCACCCTGCATTTTGGTTCTGAATGGATACAAGGGGCCATGCGCATCGCGCGGCCCTGGCAATTGGAGTTGGATTACACCAAAGAGATGATGGCCTCACTTCTCATGCGCGAGGGCGCACGCTTTCCACGTCATGCCTTACTAATTGGACTGGGCGCCGCTTCCCTCACCAAGTTCTTATATCGCTATTGCCCACAAACCAAAATTACCGTGGTAGAAATTGATCCACAAGTGGTGGCCGCCGCACAGCATTTTTTTAAATTGCCTGACGACCCTAAGCGGCTGAATATTGTGGTGGAAGATGGTGTTGCGTTTATGAGTCGAACGGATAAAAGCTACGATCTTATTTTGGTAGATGGCTATGACGCCGACGCACTGGCAGGGGCCTTAGATACCTTACCCTTCTACCAAATGTGTCGCGCACATTTGACGGACGCAGGAATTATGGCGGCCAATATATTTGGCCGACGCAATAGTTTTAAAGCCAGTTACAGCCGCATTAATGGCGCTTTTGAGGGCCGCTCTATTGCGTTTCCTTCCTGCGACAGTGGCAATGTGATTGCGTTTGCCACGGCTGGTGATGCGGTGCAGATTACTTTGGAAGACTTGCGTGAACAAGCGCTAAAACTAAAAGAGCGCTCAGGGCTTAATTTACTGCCCACCTTATCGCGCCTAGAAAATGCTCAGCGCTGTAAGGGCGGCATCATGAAGTTTTAGCTGCTCCACAAGGGCGGCTCGTCCATCAAGGCAATTTGTTCACGCAACTCCAACACACGGTCTTGCCAATAACGCTGCGTGTTAAACCACGGAAAGGCGATGGGGAAGGCGGGGTCTTGCCAGCGCCGCGCAATCCAGGCGGCATAATGAATCAGGCGCAAGGTGCGAAGCGCTTCGATTAGGTGTAATTCACTCGGATTGAAATCATAAAAACATTCGTAGCCGGCCAACAGTGCGCCCATTTGCCGTGTGCGATCTGCTCGTTCACCGGAAAGCAGCATCCATAAATCTTGAACAGCAGGCCCCATACGGCTGTCATCAAAGTCCACAAAATGAGGGCCATCGGGGGTCCACAACACGTTCCCTGGGTGGCAATCGCCGTGCAAGCGTAAGGTAGCGACGCTTCCTGCACGTTCCATGCAATGGTGCACGCTGACCAACGCTTGCTCTACGGCAGCACGATAAGCCGGTTCAATATCATCAGGTAGAAAATGATGAGCCAGCAGGTAGTCGCGCGGGACTGTGCCAAAGGTGTCAATGGTGAGTGCTGGGCGATGGGTGTAGGGTTGGGTGGCCCCCAAGGCGTGAATGCGTCCAATAAAACGACCCATCCATTCCAACGTATCCTCATTATCCAATTCTGGTGCACGACCGCCGCGCTTTTCAAACACTGCAAAGCGATGCCCTTCAAAGGTATGCAGGGTCATGCCCTCATTAGGGGTCAGACCCCTAAGTAAGGCCATGGCCGGCACCACAGGAATTTCGGCCTCCACCAAGGTTTGCACAAAGGCGTGCTCTTCCAGAATGGCCGCATCCGTCCAGCGGCCGGGGCGATAAAACTTGGCCACCAAGGGTGGTCCGTCTTCCATGCCCACCTGATAGACGCGGTTTTCGTAGCTGTTTAGGGCCAATAGGCGCCCGTCGCCGCGCAGACCCACGCTCTCCAGCGCATTTAAAATGAGGTCTGGGGTGAGGGTGGAGAATGATTCGTCAGGTTTCATAACCCTCTCAATAATGCATTAACCATATACCGTATAATAAGAGAATATCGCACCATTACCCAGTATTTCACAGATCATCTCTGAAAAAATCATAAGCTTTGCTCGTAAATAAGCAAAAATTGTGTTTTGATGGGCGCGCTGCAAATCAACTAAGGAATGTCATGGCGGTTAAAGCATCGGTTCATAGAGCCAATCTAAAAATGGTGGATATGGATCGCAATTACTATCAAGATCATGCGCTCACCTTGGCGCGTCACCCTTCCGAAACAGATGAGCGCCTGATGGTGCGCATACTGGCTTTCGCCCTGAATGCGCGCGAGTATTTGGAATTCGGCCAGGGCATGACTGACGATGATGAAGCGGATTTGTGGGAAAAAGATTTAACCGGCGCCATCGCTTTGTGGATTGATGTGGGTACCCCTGATGAAAAGTTGATTCGCAAAGCCTGTGGTCGTTCCGCTCAAGTGTTGGTCTATACCTATGGCGGACGCGTGGCGGATATATGGTTAGAGCAAAATGCCGCCGCCTTCGAACGCCAAGACAACCTCACCATTGTAAACATACCGGTAGAGACCAGTCGCGCCTTGGCGCTGCTGGCCAAAAAAACAATGGACCTGCATTGTATTGTTCAAGATGGCCAAGTGTGGATCAGTGAAGGCGACACCAATGTGCCCATTACGCTGCAGGTGGTTAAAGCAGCACGAAAATAAGCCTCTGCGCATGTTATGATGCGCGACTCTCCTTAGAAATGCCATCATGATTATTCTTAAAAACGTTGTTCTACGCCGCGGTGCCAAGGTGCTGCTAGACGGCAGCTCCGTCACCATTAATCCGGGTGAGAAGGTGGGGTTGGTGGGCCGCAATGGTGCAGGAAAATCAACCTTGTTTGGGCTGTTTAATGGCTCCTTGCATGAGGATGGCGGTGACTTTACCTTGCCTCCTCAATGGCGCATGGCCCAAGTGGCGCAGGACATGCCCGAAACCGAGCAAAGTGCCACCGCCTTCGTGATTGAAGGCGATACGGTGCTGTTGGCTGCGCAAAACGAAGTGCATGCCGCCGAGGCCACCGATGACGGTATGCGTATGGCACATGCCTATATGGTGTTGGATGAAGCGGGCGTACACACTGCCGAAGCCCGCGCGCAAACGCTTATCCTAGGATTGGGATTTAAAATGGAGGAGCTCTCCAACCCCGTGAACAGTTTTTCAGGGGGTTGGCGCATGCGTTTGCAATTGGCGCGCGCCCTGATGTGCCCCTCCGATTTATTGCTGCTGGATGAGCCCACCAATCACTTGGATTTGGATGCTTTGGTGTGGCTGGAAGCGTGGCTTAAAAAATACACCGGCACCATGATCGTCATCAGTCATGATCGCGAGTTTCTCGACACCGTCACGCAAGTGACCTTGCATATCGATAATGCCCGTCTGGTGCGTTACGGTGGCAACTACAGCACCTTTGAAGAAATGCGCGCCGATCAGATGGCGCTGCAGCAAGCGGCCGTTTCCAAGCAGCAAGATAAGATTGCCCATCTGCAAAAGTTTATTGATCGCTTTAAGGCCAAGGCCAGCAAAGCCAAGCAAGCACAGAGTCGCGTGAAGGCTTTGGAGCGCATGGAGCGCATCGCACCCGTATTGGCCGATGCTGATTTCAGTTTTGAATTTAAAGAACCCGCCAATCTGCCCAACCCCATGCTGACCATTCGCAAGGGTGTTATTGGGTATCCGCCCTTGCCTGATGCGCCTGCCGATTCTCCACCCACAGTGATTGTGCGCGACATTAATTGTTCCGTGCATGCCGGCCAACGAATTGGTATCTTAGGCGCCAACGGTCAGGGCAAGTCCACCTTGGTGAAGACTATTGCACGCACCTTAACGCCCATTAATGGCGAGCTTACCGAAGGTAAGGGCCTCACCATTGGTTACTTTGCTCAACAAGAATTGGATGTGCTGCACCCTGAAGACAATCCCTTGCAACATATGACGCGCTTGGCGAAAGAAATCATTGCCAGCGGCCGTGGCGGCTGGGTAAACGGCAAAGAGCAAGATCTGCGCAATTTCTTAGGCACCTTTAATTTTGGTGGCGACATGGTCAAGCAACCTGTGGGCACCATGAGTGGCGGTGAAAAAGCGCGCCTGGTGCTTTGTATGATTGTGTGGCAACGCCCCAATTTGTTGCTACTGGATGAGCCTACCAATCACTTGGACTTGGCCACCCGTGAGGCCTTGGGCGTGGCGCTGAATGAATTTGAAGGCACCGTGATGTTGGTCAGTCATGACCGCGCGCTGCTGCGGGCGGTATGCGATGAATTCTGGTTGGTGTCCCGTGGTGGGGTAGCCCCCTTCGATGGCGATTTGGCTGATTACCAACGTTATTTGTTAGAGGAAGCCAAACGTTCGCGCGATGAGGCTGGCGCACCCGATAAGAAGCGTGTTGCGTAATATCAGCCGCTGATGCGCCCCGTTATTCTTATTCCTGAAGATGAAGTTGAAATAACCGCTATTCGCGCGCAAGGCGCGGGTGGGCAGAACGTCAATAAGGTTTCTAACGCTGTTCATCTGCGCTTTAACATCGCCGCCTCCTCCTTACCCGACGATATTCGTGAGCGCTTGTTGCACTTGCGCGATCAGCGCATCAACAAAGAGGGGTGGGTGGTGATTAAGGCGCAGGAATTTCGCAGCCTGGAAAAAAATCGCAGCGAAGCGCTGCGTCGTTTGCAAGTATTGGTTTCTGGTGTGGCAACGCTCCCCAAAAAACGTTTGGCCACCAAGCCCACTCGTTCGTCGCAGCGGCGTCGCTTAGAGACCAAAGTGCGGCGCTCTGCCATTAAGGTTGGACGCGGCCGGGTGGAGGAGGAGTAATGGGGGCCACATAGGGGTCAGACCCCCCTAGGGGTCAGACCCCTGGTCTTCTGGTCTTACTGGTCTTGCAGCAGTGCCATGAGAGGGCGATAACGATTGCGTGCGGTCATGGCAATGACGCGCGGGTTTTTGCACATGGGCTTTAAGAAGGCCAGTTCCGCCGCTTCATCGCGTGTTTCAATCCACCAACACTTAGCCAGTAATGAGTTGCCCGGATGCCACTGATAGCCATGAGCTTTGGCGATGTCTTTTTTATCAAAATCCATGTTGGTGGCGAAGATGCGCCATGAGGGTGCGCGGGCGGAGGCCAGCAGTAAGGACAGCACAGTGGCGTCTTGTTCAGGCGTTTTTTGTTCTAACAAGGCCAATACCATATCCACGTCGGCGCGTGCGCGATGGGCCTCGTTAAACAGACCAAAGCGGAAGGCCAGGTAATCTAATTTTAAGCTCGCCACTCCCCAACGCGCCCAAGGCACTTCGTTAAAGGTACAAGCAAAGGGCATGGCGGCAAAGCCGGGATGCCGCGCTTCTAAAAAGCCTCGATCAAAAGTGGCGTTGTGACAAATAACCAGCGAAACGCCTTCAAGGGCCTTCTCCATTTGGGCCACATCAATGGCTTGCCCCTTCACCATGTGGTCTGTGATGCCGGTAAGGCGAGTAATTTCTGGGGAAATGGACATTTCTGGGTCTTCCAGGCTTTCAAAGCGAGTCACCACACGGTATAAGGTGCCGGTTTCTTTGCCGTATTCGCAGGTGGCGATGGCGATGTCGATAATACGATCACCCAAATCCACATTTAACCCGGTGGTTTCTGTGTCAATCACCGCCAAACGGCCGCAAGGTTCGCCACTGGTGTTGGTGGCAAACACATGCTCATCGCCAATGGCCAGACGACGTGAGATTCTATAGTCGGGGTGTTTGGCCAACAGGGCTAGATCTTCTGCAATATCCATAACATTCCTTAATTCAAGGCAGTTAGTGTACTGCGGAAGCGCTGTGCTCGCCGCTCAATTTGAAACCCGCAAAAAACCGCTATACTGCGCAATTGCCGCAATTTTGCCGGTTCATTTTAGGAGATAACCATGGGTAAAGAGAAAAACGCCAAGAAAGAAGTTAAAAAACAGGCTGCCAAAACACCCAAAGAAAAAAAGGCAGCGAAACAGGCCAAGAAAGACAGTGGTTCAGCAGCTCCCTTAATGACCAATCGTAAATAACCATTAAGCGCCACCCTCACTTGATTTAAGGATTCTCATGACCTATTTCACCGACAACTCTTTGAGTATTGGCAATACCCCGTTGGTTCGATTAAACCATGTCACAGATGGCGCTAAAGCCACGGTCTTGGCCAAAATTGAAGGGCGTAACCCGGCTTATTCCGTGAAATGTCGCATTGGGGCGGCCATGATTGCCGATGCCCAGATGCGCGGGGTATTGGGTGCGGGTAAGGAATTAGTAGAACCTACCAGCGGCAATACGGGTATTGCCTTGGCCTTTGTGGCCGCTGCCAAAGGCATTCCCTTAACGCTGACAATGCCCGAGACCATGAGTCTAGAGCGGCGTAAGTTGTTAACGGCCTTAGGCGCTAAAATTGTCCTAACGGAAGGCCCCAAAGGCATGAATGGCGCTATCGCCAAAGCCGAAGAGATTTTGGGGTCTGACCCCAAATACGTTTTGCTGCAGCAATTTAAGAATCCTGCCAACCCCGCCATTCATGAGACCACCACGGGCCCTGAAATTTGGCAGGACACAGAAGGGCGTATCGATATCTTTGTTTCAGGAGTAGGCACCGGGGGCACCATCACTGGGGTGAGCCGATACATTAAGAACACCATGAAACATGCTCTGTTCTCAGTGGCGGTAGAACCCACCGCCAGCCCCGTGATTACCCAAAAGCGGGCTGGGCAAGAAATTAAGCCCGGTCCCCACAAAATTCAAGGCATCGGTGCGGGTTTCATTCCCGATACTCTGGATCTGTCAGTGGTGGACAGTGTGGAGCAAGTCACCAACGAAGAGGCCATTGAGTTTGCGCGGCGTTTGGCCCGTGAGGAAGGTATTTTGGCCGGCATCTCCTGCGGGGCTGCTGCTGCGGTAGCGGTGCGTCTGGCCAAGAAGCCTGAGCATGCCGGCAAAACCATAGTGGTGATATTGCCCGACACAGCAGAGCGTTATTTAAGCTCTGCCTTATTCGAAGGCGTGTTCGATGCCAGCGGTTTACCTGTTTAAGCGCTAACCGTTAAAAGGCCTCATGAAAAAAATTCTATTGATTTTACTGTTGGTAGCTGTGGATGCCAGTGCCGATTGGCAACCTTTGGGAATTGACGATAACGGAAACACCGTGTTCTACGACTCCGCTCGAGTGTTTTCCACAGGCGCTATGGTGGAAGTATGGCAGCTCTATAACTTCAAGCACCCCGTGGCGCGCATGAGAAGCCCAGCGCACTCCGCCATACAAAAAACAATCATTGATTGCCGTCTTAAAAAACACCAGATGCGCCAACTCACTTTCTATCCCGATCAGGATGCGGTGGGCGAGTTAATCAACACCCATGATTTTTCTGAAGACGAAGTGTGGGTGGATTTGGTTCCAGACCCCACCACAGAGGCGTTGGTGCTCAAGGTTTGTAAGTAGCATCACCATCATGGGTAAGGGATTAATATTTCATTGCGCCTGAAAAAAGGCAAAATCCACGGCGGGTTGTAACGCGCCAATTGCGGCGTGGCGTCCGTATTTAACCCATGCGATACCATCCAGCTGTGTAAGTCAGCCGTCTTCTGGTGCACCCGTTCTTCACCAGTAAATCCACTAAAAACCAATACCGCCATTTTTTGCGCGGGTATTTCGCGCAGATGAACGTTGGGGTCGTCAGGGACGGGTAGGTTCTCTAACGTGCTGCCAACAGGCATAACAAAATGCACGCGCCACTGACCTTCATTTGCTGTAATCGTGACCGGAGCCGTCATGGGAATTTTTTGTGATTGGGCTTCTATGGTGACAGGGGCCGTCATGGGAATTTTTTCACCACCCACTCCGGCGCGTGTTTTATTGGCCCCAAAAATATAGGCTGCAATGCGGCGAAACCCAGCGTTAGAAGCCTTACTAAGGTCACCCTCCAGAACGGTTTCGGCCACAATCATGGGGGCGTACAGCCGCAAGGCGTAATCGTCTGATTGTTCTAATAACGTGTAGGGCAGTTCTTCAACAGCCATTGCGTTTCCACAGTTTATAAGTCCAAAACCCAAAACAAAGAGAAGGGTTAATACATTGCAACCCATGGCTATAACGACACTTTATCTGCTTTTGCTTGTAATCGTTCGCCAAACTTGAGGCGGTCAATCACCATTCGTTCGTGGTGTGCCTTGCCAATCACCTCTACTCCATCATAAGCTTCAATCTGGAATTCAATTTTGCGACCCTCCACGGCAGTCACCACGGCGCTGGCAGTAGCGGTCATGCCTATGGGTGTGGCAGCCAAGTGGGTGACGTCCACACGTGTCCCCACGCAGCTTTCATTTGAAGAGAGGTAGGGTTTAATGGCGTTTAGCGCCGCATTTTCCATGAGCATGACCATCACCGGCGTGGCAAAAACAGGCGGCAACATGGCATCTTTAAACCGATTGGCCAAGTGTTCGGCCGTGACCACTAGGGAAAACGTGCCTTGGGCTCCAAGGGGTATTGCTTGCATGGCAAAGGCTCCAATAAGATGTTCTGAATCAACAGTATATTCGTGATGTGGCGACCTGTTGTATTTCGTTTTCATTGGGTCGTCAACGCCAGAGCATTATGGGTCGTTAAAGCACCACCATTACAGGGAGAATTTCATGAAAAAAATTATTTTAGCCGCCGCCCTTGCCGGTGCCAGCTTTGCTGGTTTTGCAGCCAACGTGGGGGTGGCCATATCCGTGGGTCAGCCCGGTTATTTTGGCACCATTGTGATTGGCGACGCACCGCCACCACGGGTTGTTTATATGCAACCCAGGCTTATCATGTCGCCACCCCCCGGCGTGATGGCTCCCCCTGTCGTTTACTTGCATGTACCACTTGAGCATTCACGTCATTGGCGTCGCTATTGCAACCTATACAACGCCTGCGCCCTGCCGGTGTTTTTTGTGCAAGATTCCTGGTACAACAACACCTACATCCCGCATTACCGTGACCACCGCGATTTCTATGAAGGCCGCCACGATGAAGGCCGCCGCGATGAAGGCCGCCACGATGAAGGCCGCCACGATGAAGGCCGCCACGATGAAGGCCGTCGCGATGAAGGCCGCGGTCGCTAAGAAGGGTTGGTTTGCAAAGATGGGGTGAGGACTGCGCAAAAAACGTACCCCTTGCCTCGCACGGACTCAATAAGGTTGCGCAGACAGGCTTGTTTTAATTTGATGCGCAGGGTTGAAACCAACGTATCAATGGTGCGATTGTCGTGCCGAGTAACGCGCCCATGCAGCGCACGATACATATCGTCACGGGTCATGGTGCGGTGGTTAGAGCGCAGCAAGTGCAATAACAAATCAAACTCCATGCCGGTGAGTGATAGCCAACCATAAATATCATGACGTAACGTGCGCTGCAACACGTTTATTGTAAATCCAAAAAATTCTTGCATTCCGTTTTCTGGCGCCACACGAATCGCGCTAACGCGCTTGGTTAAACGTTTCACCCGAAGGGCTAATTCACGCGTTTCTAAGGGGGCTATCAAGTACTCATCAGCGCCCATTTCAAGTCCAGCGATTCTATCGCCTATAGCGGCCCCACCCATGAGAATGATGCCTGTTGTGGGAAAGCGTTGGCGTGTGTAGCAGACAAATTCATGCGCTAAATCGCTTTGCAGGTCAGTATCAATGATAGCAATGGCGGGTAGTTGGCTTTTAATAACGGCAACAGCTTGGTTAAGAGTGGTGCAATGTGTGACCTGGACGTCTTCATGGGAAAGCGATTTTTGAATCAGTCTAGTAAGCTCAGGATCCTGTGTGAGTAATAGCGCATCAGTCATGGTGGGCCCGTCTGGCCAATGAGGACCTGTTGAGAGTACGCCCAGGTATGCTGTATAAGCAAGTGCCCAAGAACAGGTTAGGTAATTGGCGATGGGGCGAAACGTTTCCATAGGGTATTTGTTGCCAATACCAGACACCAGATGCCTAAGCTACCGCAGGCCAACAGCCAGGCCAATGCGCTTTTTTGCCCGCCGGCTAAATCCAACAAAACACCCACCATCACAGGGGCTATAAAGCCTGCGCCAAAGCCGCCCAAGGAATACACCGCCATAGCAGAACCACGGTTTTGCGCATTGGTGCTGGCCACCAACCCTGCGGTGAGTGCGGCGGAATCGGCCATGATGGCGGCAAAATAAACCGGCAATACCGCAATCAATAACCAAGGAGTGGAGGCCAAAAAGCCTGTCAACCAAGCCAATGCTCCTGAGGCCAGCATGACACGCAGGATGTGACGGTGGCGATCACCACGAATGGCCGCTTCGTTGCCCAAAATACTGGCAGGGATGCCGAACAAATTAACCAAGGCGGCAATGGCTGTGGCGCTGAGTGGCAACTCAGATTGCGTGCCGGCGTAGGTGAGCAGCGCCACGATCCAAGCTCTGAAGCCAAACAATTCCCAGCAATGTGCACAATAGCCCAATACATGGCGACGAATCTCGGCATTTTTAAGTGCGATCCATTGGGTTTTGAACATAGACAGACGCGGATGGGGAATGGGATGTTGGGCGGGCAGCAATCGCCACACCAACAAACCGGCCAGTAGGGGCAGTATGCCCGCCAAACAGAACGCTGCAGGCCAGCCATAGGCTGTACCCACCCAACCCGAGAACGCGTAGGACAGGCTGGCGCCAATTCCAAAGGTGGAGGTGTAGAAAGCAATGAAGCGAGGCTGCAGAGATGTTTCCACGCGGTCGGTAAGGGCGCGCAAGCCGGGCATGTAGGTGCCCGCTAGACCGGCCCCCGTAATGGCCTGAAATAGGCAGGCCGAAAACAAATCATGCGCCAAAAAATAAAATCCCAGACTGCCTATGCCGGCCAGTGCTGTTCCCAGTAAAAACACGCGGCGTGCGTCCACGTGATCGGTGAGGCTTGATAGCCAAGAAATACTGACCACATAGCCGGCAAAGTAACTGCCACCCAATACTCCTGCTTGCCACGCAGAGAGATGCCATGTGTTTTGCAAAACCGGCAATAACGCTGGGACCGCAGAAAAACCGGCCATGCTGAGCGCTTCGGCCAAACACATGAGTAAAATAAGTCGAAAAGCAGTCATGTTGTGCGGGTATGGGTTATAGACAGTGATAATATAAAAGGATAAACCTGCATGGATGATAGCTCAAAAATGTCCCAATCCATTGAACAGCACTCTCCTCACAGACACCGACCCCTCTCGGTGGCAACCTTGGTGGCGCACGCTCTGTTGGAAGGGTTCGATAAACATTACCGATTATTTCGCGATGCCGCTCGGCAAGCGTCAGAATTTTTTGCCCAAGCCGATTGGGTGGCGCTACAAAACATTACCACTGAACGGATTCAGTTTTATGATCTGCGCGTCACTGAAGCGGGGCAGCGATTAATCCGAGAATTTAATGCCGATTCACTAGATGATGCGCTGTGGCAGCAAGTGAAGATGGAGTACATTGTGCTGCTAACAGACCATCGGCAACCTGAGTTGGCAGAGAGTTTTTTTAACTCGGTGTTTTGCCAGATCATGCACCGTTCGTACTACAACAATGATTTTATTTTTGTGCGCCCTGGGGTTTCTACCGAGCATATTGATTCTAACCCACCCTCATACCTTTGTTATTATCCTTTGCGCGACGGCTTGCGCGGCGTGTGTTCACGCATTATTGAAGACATGGGCTTTAAGCAGCCCTTTGGCCATTTGAAACGCGATATGCAACGTACCATCAAAGCCTGGCGAATGCATTTACCTTATCCGCTGGTGCTAGAAGCCAACCATCAAGTGCAAGTGCTAAGCGGACTGTTTTATCGCAATACCTCGGCCTACATTGTGGGTAAGATCATTAATGGCGGGCAAGTGTACCCCTTTGTGGTGGCGGTCATGCACGATCAAAACCAACAACTGCAAGTGGACACTGTTTTGCTGACCACGGAACAGTTGGCGGTATTGGTGAACTCCAGTCGCGCTTATTTTTTAGTGGATATGGAAGTGCCATCGGCTTATGTGGAGTTTTTGCACAGCATGTTGCCCAATAAACCCAAGGCCGAGCTGTACAGCATATTGGGCCTGCATAAACAAGGAAAAACGCTGTTCTATCGCGATTTCTTGCACCACTTAAAGCATTCTAGTGATGACTTTATTATTGCCCCGGGCATTCGTGGGTTGGTGATGGCGGTGTTTACGCTGCCTTCCTACCCGTACGTGTTTAAGGTGATTAAAGACATCATCTCGCCGCCCAAACAAATTAATCGCGAACAAGTCAAAGAGAAATACTTGTTGGTAAAATATCATGATCGGGTAGGGCGCATGGCCGACACCATGGAATATTCTAATGTGGCGTTTCCTAAGCAGCGCTTTACCGCTGAATTGTTGGATGAACTGCGCACCTTAGCGCCATCCCTTATTGAAGAGAGTGACGACACCATTATTTTGCAGCATGTTTATATTGAACGGCGCATGGTGCCTTTGAACATTTACATGGATAAAGCCAACGACGAACAACTGGCCCATGCGGCAGTAGAGTTTGGTAACGCCTTAAAAGAATTGGCGGCGGTAAATATTTTTGCCGGTGATTTGTTGTTTAAGAATTTTGGGGTGACGCGCTATGGCCGCGTGGTGTTCTACGATTACGATGAAATCGATTACATCACCCATTGCAACTTCCGAAGAATTCCAGAGCCGCGCAACGAAGAAAATGAAATGGCAGCAGACCCTTGGTATTCCGTGGCGCCCAACGACGTGTTTCCGGAGGAGTTTGAACATTTCTTACTGACTGATCCGCGCGTGCGGCAGGCCTTTATGGCGGTGCACCGCAACCTGTTCGATTACCTGTGGTGGATTGGGGTGCAGCAGCAGATTAAAGCGGGAAAAGTGGCGGATATCATCCCTTACCCAGTAGCGCAACGCTTCTCCAGACTTTTTGCCGATGGGGTGCGTCATCCCCACATTACGCGCCGCAAAGCCACGCCTGGCGCCATGGCCAGCCATTCTCAGGCCTTAACTACCGGCCGCAAGCGGCCTTTGGGGCGGTTTTCGTTTGACAGCGATTAACAGCGCCTGCTATAGTAGCTGACTCGACTCAACGGACGCGGGGTGGAGCAGTCTGGCAGCTCGTCGGGCTCATAACCCGAAGGTCGCAGGTTCAAATCCTGCCCCCGCAACCCAAATGTCCCTGCTCTTTAAAAAACAGATAACCGATAGGTGTGGGTGCTGCGAAGTGCTAAGTAATATCGCAGTACTCACAAGAAGTAGAAATTTTCCGTCATAGGAACACTTTGAGTGAGGTCTCGAAAGAGACATTAAAAAGCAAGCAG
>CAIVUX010000051.1 GCA_903909215.1 uncultured Ferrovum sp.
AAATCGGATTTAAGCGGCCTTTTCTTATATAATATTTCAGTCTATTGGAATAACTTTATATTATTTTTAATAATATAGCTATCCCTATACACTGGTGCCCATGGAACAATTCTTATTACTGGCCTGGCCCTACACCCTCACCGGGGCCTTAGTGGGTCTTTTGGTAGGCTTAACCGGTGTAGGCGGCGGCTCTTTAATGACGCCGCTGCTCACCCTGCTCTTCTCAGTACCCCCCTCGGTGGCCGTGGGTACGGACTTGGCCTTCGCCTCCATTACCAAAGGGTTTGGCACCGTAGCCCATCGCTTTCATGGCAATGTGCGCTGGGATATCGTCACCTACCTATGCCTGGGCAGCATCAGCGCATCCCTTCTCTCTTTGTTGCTCATGAAAATTTTGGGTGAAATGGGGGAGGTGGGCCATCAATTCATCCGTGTGTCCATTGGTGTTTCGGTACTGCTCACGGCCCTCTCTCTAGTATTTCGCAAACGCATGCTGCTACTGGTTGATGCGCACCCCCGTTATCAGCTGCACGGGTCGCCATTGAAGTGGGCCACCATCATTGTGGGTTGCGTTACCGGCGTGCTGGTTACCGTCTCTTCCATTGGGGCAGGCGCCATTGGGGCCACCCTAATTTTAGTACTCTACCCGCGCTTGCAGCCCGCACAGGTGGCCGGCACGGACGTGGCCTATGCCGTACCGCTTACCGCCATTGCGGGATTGGGCCACTGGTGGTTGGGGAATGTTCATTTTGATTTATTGGTAGGGCTGTTGGCGGGCTCCATTCCCAGCATTTGGCTGGGCGCTCACTTGGCCAAACATTTGCCAGAACGAGCCACACGCTTCACCCTCATTACCACCTTAACCTTGGTTGGCATTAAAATGGTTGCTTAAATATGAGTACCTCCGTGACCAATAGCGAATCCACAAACCCGCCCGAAGTCCATCTATGGAAAATACCGCCCATTACCGTGGCAGAACCGCTCTTGGCTGCGCGCCGCATTGAGTTATATGAGCGGCTTAAAAAGATCGCCGACGTGCATCGCGCTGTTCAATTTGCTACCAGCTTGGCCGCAGAAGACATGGTGCTCACTCATGCCATATTTGAATGCGCGGCGCCCATCACCATCTTTACACTGGACACCGGGCGCTTGCCTGCTGACACCTTGACCATGATTGCCACTGTTGAGAAAAAATATCACACCACGCTAAAACGCTTTTTACCCCAACCCACCGGGGTTGAAACATTTATTGCCGAATACGGCTTGAATGGATTTTTTGAAAGCGAAGAAGTTAAGAAAGCCTGTTGCGGCGTGCGCAAAGTAGAGCCCCTTAATCGCGCCTTGCAAGGTGCGGATGCCTGGCTGACAGGACAGCGCCGCCAACAAGCCGCCACGCGCAGCGCTCTGTTGCTAAACGAGCAGGACGAGGTACGCGGTATCGCCAAATACAACCCCCTTTTTGATTGGACAGAGGCCGAGGTCTGGTCGTTTCTGCAGTTTTATGACGTACCCATTCACCCGCTGCACGCACGTGGTTACCCCAGTATTGGCTGTGAACCCTGTACGCGCGCCATTCGTAGCCATGAAGACGTTCGCGCGGGGCGTTGGTGGTGGTTGCAAAGTGACAGCAAGGAGTGCGGTTTGCACGTAAAAGCCTTATGACCACTACACCGTTGCAAGACAGCCACTTAGATGGCCTAGAAGCAGAATCCATTACCATCATTCGCGAAGTGGTAGCCCAATGCGCCAACCCCGCTATGCTGTTTTCCAGTGGTAAAGATTCCATCGTAATGTTTCACTTGGCACGCAAAGCCTTTCACTTTGGCGCGCGCCCCATTCGTCTACCCTTTCCGCTGTTGCACATCGACACCGGGCATAACTACGATGAAGTGATTCAATTTCGTGACGCGTTGGTAAGAAAAACCGGTGTCCAGTTAATCGTGGGGCATGTGGAAGACTCTATCAAGCGCGGTACTGTGCGTCTGCGCAAAGCCACGGATTCCCGCAACGCGGCACAGGCGGTAACCTTATTAGAATCCATTGCCGAACATGAATTTGACGCCTTAATGGGCGGCGCACGGCGCGATGAAGAAAAAGCGCGCGCTAAAGAGCGGATATTCTCTTTCCGCGATGAGTTTGGGCAGTGGGACCCCAAAGCCCAACGCCCCGAACTGTGGCACCTCTACAATGCCCGCATCACTCGTGGCGAGAACATGCGTGTATTTCCCATTTCTAACTGGACAGAATTAGATATATGGCAGTATATCGCCCGAGAAAAACTAGAACTGCCCAGCATTTACTACAGCCACAGCCGCGAAGTGGTTCGCAAAAATAATCTCTTGGTACCAGTAACCCCCGTTACACCCAAGGGGCCTTCAGACAATAGTGAGGTACTGAGTGTGCGTTTTCGCACCGTGGGTGACATCAGTTGCACCTGCCCGGTGGAGAGTCGTGCCGCCACACCCACTGAAATTATTGCAGAAACCGTACTCTCTGAACTTACGGAGCGCGGCGCCACACGCATGGACGATCAAACCAGCGAAGCTTCCATGGAGCGGCGCAAAAAAGAAGGGTACTTTTAATGGACCAAGGTGTGGTGCGTTTTATTACTGCAGGCAGCGTGGACGATGGCAAGAGCACCTTAATTGGCCGCTTGCTCTACGACACCAAATCCATTTTGGTGGACCAGATGGAATCGCTCTCCAAAACCCGTCATGCGCGCGCGGTTTCCACTGAAGCAGGTATTGATTTGGCATTGCTCACCGATGGCTTAGAAGCAGAACGTGAGCAAGGCATCACCATTGATGTGGCGTATCGTTACTTTTCTACACCTCAACGCAAATTTATTGTGGCCGATGCCCCAGGGCATGAACAATACACACGCAACCTGGTAACCGGCGCATCGCAATCGGACGTGGCTGTGGTGTTGGTGGATGCCACGCGTGTGGATTTAAGTACGCAGCCCGCTACCTTATTGGCGCAGACCAAACGTCATGCCGCCATTATTCGTTTACTGGGTTTAAGGCATGTGGTATTTGTGATTAACAAAATGGACTTGCTGGATTTCAATGAGCAAACCTTTAACGCCATTGGCGAATCCATCACCGACCTCACCCAAAAGTTGGGCCTGCCCAAACCGCAACTGATCCCCATATCAGCCTTGCTGGGCATTAACGTAGTAGAAAAAAGTGCAGCCACACCTTGGTATAGGGGTCAGACCCTATTGCAATGGCTGGAAAATTTGGACCTCGGTGTGGATAATAAATCTGCAGAATTTCGTTTTCCTGTGCAGTTCGTGGCGCGCCAAGACGGCAGCGATGCCAACGGTTTTAGAGGTTACATGGGGCGCATTGACGCGGGCCATGTCAGAGTGGGGCAAAAAATTACGGTGTTGCCCAGTGGGCGGCACAGCACGGTAACCGAAATTTATTTGGCCAATGGATCGGGCGCTTTGGATACAAACAATGCCGTGCCCAGCGCTGCCACCGATCAAACAGTTACGCTCTGCTTAAGCGACGAGCTGGATGTATCGCGTGGCGATCTATTCACACAAACCGACGGATTAACGCCGCCCGCTCTCACCCAATTGCTCTCTGCTGATTTATGTTGGCTAGACAGCGAGCCGCTCTCGCTAACACGCAAGTATGCCTTGCGCCACACCACCAACACCGTGTCTGCCAAAGTAAAACGCATCGAACAGGTCCTGGACGTCCATACTTTGTTGCACGGCACTGATGTGCAGGTTTTAAACGCCAACGATATTGGGCGCGTAGAACTGGTTCTGCAAAAACCCATTGCTGCAGATTTATTTGATGAGGCACGCCGTACGGGTTGCTTTATTTTGATTGATGAGGCCACCCATCATACCGTGGCCGCGGGAATGATTCGCAACACTTAGGTCAACCTTTGTTCAGAATTTATCCGTTACAGTAAATGCCCCCATTGATGAACTAACTTTTATTTACAATTACTCCAAAAAATATAATACTTATATACCAAGTAATATTTGGAGCAACCCACAAGGAGCTGTTGCTGTTAATTGGAATGGCTCATTTCGAGAAAGGCTCTTTGACGGTGAGCGATGTTTTGGCTTTAAGCGAATTAGCCTCTCCGGCGACCTTGCATTGTCGGCTAAAAGAATTGCGTAATTGGGAATTTGTAGAAATTGTGCCCGGTGACGCCAACCGCTTCAAGTTCTTGAAGCCCTCCGCCTTGGCCAATGATTACTTCAACGCGGTGGATCGCTGCCTTAAAAAAGCCGCACAAACCGTTTAAAACGCCCTACAGTTCGCGCAACTCCTGGCCTTCAAAGTAGTAGATGTTTTCATGCTTAATGCCGTAGGCGCCACCCTTGAGCCGTAACTGTGGCTCTAGGGTAAAAAGCCGCGCTTCGCCCAAAGTCATCATCACTCCGGGGGCCAGCAGTTCAAAACGGGTCATGTCCCTCTGCACGCCGTGGCCCAAGTAATCCAGCGAATCAAACCCCAGGTTTTTAATCTCCTCTTGCATGAAATCATTTAATTCATGAAAGGTGGTGTCTGGTCGCGCCATTTTCATGAGCTTCTGGTGCAAGTGCTGCTGCGCTGCGGCACCAGCTAAAAATTCAGGGTTGGACTGCGGTGTTCGGCGCGCCATACCCTGCTCTACATAGTAGCTGCGAGCACAGTCACCGCAGTAACCGCCTAAGGTGGGGTTTAAATCGATGGTGACCAAATCGGTCTCTTGGATGGGTTCATCATTGGGTGTGTAGGGCATGGCAGAAATGGCTAAGGTGGTATGCGCCCCCACCAACACCAAAGCCGCCAAATCCTTGTACCAATAACCCTCTACACCGGCTTGCATCTGCAAAGTATGGCAATGCTGCACCAGCTGCGCTTCAGTGACGCCCGGTTTTATGAAGGCCGTAATGCCCTCCAGAGTAAAGCGTGCAGCATTCTGCACTTTTTTGTAGCACACTAACTCAAGAGCATCCATGAACGCCAAGCCTATGCGGGAAACTGGTTGCGCAGCTCTTCACCAATTTCAAAAATATCCCCCACAATGCCATAGCGCGCAATGTGGAAGATGGAGGCCTTGGGATCAGTATTTACTGCCACAATGTTTTCCACATGTTTCATACCGGCCATATGCTGCACCGAGCCTGAAATGCCCATGGCAATGTAGAGTTTACAATTAGCCGCTGTTTTTCCTGACTGACCCACCTGACGAGACTTGGGTAACCAGCCCGCATCCGCGATAGGACGTGAGCAACCCAATTCGGCGCCCACGGTTTGTGCCAGCTCACGGAATTGCTCCACATTGTCTTCTTCGCCCACACCGCGACCAATAGACAAAATAAATTCGGATCCTGGAATGTCCACATCCCCACCACCCGCGGCTTCAATGTATTTTTTATGCTGACCGCGAGCCGGTGTGGCGGGTGCATCCATTTGAGTGACTGTGGGAGAGCCTGCTGCATCAATGGGTTTGCACACATTGGCACGGAAGGTCACTACCACGGTGCTCTTCCCCGGAAAGTCCACTTCCACATTTAATTTCTGACCGTAACCACCGCGCGTGGCCACTAAGGCGCCCGCGTCAAACTCTACTTTAAAAGCATCGGTGGCCAAACCCAAGCCAGTCTTTGCGGCCAATGCGGGTGCGTAAGCCAAAGAGTTAACACTGTGTGGCAACAACACCAAGGAAGGGTTCTTGGCGGCAATCAAAGCCGCCACTGTGGCCTCATAGGCATCGGGGTCAAATTCCACCACCGCGGACTTCACGCAAATCACTTCATCCACACCCTGCACGCTCAGAGCTTGCGCATACTTTTGTGGGTCGTTGGCGATAATGGCAACCGTAACGGGACCGGATGCTTGCGCTTTAACGCCTACGGCGACTGCTATCAGCTCCAAAGATACGGGACGCAGTTCATCCATCCGGTGCTCTGCAATGACTAAAATTCCACTCATGTCATACCCCTTTAAATTCTTGAATAATTTTAACCAGCCGTGCCACTTGCTCGGCGGGCGTTCCTTCAATCAATTCAGCCTGACCCTTGGCCGGCACATACATGCGCCGCACACGGGACAAGGAACCTGCTTCACCCACATCTGTGGCTGCTAAACCCAAGGCAGAAGGGGTTAACACGTCAATGGGCTTGGCTGCCGCTTGCTTAATGCCGCGCAGAGAAGCGTAACGGGGCACATTAATGCCCAATTGAATGGTGAGTACCGCAGGGCATTCTAATTCCACTTCTGCGTAGGTTCCGCCTTCTAGCTCGCGTTGCAAGGTGGCCATTTTGCTGCCCGGTGTGTAGTTGAGTAGTGACACTACGGCCGCATGGGGCCAGCCCAAAAAGGAAGCCGTGGCAATACCGGTAGCCGCATAAGAATGATCGGAAGCCTGCACGCCGGCGAAAAGCATGTCGGGCGCTTCGTTCTTGGCTACGGCGGCAATAATGCGCGCAATAGCAATGGGGTCAGACCCCTCAACACTGTCATCCCACACGCGAATGGCGCGATCAGCGCCCTTGGCTAAGCATTTGCGCAGTTCTTCGTCCACAGACTCAGGGCCCACGGACACCACCACCACTTCCACCTCACCACCCGCGGCTTCTTTAATTTTCATGGCCTCTTCGAGAGAGAAGTTGTCCCACTCGTTAAGATCATGAATTAAGAAATCGGGGTCTACGTCGCGCCCATCGGTGCGGATTTCAAAATCATCATCCACCGCAGCCACTTGTTTTACAGTAACCAGTATCTTCATAACGAATCCTATTTTCTCAACAGTAGTTAAAAACAAAAACGCATTTATATTATAGTGCCTGGAGTTTTTGGCATACCCAAGCGCCGTCCAAAATAACCATATACCGCAAACCTCACACGGGGATCGGGGTCTTGGTGCAGCTGCCAACGGTCCTCATCATGCAAATGCGGATGCCTCAACACCATACCCCGATGCAACGCGTAGGGGTCTTGCAAAATATTTTGCAACAGGGCGCGCGGTGCCATTTTATTCAAAATCACAGCGCGGCGCACATCCGGGTTTTCATGCTGCACCAACCGCTGCAACATGTGTTGGCTGGCGGCTGCATTCTGCGCAATCCCACTTAATACATCAGCCGAGGTTTCTCCTGCTTCCATCTGGTACAACACCTGAGCCGGCACGTCCGCTCGGTAGGCCACACCTGCGCGCACCCACTCGTTCTCATCTTTTGCCAATGCCGCCACCAAAGGGGCTGGGCAAGCTGGATTGCGCGCCACGGCACGGCGCACTTCCATCACCGCATCCTGTGCCAAGCGCTCTAATACTTCTGGCGCTGTAATGGCATTGCGTGCTACCACTTGTCGCACCCAATCATCATCATCCTGTGCCAACCAAGCTGCTGCAGTGACGGGCAAGTCCGGCCGCATAGCCACCGCACGTCGCACCGCTTCAGCCTCATCACGGCTTAAAGCTGTTAATAGCGCCACCGCTGTGGCCGCATTACCCGCCGCCGCACGACGCACACTCCAATGCTGGTCAGTGCTCAAGGCCTGCAGCACAGGGCTGGGGGCGCGCACATTACCCGCCAGCTTGCGCCGTTGCAGCACCGTATTCGGTATGGCCTCCAGCAAGACCTCAGGGCATTGCGGGTGACCCAAAATCTGTGCTGCGATGCCCTCTGTGGCCCCGGCCCATAAGTGCTGCAATACAGCGCTGTTAGAGGCCAAATTAACCGCCAGCAGGGTTTGTAATGCGGCAATGCCACGCTGGGCTGCCAGCCCCAATACTTCCGGCTCTGCACCACTGTTGGCGCATAAGCCTTTTAAAACATCCAAATCTTGCTCTGTCTCAACCCACTGCAGCAACACCTTATGGGGTGTGGCGGGGTTAGCCACCAAATAACGGCGCAATCGTTGACGTTGGGCCCCAGCTTGGCTGCGCTGAAACAGCTTTTCCAAAACCACAGGAGCTGTGTTGCCATGGCGCGCCAATCGGGCATCCACGCTGGCATCGTTCAATGCAAACAACTGTTCCAACACGGTGGCAGGCGTTCCCTCCATTTGCGCCAACAACAGCGCTTGGCGTCGCTCACCCCACAAATCTTCCAACAACCGGCGCTGCGCAGTGTTTACCCAGGGGTGCAGCGCGGCGGCGGCGTATACGTCTTTTTTTTCCGTGGCATGGCGCACCAAATCAGACAGGTCTTTGGGCACCGTCATCATTACACCGCCACAGCTTCCTCTTCAGTGACTGTGGTTAAGGCCTCTTCAATCAATTCAATCAGTTCACGCACCACAAACTTGCCCTCATAACCACTGGTCTTCAAAGCATCTTCAAACATGGTGAGATCTTTGGGGCAAGCCACCACGAATACTTGCAGGCCTTCAATGGCACAGGCTTCTCGCATGCGATTTTGTGAAGGCTTTTCAGTGCCCACGGGGTCTGGAATCCAGATGCGTCCACCGCCCGCTCCGCAGCAGAAGGAGTTGTCGCGGTTGCGCGCCATTTCCACCAGCTCACAGCCCAAGGTTTTTAATATTTCACGGGGCGCATCAAAGCCCTTGTTAAAGCGGCCCAAATGACAAGGATCATGATACGTTACGCGATAATTTAGCAGATGGTCCAGTTTAATGCGGCCCTGGTCCATTAAGCGTTTTACAACGGTGGTGTAATGCTCAATCTCGTACTTGCCGCCAAAATCAGGATACTCATTCTTGATGGTGTTAAAGGAATGCGGATCCGTGGTCACGATGCTCTTGAAGGTGCTCTTGTTGAGGGAGGCGATATTGTTCTCCGCCAGCAACTCATACAGTCCTTCTTCGCCCACACGGCGCACATCATTGCCGGCATTCATTTCATCTTCATAGAGAATACCAAAATCAATACCGGTGTTGTGCAGCAGGCGAGCAAAACCTTGCGTCACTTTTTGGTTGCGCGGATCAAATGAAGCGTAATCCCCCACAAACCACATAAGGTCCACGGGGTCTGTGCGCGCATCTTTTACAGGAAAGTCCAGCGCCTTGGTCCAGGTGGCACGTTTGCGTTTGGATTCCCCAAAGGAGTTGCCGGTCTTATGAATGGTCTGCAGGGTTTTTTGCAGCAGCGGATCCATCTCGCCCTCTTCCACCAACTTGCGACGCAATTGCACAATAATCGGCACATGTTCAATGGCCACCGGGCAGATTTCCACGCAAGCCATGCAAGTACGGCAGGACCAGAGGGTTTCCATAAACACTTGCCCCACCCCTTTGCCATGAACATTGAGTTTCACTTCATCGGGCAGCGCATTGGACTGCAAGGCGTTATTGGCAAACTCGCGCAAGCTTAAGATAACATCACGCGGGGATAAGGGTGCACCCACCGCATTGGCAGGGCACGCTTCCTGACAGCGGCCGCATTTGGTACAGGCGTCTAGGTTCAGAAGATGCTTCCACGTGAAGTCGGTGATGGTGTTGTAACCAATCTTTTCGCCCGTTAAATCCACTTTAGGCAAGCGTTGTGCCGCCAGAGGGTCGCGGAACATTAAGGAGCCCGTGGCGGTAAAAATATGCTTGACCTTGGTGAAAGGGATGAGCGAAATGAAAGTCAGTGCCAAGAGGCCATGGAACCACCAGAGGTTGGTGCGTAAAAGTCCTGCACCTTCTGCGCTTAAACCGGTAGAGGCCATGACTTGCGCCAGTAACGCACCCACCGGTGACCACCAGCGGTAATTCCACACATGGGGGTCTGACCCCAACCACACCAAGCGCACTGCTTCTAATACAAAACCAGTGACGCCAATGAAGATCATGGTCCATAGAAACGCCCAATCTTCGCGACGGTAAAAACTGCGATCGTAATCCGCATCACCGGGTTGACGGTCCACGCGCTTATAATCCAGCTTAGGGAGCTTCATCCATTTGCGCCGATACATCATGTACAACATGCCAGAGAGCAGGCTTAAGCCCGCCAAGTCCATGGCCAAGGAAAACCACAGGTAAAAATCGCCATACCAGAACTTGTAGCCGAAGAAGCGGCTGGTGCCGTCATATTCCACGGTAATGGTGGCGGTGCCGATGAACAGCACCAGGAAGCCATAAAATATAAAACGGTGCGCGATACCTGCTCCGCGATCACGACGGGCAATGGTGCGGTGGCTTAATACCAATTGCGCCATTTGACGGGCGCGACTCCACAACTCATTCCAACTACCGGCGGACGCCCCACGACGGTACTTGCGAATTTGCACGTAAAAGCCCCAGCAAAAAATGCCAATGGCCGATAATCCCAATAGGTAAAAAAATTCAATCGTTGAAGGCGCAAAGCCTTCAAACAAAATTCGCGTAACCTCTTTCTGGTCACTCACGGCGGGACCTAAGAGCGCTACATCCATAGCCTGCTACCTCTGATTTTATTCATGGGTTTGTATTAAGGCTAGGTGGCCAGCACAGGCCAGCCACCTAGGTGTGACAACTACACTTTATAAACGATACGGTGATCGCCGCCGGGCATATGCGGTGTTCCCCAAACAGCCACTTCACGCTTGTAGGCCAACGGATCTTGAGCATCCGCTTCCTCAATTTCACGCGCTAAGCGATGTCCGGTAAACGTGGCATCGGCCATTAAACGAGGGGCTTCTGCATCACCAATGATGTACACATCTTTAATGCCATTGGCTGCCCACTCACTCTTACGGGCTTTCACCTCTTTGTACAGGCTGTCATCGGAATGACGGCCGGTCACCAAGATCAAGGAATCAAACTCAATCCATTGATGGGAGGTGTTGGCATCACGGGGCGACTTGCCTGGACCGCGGTAGGTGGCTTTATAACCATCACCAAAGGTGTAATACACTTCCATGCGACCGGGTTCAATCCGTGAACAGAAATGATCGTCCATGCGATTGATTTTGAGCTCATGTAAGCGGCGCTGTACGTTTGAATATTCCAACGTAAAGTGCATGTAGTGCGCCAGATGCACGCCCGACACCAAAGTCACCTCATGACCTGCCAAGGCCAGCTTTTCAGCCAAGCTAGGAGCCATGTGATAGGTATCGGCATTCAAAATGACCACGCGCTTGCCAATGGGCTTCTTGCCGTCCAATACTTGCTCAGGGGTCAGTTGGTCTGGACGTGAAGCATCGGCGCCTGGAATAGGATTATGGGTAATACAATTGGTCCCTTCCGTATTCCATGATGAACCCGTGGCAATCACTACTTTTTCTGCGCCATATTTCAGCACATCTTCTGCGGTCATGCGTTTTTGGCCCAACATCATTTGCGAGTTCTTGTTCTTCTTCAGCAACTTGTTCAGTTGTGTTTCGCGATAATCGCGGTGATAACCCCACTCACCCAAGCCCGGCAACAGCACGATCTGGTTTAAGTGGCCGCCAATCTTTTCTGCTGAATCATACAAGTGAGTGGTGTAGCCACGCTCCATCAGAATGCGTGCGCACTCCGATCCAGCGGGACCCGCACCCACCACCAGCACTGAATCTTCCGAGCCTTTTTTCTCGAACTTTTCAGGATGCCAACCACGACGGTATTCTTCGCCGGCGGTAGCATTCTGTGTGCAGATCATGGGAGGACCACCAATTTCCCAACGAGAGATACAGATGTTGCAACCAATGCAGACGCGAATATCTTCTACGCGGCCTTCATTGATCTTGTTAGGCAAGAATGGATCGGCAATAGAGGGACGCGCAGCACCAATAATATCAGCGTAGCCCTTGGTGACGATTTCCAACATTTTTTCAGGGTCCGTGTAACGGCCCACACCCAGCACGGGCTTCTTAGCCACTTGCTTAATGAAGCGCGTCCAAGACACATGGTGACCGGAGGCATAATAGCGTGAGGGTGTGGCATTTTCGCCCCACTCTGCAATACCGCATAGATTTACATCCCACAAATCCACGATATCATCCGCAAATTCCACAAACTTCATGGCGTCATCTTCCACTTCCACGCCCGCGGGGCCCATGAGGGTATCCACAGCAAAACGCACCACCACCGCCATGTCATCGCCCACGGCTTTTCGTACTTGCTCTAAGGTTTCAACCCAGAAGCGTGCACGGTTTTTGAAAGAGCCGCCGTATTGATCGGTACGCTTGTTGTAGTACTTGGAGAGGAACTGCAAGGGGATGTAAGAATCCGCACCGTACACATAAACAATGTCAAAACCTGCATCGCGTGCTCGTAGCGCTGCTTTTACATAATAACCTTGCACCTTCTTAATGTCGTCAATGTCCATCTCACGGCAATAGGTGAGGGTTTCAAACTCTGAGGCATATTGCGATGCACCGCGCGGTGTGGCGCGTGATTCCATATTGGGCGCATGAGCGCTGCCGTACCATAATTCAGCACCGGCTAGAGCGCCAAACTTGTGAATATGTTCGGTCATGGCGCTTAAGTTGCGCACGTCACCGGCATCCCACAAACGAGCGGATAAACGATGGGTATCATCAGACTCGGGATGGACGGAGCAATATTCGGTGTTGATTGCAGCCCAACCCCCTTCAGCCTTCATGGAGCGGTGAGCCGCCTGAAAGCCAGGTCGATCGGAACCGGCCCCAATACAGTGGGGTACTTGATAAAAGCGGTTGCGCATAATCTTTGGACCAATCTTGATGGGTTCAAACAAAATGTCGTAGCGAGGATCGCGTGCCATTTTTACTTCCTCCTTAAAATCACTAAACAATCAACAAAAACCAAGCGGTTATACCTGGTACTCAATAGCGGTGTTGGTCGCGCCTGGCATATGCGATACCCCCCACACTGCAACTTCTCGTTTGTACGGCAGCGCAAATTGCGCATTAGCACTTTCAATTTCTCGTGCTACTCGTTGACCGGTGAAAGTGGCGTCCGCAATTAAGCGCGGCGCTTCCGCATCCCCAATCAAATACACACCCTTAATGCCATTCTTTTCCCATTCTGATTCGCGTGCTTTCAGGCCACGATGCAGCTCATCGTTAGAATGACGGCCGGTGACCAAAATGAGGGAGTCAAATTCCACCCAACGGTGGCTCTTGTTGGCATCGCGGGGTAATACACCAGGGCCGCGGTAGGTACGCTTAGACCCATCACCCCAAATGCTGTACACCTCAAGGCGACCCTTCTCAATCTTCGAGCAGAAGCTGTCTCCTATTTCTTCCACATGCAATTCATGCAGACGACGCATCATGTTGGGGTATTCCAAGGTGAAGTGCATGTAGTTGGCCATATGCACACCACTGACAATAGTGACTTCATGCCCCGCCGCAGCCAATTTCTCAGCCAAGCTAGGCGCCATAAAATACGTATCGGCATTTAAGATCACCACACGCTTGCCAATGGCCTTCTTACCCGACATCACTTGCTCAGGGGTGAGTTGATCGGGCAATGAGGCATCGGCGCCGGGAATAGGATCGTGGGTTAAGCAGTTGGTGCCATCAGTGTTCCAAGAAGAACCGGTAGCAATCACCACCTTCTCGGCACCGTAGGCCAGAATTTCGTCCACGGTAATGGGTTTTTGCCCCAAGGCCACCTGGCAGGTTTTGTTTTTCTTAACCAGTTTCGCGATTTGCGTTTCGCGGTAATCGCGGTGATAACCCCACTCACCCAAGCCGGGCAAGGTAATGACGCCGTTGAGGTGGCCGCCAATTTTTTCTGCTGAATCATACAAGTGCACGGTGTAATCGCGTTCCATCAACACGCGCGCGCATTCCGAACCGGAAGGCCCTGCCCCCACCACCAACACGGAATCATTGGAGCCTTTCTTGGGGAATTTTTCAGGATGCCAACCGCGGCGGTATTCTTCACCGGCGGTAGCGTTTTGCGTACAGATAATGGGAGGACCACCAATTTCCCAACGGGAAATACACACATTGCACCCAATGCACACACGAATGTCGTCAATGCGGCCTTCTTTGATCTTGTTGGGCAAGAAGGGGTCAGCAATGGAAGGACGTGCGGCGCCAATAATATCCGCATAACCTTTGGTGACAATTTCTGCCATTTTTTCAGGATCTGTGAAGCGGCCCACACCCAGCACCGGTTTCTTGGACACTTGCTTAATCATTTTGGTCCAAGGCACTTGGTGGCCTTGCAAGTAGAAGCGTGAGGGGCCCGCATCTTCGCCCCACTCGGCAATGTCACCCACGTCCACGTCCCATAAATCCACCAAGGGGTCGGCCATTTCTACAAATTTAATGCCATCGTTTTCAACTTCAATGCCGCCAGGACCATACAGCGTATCGCAAGCAAAACGGGTGGCAATGGCGCAATCTTTACCCACAGCGTTGCGTACTTGCTCGAGGGTCTCTAACCAAAAGCGTGCGCGATTGGCCAGGGAACCGCCGTAACCATCGGTGCGCTTGTTGTAATAGGGAGAAAGGAACTGCAGCGGCAGATAGGAGTGAGCGCCGTACACGTACACGATGTCAAAACCCGCATCGCGCGCACGACGTGCGGCGTCCACATAGAACTGCTGCACCTCTTTAATGTCCTGCAAGTCCATTTCTTTACAATAGGTGAGGGTTTCAAATTCTGAAGCATATTGGCTGGGGCCGCGCGGTGTGGCACGGGACTCCATGCACGGCGCATGGGCACCGCCATACCATAACTCCACACCAGCCAAGGCGCCATGCTTATGAATATGTTCGGTCATAGCGCTTAAGTTGCGCACATCGCCCTCATCCCACAGGCGTGCGGATAAGCGGTGGGTGTCATCAGACTCAGGGTGAATAGAGCAATACTCCGTATTCATAGCACCCCAACCGCCCTCAGCCTTTATGGAGCGATGCGCTGCCTGAAAACCGGGTAAATCAGAACCCGCGCCAATACAATGCGGCACTTGGTAGAAACGATTGCGCAATGTTTTTGGGCCAATTTGAATGGGCTCGAACAGAATGTCGTATTTGGGATCGCGTGCCATTATTTCTTCCTCGTTATTGGGTACTGCACTTTAATAATTAACCTACTACCAATTCAAATTTGCGCCAATCATTGATGTAATGGCTCAGTTCCGGCGCTATTTCCATGCTGCGCTCAAAGTGAATATGGCAAGCGGGCAGTCCTAAGGTTTGCGCCGCAGCAATCACCGCCTCCACAAGAGCGCGCGGACCGGATACATAAAAATGAGTCACGGGTGGTTGTGTGGCCATGAGGGCGTGCACATCCAAGCGTCGTCCTTCGCGTGAGGTATAGCTGTAAAAACGGTTGGCCGGCATGGACTGCGCCAGGGTTTTGGTAAAGATAGCCTCCGCTGCAGTGCGTGTGCTGTAGTGCAGTTCGTAATCGTCATCCGCGTCGGCCAATGCGGCGCAATGGGACAAGAAAGGAGTAACCCCCATGCCGCCGGCAATAAACACATGCTTCTCGGCATCCAAGGCCAAGGCCATGCCACCCATAGGTGCGCTAATCTGTAATGTCATGCCCACGGTGGCTGAATCATGCATAAAACTCGACACGCCACCCACGCTGGTACCACGCCCCACCACAATGCGGTAATGATCGCGGTGATCAGGATGGCTGGTGAGGGAGTAAGGTTTTGATTTGATCTCGCCGTCGAGCGTTAGGTTGACGCTTACATGGCTGCCCGCACTAAAGGTGGGTAGTTGACCGCCCGCCACGGGCGTGAGAGCGAATTCTTTTACCTGCGGACTTAATTCATGAATAAGCGCTACCCGCACCAGAATTTCACACTGGGTTTGCGGCCAAGGCGCGCTGACACTGATTTCTGGTTTAATTTTTGACATGAGTATCCGTAATAAACCTTAATAATTTCCAAAATATGCCAATACAGGCCTATTTTCAGCTGAGGTTCAAATGCGGGCAATTGCCACAAGGAGCTACCCCCTTGGTGTAGGCCTTGGGGTCAGACCCCGTTTTTAGGGTCTGACCCCAAGATTTATCCCAAGACCCTGCCAACCCTACTTGGTGGTGACCAACCCTTCTTTTGAGAAGAGCAACGGAACCCCTTTTTGGGTGGCCACTAAGGCTGTAATAGAAAGTCTGTCTTCACGCTGACCGGCCACAAATGTTTTGCCGTCGTCGTCGCTGGCCAATGACAAGCCATCAAGGCCTGCGGCAATAATTTTTCCATCGGGCAATTGCACCATGTCGGTAATGGAGCTGCGGGTAGTGAGGGTAACCTGCGCCCATTTTTTGCCATCATCCACGCTGCGGAATAGGTTACCCGCCAAGCCGCCCATCAAGATGGTGCCGCTTTTTAAGGAAATACCGGTCCAGAAACTGCCGCGGCTGCCCGATTCAACAGGAACCCAGGTGGCACCTTTATCGGTAGAGCGGTACACCGTACCCGCTTCGGCAGCGATTAATAGTGTGCCTTTAGCGGTAGAAAACATTTTCAGTAAATTGCGATCGGCCTTAGCGCTATTTTTAGCAGCGGGCACTGTGAGCGCCTGCCAGATTTTGCCCCCATCATGAGTGGCCAAGAGCGTGGACCAAAGGCCCGCTGCAAAGCCATTCTGGCTGTCTGTAAAGAACGCCGTAAAAAGCGGACGGTCTTCGATTAAGTTGTCACGCTGCAAGGTCCAGGTTTCGCCGCCGTCAGTGGTGTGCAAAATAACGCCCCAGTGACCCGCCGCCCAACCCTCCTTGTCGCTGACAAAACTCACAGAGGTGAGCGTGGCACGCGTGGGCACAGCCTTGGCTTGATGAAATTTAACACCATCATCAGAGAGTAAAATGACACCGCGGTCCCCTACGGTGACGATACGATCTCCTTCTCGTGTGACAGCCAACACGGCAGAAGTTAAGCTGCCCTCAGATATCACAGCAGGCATTTGCACCAAACCATTACCCACTGGCGGGCTGGCTACGGCAGGCGCATCCGCCGCAGGTACTGGCGCAACAGAATCTGCCGCGTATAAAGAGAACGAAACCAATAGCCCCGTAAAAGCAACCACCGTTTTAAGTGACATTTTATTTTTCATGTTTTTCATTACGCCTAATGCTGAAGAATGCCAGGAAGGCGAACCGGTCCACGACGTGGGAACAGACGCTCCAAGACCACGGAAATAGCGGGCAGTACCGTCATGGCCATAACCAAGTTAATCATGAACATAAAGGCCAACAGTTCGCCCATATCCGCCTGAAACTTCAGTTGCGAGAAGGACCAGGTGGCCACACCAATAGCCAAGGTAATGGCCGTGAAGATGGTGGCCATCCCTACTTCCAGAATGGAATGCTCCAATGCTTTCACAATGGGTTGCCCACCAGCCAAGTGCAGCTGTAAGCGACTGTAGATGTAGAAGGCGTAATCAACACCAATCCCCACCGCCAACACCATCACGGGCAGCGTGGCCACGGTTAAGCCAATGTGCAACTCTTTCATGAACCAGTAACCAATGAAGGTGGCCACCGTAAGCGGCAAGCAGCAAGCAATTACCGCACGGAAGTCACGATAAGCCAAGAACGTGAGAATGGCGATGGCCGCATACACGTAGAGCATCATGGGCAATTCACTCTTCTCCAATTCCTCATTGGTAGCCGCCAATACACCGGCGTTGCCTGAGGCCAGACGAATCTTTACGGTGGAGAGCTTGTTCTTATCACGGAAATCTTTGGTGGCGTTGATCACACGCTTAATGGTGGATGATTTGTGATCGGCCAGGTAAATATGGACTGCGGACATGCTGCAATCGGAACTGACAAAGCCACGCACGCGAGAAATTTCTGTAGCCATAGCCGCGTAGTTGCCCGCATCAAAGGGCACCACCGCCATCTTGGGGTTGCCCTCGTTATAGCCTTCGCTGTAAGTGCGCATCATGCTGGCAAAAGAGGTAATGGAAGTGACTCCCGGCACATGCTCCATGGCATCCACGTAATCGTCCTGGTATTTTCCAATGGCCACATCACGACAGGACTCAGGGGGCGACTCAAACACCACGCTCATCCAATCCAGTCCAATGTTATAGCTGCCGGCAATGGCCACTGCATCACGATTAAAGCGTGAATCGGCACGCAGTTCAGGGGCGCCGGGTTCTAATGTACCCACCACACGATCACGACTTTGCCAAACCGCAACAACAAATACCACGGCCGTAATAACCGTAACAATCACCGCGTTGCGCGGTTCTGCAATACGGGCCAAGACACGTAGCCAGTTAGAACGCCGTTCACGAGAGAGCATGGCTTTTTCGGCAAACTCTTTGGTGAAGTTAAAGTATGAAGCGGCAATGGGCAGCATAATCAAGTTGGTAATGATCTTGTAGCCCACACCAATGGAAGCTGTGATGGCCAACTCGCGTACCATGGGGATAGGGATCAGAGTTAAGGTAATAAATGACACAAACGCGGTTACTAAGGCCAATACACCGGGGATCAGCAAGTTGGTAAAACTTAACCGTGCGGCCTCTACTGTATTTTTACCGTGGGCGATTTCACGCACGATGTAGTTGATCTGCTGCACACCGTGCGACACCCCAATAGCAAAGATGAGGAATGGCACCAACACTGCGAGCGGGTCGAGGCCAAAACCCAACAGGCGCAATGTGCCAAACTGCCAGACCAGAGAAGTGAGCGAGCAGACAATCGGTAAAATAGTTAGGCGAATAGAATGGCTGTACCAATACACAGCAAGTGCTGTTAAAAGCAATGCAATCCCACAGAACTCCAGCACGGCTGAAGCGCCATCTGCAATATCACCAATCTGTTTGGCGAAGCCCGTCATCTCAATTTCAAATTTGTCGTTCTCAAACTTCTTGCGGATATTGTCTTCCAGCAAACGGTTAAACGCCACGTAGTCCATGCGTTTGCCATCGCGACCATATTCAGCCAGTTCCGCCACAATCATGGCGCTCTTCTGATCATTGGACACCAAGGTACCCACAAAGCCACCCTGATTGGTGGCGCGTTGAATTTTGGTAATCAATTCCGGTGTTAGGCCTTCCGGGGCAATGGTGCCGTCAATAATGGGATCCGCGCGAAAACCATCCTCTGTAACCTCATTCACAAAACTATTGGGGGTCCATAAGGACTGCACGCCCAAGCGATCCACATTGGGCAGCAAGATAACGGCTTGGGTGACTTGATAGAGTTGGGTGAGTGCTTCTTTATTCCAGATGGTGCCGCTGCGAGCCTTTACCACTACCGTAAGACGGTTGGCGCCAAAGAGCTGGTTGCGGTATTTCTGGAAGGTTTGAATATATTCATGCCCAATCGGCATTTGCTTTTCGTAGCCCGCCTCCATTTTAAGCTTGGTGGCAAAGACCATCATTAACGCAGTAAATACCACAAGACCAATTAAGATGGGCAGACGTCGTTTGAAGAACAACGTTTCGAGCTTTTGAACAATAATAGCTAGCAAGAGACACTCACTTTTTTTAAAATTAACACTGAGTAAGCGGGTTTTATTAAAACGAGTCTTACGCAGGACGCCGCAGAAATGCAACAGTGCGCATTTGCGCACTGTTGCACCCAACATTATTCGGTTACACAGCAAATCATGCTGCTGTCTCAAACCCTACAATTAGAAGTTGTAGGTCACGAAGCCACCGATAAAGTCACGATCGATGTACGGTGAGTTGTACGGGCTGCTCGACCCAAAGAAAGTGGTGTAGTTCAAACCGGCCTGCCACTTTACCGGGTTCTGGTTAAAGAGCAAATAGAAGTTAGCATTTTGCGCACCAGACATGTAATTGGCGTTAAAAGTCGGGGTTACGCCAGAGATGGCACGGTAATAGGTGACCCCTGGAGTGACCTGCCAACCGGGGACGAGTGAGCCATCATAGGTCCAGTTGAAGTCGGTGGTAATGCCGTAGGAGTTGGCAGTACCCAAAGGGGAAAAATACGAGCCGCTTGGTGTGCCGACCGTTGCGTAATATCCCGCATCCGGCGTTTGAGTGCTTGAAATGTTATTGGTTAAACCAGGAAAGCGTATGGCCACGAACTCTGTGGTGGAATAGGCAATCTGTGCGCCACCCAACCACTTCAATATGGAACCAGAGTTACTGGGGGTCAACTCCAGTTGCCCGGTGATATGAGCCTGATAATGCTGCATATCTTTCCATTGATTGCCTCCATTACCGTCGGCAATGGATACGGCATCTCTCGGACGCCATGAAAGCTCACTGCCAATCGCCCAGTCACCCAATGGGAAATTAACACTGGCCCCAAACAGTTTGCGGTTTTCCAAATACTTCCACGTCCAAGCACCGGCCTGAGTGGGGTCATACAAAGCCACGGGTGACTTGTCATGATAGTTCAGGAAATACAGCCCTGAATCCAATGTGGTGCCTTCTGGCTTGTAATGGAACGCAATGCCATACTGACCGCTGCTCTTAGGCTTTATGTCGTTACCAAGCCCATAGTTATTTCCGTTGCTACAGCTTTTACCAAGCCCGGAAGCTGCAGCGCCTACAGTGCCGCCTGCTGCAGAGCATCCTTGAGGATCAGATCCTGTGTAAAAGGGTTGAGCCCCGCGACCAAAGATATCCGAGTTAGACCAGAATGTTCCCACAGGTGGGTAGAGGTTTTTATTCCACTGGAACTGATAGTAGCTATCAAAGCTCAAGCCGCCGCCAATACCCGTGGCAAAACTCAGCATGGGCGCTGGCAAAATAGCTTCTTTAATCTGGGTGCCCGGCATAGCCAGTTTCTGAAAATCCAGAGCCATGGTAGAGCTGATACCCCCAATACCATACAAGCTTTCACCCCAGTTAAGCACTTGATTGCCTAAGCGCCAGCGTGCACTTTGCCCATTAAGCGAGAAGTCCTTACTGACCCATAAATCCAGCAGTCGAACATCGCGCCCCACTTGTGACAGGGCGTCTCCTGAAAGAGGTGTTCGTTCTGTGTTACCTGCTACAAAATCATACAGGTAGCTGGCGCGTGCCATGAACTTATAGCCATCCGGGAACTTCAACACCATTTCATTGGTGCCCTTCAGGTTTAGGGCAAAGAAGTCACCCTTGTTATAGTTCAGGTCACCATTGTCGCCGGAACTAAAATTAGAGTTTGACGTAGTGCATCCACCCTTAGATGTCTGGTCACCGACGATATTACAATTCTGGTTGAGCAGTCTGTAACCAAACCCTGCGGTAATCTGCGAATCGATGGACCCCGTTACAGAGCCATCATCACTTTTTACCGGAAATGCATATACCGCACTGGTGGCCAGCAGCAGGGCTGCTGCCAGCATCCCCTTTAAATTTTCTTTCATGATCATCACAGTCCCCTCAAAACATGTCATTTAAGAAGTAACTTCCTAGCGCTCACTAATGGCGCGCAGGGTATCCGGTGTGTAAAAGCTAGAGCTATACACGTTTTCTTTGCTTTCTAGGAAGTACTGCACATCCTTCTTCTGACCTAAGACAGAATAATCAGACATGTAGCGACCGCTTTGCAGGTTGTACTGAATGAACGGGTTGTAGGTACAAATACCGCCCAACTCCCAAACCGGAATTTGCCAAGCTTGGCGCACGTTCCACAGCTTGCCGCTGGAATCGTAGTCTTCTGCAATCAAGATGTTCCAGCTGTCTTCATCCAAGTAGTAGGTGCGTTTCGGTGCACTGTGGCGCATCCCTGCGCGAACGGTGGCTTCCACTACCCACACGCGGTGCAACTCATAGCGGCCCAGATCAGGATTCACTTCATCCTTCAGGTAGGCGTCTTTATGTGGAGTATTAAAGTTGTACATCTTGAACGCGTCATGAGGAATGTAGATCTCCTTTTTGCCGGCCAATTTGTAATCGAAGCGATCTAAGGTGCTCCAGAACATGTTCTGAATGTCCACCATGTACTCGTTCTCGAAACCAATCAGCGGTGCATCATACGCGTAGGCCGGTAAGCGGCGTACACGACGTTGCCCGGGGAAGTAATAGCTGGATTCTGCAATCTTATCCAGGTAGCTGATGTAAACAAGGGCTTGTCCCACCAAAGCCACTGGTGCGGAGTATTTGTAGTAGCCATACAACTCCACCTTGCCAGAATCCTCTACATTCTTGGCACCCTTCGCTCCCCATGGGTAAAACTGGGTCAGTTCCCAATCGTAGAACACGTAGTCGTTGGTTCCGCGACGGGGGCTTAATACGCTGCCGCCGTTTTGAAAGGTAAAGCCCACGCCTGTGGGGCGCAGTTTTTGGTTCCACATGGCTTCAGCGCCATTGGCAGGGATTGGGAAGGGTACGCCGCCGGCCTTGGCATGATCCAAGCTAAAGCCATCGGCGTTCATCTTGGCTTCTAACGCATTCATCTTGGTGCGCTCTTCCACAGAACTGGGCACTACGCAATTGCGGTGCGATGGATAAACATCCATACGGTAGTTGGGCACTTGTTTGACCAAGGCCACCTGACCGGGAGTCATTTTGCTGGCGTATTGGTCTACGTTGGCAGGGGTAATTGTGAAGAGGGGTTTTTCTTCTTTGGTCATCTTAGAAAAGCCAGCGCGTTCTTTGCCCCAGGCCCAACCGGGCAACGCTTCGTCGGCTTTACCGCTCCACGCGGGGATGGTGCCGTCCTTATTGCCCGCTTTTTCAGCGCCAATAGGCGTCAAATCTTTCCCCAAGCGGTCTGCCTCTTGCTGCGATGCCGCAAATGTCATATCGGCACATAGTGCTGCCAGTACAAAAATTAGCCATTTCTTACTCATTTCGCCCCCCGTTCGTAATAACCCATATAAAAAATTTTTAATCGCTTCACGCAGTCGTGCGCACGCACCGCGAACAGCGTTATCTAACCATGCGCTTCCCCTCAAATATATTGTTTTAAGGGGTTACTCCCAAATGATTACATTCTATTACGGGGGCAGTGTACCTCAAGACGTGCACTGCAGGTGAGGGTTACGCGGAAGCCTGGGTCAATGGGGAGCGCTCGCGCCCTCCCAGAATCAGCTGATTAATACGGTCATGGGACACGGGTTCGCAAAACAATGAGCCCACGCCATAAGTAAACCCGTAGTACTGCGCCATGGCTAAGGCGTCTTCGTTTTTAATGCCCGATATGACCGCGATAGCCCCTTGGGATTTCGCTTTAGCGACCATCTCACCCAGTAAGGCTGTTCCGTGTTCGTCCTGCACGCGAGCCAAGTTCACCCGCCATACATCGGCATTGAATAACCTCTCGCGCCCTTCTGCCATGAGTATCTTACCGTCCATCACCAACCTTGCTCCCATATGACGCAATTCGAGTAATGCGGCATCGGCAACCGGCGCATCAGAGGGGTTATGCCAGGCCTCAATCATGCAGCAATCTGCAGATAGATCGTATTCCTTTAGGGCTTGTTTAAATTCCTCAATCACCGTGGGGTCCGATAAGCAAGCGATAGGCAGGTTAACGCACACCGCCTCTGGGCAACGATCAGCCAAATCCATCACCCACGCCTTTTTTTGTCGGCATACTTCACGCAACAGCCAACGGCTAATGGGAACCAAGAGCTCCATGTCTTCCGCCGCCAATTGAGAGGGCTTAAACTCCAATAGGCCGCGCCGCGGATGGTGCCAATACATGACGGCGTCCACCCAAGCCAAGGAGCGGGAATCTAACGACACCACGGGCTGAAAGCGGACGCGCAGTGCATTGGCAGTAAAGGCGCCGGCCAAACTAGAATCAATTGCACGCCTCCCCAACACATTGGGGTACAGGCCACTATCAGCCAAGGTAATATGCGAGGAACCCAAAAACTTGGCTCGGTGGACGGCCTCTAGAGCGCTTTGCAACATACCTTGCCCGCCCTCATACCCTGAAATACTCACCGCAATGCCCGCGCTGGCGGTGACGTTAATATCGCCATCCACCATCCGTACGGGGCGCGACAGGGCCCGTTGCAGCTGCTCGGTTATCTGCATGGCGCGCACCGTGAGCTGAGCGGTACCCATTTCTTCGGTATTTTCAATGGTTCTGGCCGCTACGGGCTCAGTGTTTTGCAAGACGGGCTCGCTAAGGTCGCTCACCAATAGCGCAAACTTATCGCCACCCAACCAGGCGGTGGTGTTGGCCGGGCGTTGCAATGCCAAGAGGCGACGCCCCATTTCAACAATCACGCGCTGCGCGGCCTTATCGCCAAAACGCTCGCTAATGTGGCTAAAGTTATCTAAATCCAGATAAATCAACAGGAAGGGGTAGCCAACAGCTTTGGAATGATGATGCAAATAATCCAGTCGCTCCTCAAAGGTGGCGCGATTGCATAAACCGGTATGGGGGTCGCGAAAAACATGCTGGCGCGCTTCTTCTTCCTCTTGTTTGCGCGCCGTGATATCGATAATGGAGCCCTCTAAGGCCAGCAACTCGCCTCCTGAGGAATAAACCCCGCGCCCCTGCTCCCACACCCACTTGGTTTTACCATCTTGGGTGATGATTCGGTACTCCATGTCATAGGGTTGGTTCTGCGTGAGTGCAGTTTGCGTGTGGTGCCATACCTGATCACGATGCTCTGGATGAATTAAATCCACGTAGGCCGTTTTCATGTTCTCCACAAAGTCGCAAGCTTCATAGGCGGTCAGCTCAAAGCAACCGTCACTGACGTACTCCATGGTCCAATCGCGATCATTGCGGCCACGGTAGAGCATTCCTGGCAAGCGGTCTAATAAGGTGGTCATGGCACGGCCACTGGCGCGCAATGATTCTTCTGTGATTTTGCGTTGGTTGATGTCGGTAATGGTTCCGGTAATTCCCAGTAGCGCGCCGGTACTAGAGATTTCAGGACGGGCACGCACCTCCATCCATAAAAAACCACCGTCTGCGGTGAGGAAGCGGGTGTCGTACCAACAGGTTTCTTTGCGCCCACTGGCAAAGTTTTCAAAATGCTCTTGGTTGCGCAAAATTTCATCGGGGTGCACGGAATCCAAGAATGGGCGGCCCATGCTGCCCACTGCCGTAAAGCCCGTGAGCTGTTCCCATGAAGGATTGAGAAAGGTCCAACGTCCTTCGCCATCGGTTTGAAAGGCCACATCCACCATACTGTTAATCACCGCGCGGCAACGCGCCTCGTCATCGGAGGGTTGCGCAAAAGGATCTGTGCTGCGTATGGATTGCAGTGATTGGGTGGCAATGGAGGAGGTATTCTGATCAGCGGCGGCCGTGGGCGTGGCGCCCCCTGCTCGTAACCCGCTCCTGGCGCGCGCCCAAAAGGGTTTGCTGGACCGGTACAGCACCGCAGCAAAAATACCCAAAAACAATAACCAACCCAAATCAGCCACCCAGCCGGCAGTGGGGCCCCACCAACGCAGGCTTAAGTCGGCCAGTAAAAATAGCAGTGCCAAAGCAGCTGTCAAATAAAGCGGCAGCATGTGGTAACCTCTAATCAATGGGCGTTATGAATGTATTTTCAACATTCTAGACCTTTTCATAAGGGCGCGCGCAGAGTCGTGGCGGCCTACGGAGATTCACCATGGTTCAAAAACTAAGTTTACTGGCGCGACTGCGCCAACACGACTTGCTATGGCGCATGGCGACCGTACTGAGCATTTCATTGCTCATGGCCATGCTAAGCTCCGTGGCCTCATTCATCCTGGCCAAGCAGGTGCAAGAACATATTGCGCTGTCCAATCAGGTGCAAATTTTACAGGTTCAGCTTAATGGTGTTGCCCGTCAGTTGGCCTCCAGCAAGCCCGACAACAGCTTACCCACTCACGTAGGCCTGGTAGATGCCATGCTGGCCAGTCCAGCCTTAGCACTGCTCTCCGCCCACCCCGCCCCCTATCCGCCCACCGTGGCCTTGCAGCGCCTCACACAAGCCTGGTCGCTACAAGTAAAACCTTTAATTGTTGTAGCAGAGCAGCAACCCACGCATTCATCCAAGCCCTCGCGCAAAGCGCGCGCCGACAACAGCGCAACCAATGCTGCACCCAACGCATTGGCCGCCGTTGATGAGGTGTTATTGCAAACACAGGTACTAGCACAAGCTCTGGAACAAAGCGTACGTGACAAGCAATTGGTTATGGGGACGGTGCAACTGGCCTGTTGGGTATTGGCCGCCATCGGTTTTATCATGGCCGGTCTCTACACTCGCCAAGCCATTTTGCAACGCAGCCTCATTATTAATGGCCGCCACAATACCCGTGAAATAGCCCGCTCAGAAGAGCGGTTTGTTGAGATTGTGGACCATGTGGATCAGCTACTGGCCAAATCGGCTTTGGGAAACGCAACTCTATCGCGCGTTGTTACAGAACTTGAAAACATACCGGGAGTTGCCGCAGGCAGCCTAGAAATAATGGATGATTTGGCAGAAACGTGGGGCATTGGGTATAGCATTACCACCGAGAAAGCCACCCTAACGCCGCTGCGCACCACCTTCATTAAGCTTTTGGCGGGCACTCACACGCTCGCCACCTACACCCTGCCCGGGTCGTCGGAAATACCTATTTTGGCTTTGAGCGTTCCCATTAAAGACCGCAACCGCATCTTTGGCGTATTGATACTGGAAGCGGAACCCGGGTTTCAATTTGAACCCTGGCACATCCAACTGGTTCGAGTAGTCGCCCGGCAGATTGCCGCTGCCATTGGCGCTGTAAGCGTGGCCCGGGAAAGCCGTCGCATTGCCCTCATAGAGGAACGCGCTGCCATTGCGCGCGAGCTTCACGACTCTATCGCACAATCTTTGGCTTTCATGAAAATTCAAATTACTCGCCTGCAGACCTTAATTAACCTGCACCATATCCCCGACGACATGAACTTGGTGGTGAACGATTTACGAGAAGGTCTTAACAACGGCTATCGCAAGTTGCGCGAATTACTCACCACCTTCCGCGTGAATGTCAGTGCAGCAGGGCTTTCCGCCTCGCTGGAAGAAGCCATTGAAGAATTCCGTGCCCATAGCGGACTATCATTAACTTTAGACAATCGCTTGCGCGACTGCAAACTCACCGCCAACGAAGAAATTAATATTCTACAAATTGTGCGTGAAGCACTTTCCAACGTGGTGCGCCACGCCCAGGCCAGTAGCGCACAGGTGGCGCTGGCGTATGATGAGCATATAGTGACGGTGGCTATAGAGGATGACGGAAAGGGTTTTGATAACACCGCCAACCCTAAATTTCACCATGGTGCATCCATTATGCAAGAGCGTGTGAGTAGCCTTAATGGCGAGCTGCGCATCGATCCACGCGAAGCCGGTGGCACGCGCATACGCTTTAGTTTTACTCCTAGCTCAAACCGCAACCGCGATAAACTTTTATTGGAAGCTTGAAATGAATATCACTCCTACCCGTATTTTACTCATTGACGACCATGCTTTGTTTCGCAAGGGCGTGGCGCAATTGGTGGGCATGGACCCAGAATTAGAAATTGTGGGCGAAGCGGGCTCCGGACGCGAGGGTCTGGCCTTAGCGCAAACCTTACATCCGGATGTGATTCTCATCGATTTGAATATGAAAGAAATGGACGGCGTTGAAACGGTTAGAGCCATGAAAGCTGCCAGCATTGAAGCGCGATTCATTATGCTGACCGTCTCTGATAGTGAAGATGATGTGGTAGCCGCCTTGCGCGCAGGCGCACACGGCTACTTACTTAAAGACATGGAACCCGAAGATCTCTGCGCCACAATTAAAAAAGCTGCTCGTGGCGGCATGGTGTTGGGGGCTAACCTAGCAGACAATTTGGCGCGCGCTCTGGTGGACGACAAGCCTCAAGCGGGCGTAACGCCTTCAGGTCTGACCAAACGCGAACAAGAAATTCTAAACCATCTATGTGCCGGCATGAGCAACAAAGCCATTGCACGGGAGCTTAACATTTCAGACAGCACAGTGAAGGTGCACATCAAACATTTGCTGCGTAAATTTAATTTGAAATCACGCCTTGAAATTGCTGTCTGGGCGCACGGTCATAACCTGCAGAAATAAAAATTGTCGCAAAGAGCGCAACCGTGCAATGACACAAAAAAAGGGGGCCATAGCCCCCTTTTTTATTTAGTACACCGCAAGACTATGCCCCACATAAATAACCGTGGCCGCCGCAATCAAGGTGACGTAAGGCCAAATGCCGGCGCTGGAAGTCGCTCCGTCAGCGCTTAAATGAAGGTCTTCCATCATGGCTGGTGGAAACTGTCCCTTGTCTTGAATGTAATGACGGAACACAAAGATAGGTACTATCAACGCTGCACAACTCAGACCAATTACCAATGTACCCGCACCCCAAGTGTCTGCCCCCATTCCCATGAAGAATAAGTTGGCGAAGCCCAATACAGCACCCATGGTGAGCAACCAACCCGGGGCTTTGAAGGGGCGCTCCCATCTGGGGCGGTCCATGCGGTGAATCCAACCCGCATTCAGGTTTAAGAAACTAAAGGTGATGTAACTGATGTTGGATATGGCCAGCACAAACACGTAATCCGACATCAGTAGCAGCAGCAAGTTAAAGACAAAGTTGGTCCACATGGCTCTCGTCGGTGCACCATGGGCGTTTACATGGGACAAGTACTTAGGCAACCAACCATCCACGGAGGCTTGATACAGCGTGCGTGAAGAACCGGACATGGAGGTCATGAGAGCCAAGAGCAGCGCCAGCACCAACATAATCACCAGTACGTTTTCAATCCAGCGCGCACCACCCACCATGTGCGACATGGCTTTAGCCACACCCATGCCGCTGTAGATGTCCGGTGCCAGCATGCCGCTATACACCGCGGGGGTGGTGATATTACCCGCCGCATCCAGCACCGCAGGAGTCACTAATTCACCTAGCCCTAAGGAACCCTGAAAGGCCAAAGGCACCACGGTAAACACCACCAAGCATAAAAGGCCCGAATAAAAAATGGCTCTGAAAGTGTCTTTCTTGGGGTCTTTAAATTCGGAGGCGTAACAAACAGCAGTTTCAAAACCGTAAGTGGACCAACCGGCAATAAACATACCCCCAGCAATGAGCGTCCAACCCGCCATGTTCCAACTGCCATCCACCACATTACCCACAGCATCATGGGTCATGGGCAGCAGCGGCCAGAAATGCACTTTGGGCATATCGCCGGTGAAAAGGGGCACGAAACCAATCAACAGCAAAGGCACCAAACCTGCAATGCCCAACAACATGGTGGCCTTGCTAGAACCCAGAATGCCGCCGTTTTGAACTTTAAAAATAACCAGCAGGAGCGCCAAACCCAACAAGAAAGTGGAATTAATACGCAGCGACAGGCCTTGCTTCAACAAACCCAAATCCAGTAAGGTAATTTGCCACGTATTAATCAGCGCATCAGGAGCGAAGAGCGCGTTTAAGATGTATCCCGCGGCCAGGCCTGAACCAATAGCCAACACGGGCGACCATGCCATCCAGTTGCACCACACAGAAACGGGGGCCACCAGCTTGCTATAGCGCACCCAGGCAATGGCGCCATACACCGAAGCACCACCCGACTTATTGGGAAACAGACCCGCAATTTCAGCGTAGGTAAAAGACTGCAAAAAACCAAAGCAAATAGAAACCGCCCACACAATCCATGAGGGTTTACCTACCGTAGCCGCAATGGCGCCGATGGTGAACAACACCAATGCCGGAACACCGCTGGCCACCCAAAATGCGCCGGTCCAACTAATTCTGCGTTGTAAGGTGGTTCCGTCCTCAGATGTGGACACTTCCCGCTTAATAATGCCTTCTTCTACGCTCACTTTGGGCTCCTCAAAATCATTGCGTATAGGGGTCAGACCCCCCCAGGGGTCTGACCCCTTCACCTATTATGCTCCGCGCTTTTTCTTTTCAGGATCATCAAAGGGCAAGGGATGCGCGGTTGCTGTGCATTGTATCTTAGGTCCGCGCACTTCTAACTTAACGCCCTCTTTGGCGTATTCAGGCTTCACTTTAATAATGGCCAATGATTTTTTGAGAATAGTGGAATACATGGGGCCGGTGATTTTGCCCACTTCTTTGCCATCGGCAAAGAGCAAGGCGCCCGATTCGGTGGGTTGATCGGTATCGGCAATCAAACCATAGAGCAATACTTTTTCTTTACCCATGCGCGCCATGAGGGCCGCCTTACCACGGTACTCGGCGGTTTTCTTTTTAGAAACCGCAAAGCCCAAACCGCATTCCCAAGCATCGTTCTCTTCGGTCATGTCGTAGGGGTAGAAGAATAAGGCTGATTCCACACGCACCATGTCCAAACAATTAAACGAACAAGGAAGAATACCGATGGATTTTCCTTTTTCAAGGATGTTGTCCCAGATGTGTCCCACATCATCGCCTTTGGCAAAAATTTCGTAGCCCCGCTCGCCGGAATAACCGGTGCGAGAAATCATGCAATGGCGGCCAAACAAGGTAGTGGATACTTGATGAAAATATTTCAATGATTTGAGATCAAATGGCGTGTATTCATTTAAGAAATGGACCGCCCGGGGGCCTTGCAACGAAATGTTGTGCAAGTCGTCATCAAACAAGATGCTGACGTTGCGCCCTTCTGCGGATTTGGTGAGTTGCGTTAAGGCGGTACCGCTGCCATGCACCATGATCCAGTTGTTGGGTGAGATGTGATACATGATGCAGTCATCGGTGAAACCGCCGTTGTCATCGCAGATGACGGCATAAGCAGACTTTCCTGGGTAGATAAGGTTAAGATCGCGGGTGCAGACATGATTCAACACGGCCAATGCATCAGGGCCTGTGATATGGACTTTGCGCAAACCCGACACATCAAACAAACCAGCCACATTGCGCACAGCGCGATGCTCGGCGTTCACGTCCTGGGCATAGGCCCAAGCGGTATCCATGCCGTTCCAATCGCCCAAGGGCGAGCCCAATGCGCGGTGACGCGCAGCCAGTACTGATTGTCTTGGGGAAGCCATTTGCGTACTCTCCTGTTTAAAAATGAATTTCCATAGGCCTATGAGGACCCGTATAAAATTTTGGTCAAAACGCCATTTTATCGTTTCGGCTCTTCATGATGCCCCAGCACCCTTCAACCCGCTATCCGTCAGGGGGGTTACTCCATTCGGGGTAGCGCGCCCTGCAATAGAATACGTCGCAATAAACCCAGCAACGCAATCCCCATCCAGGCGCCCTCTAGAATAACGAAGGGAAGATAATCAATAAGATAGGAGGCGTAACAAGATACTCCTGCCCCCGCTATATTCATTAAAATATAGCTCAAGCTGTTCTGCGATAAAAGACCAAATAAATTCAGTAAAAAAGCCAATAGCAATAGTGCCACGCCCAATGAGCCGATGACGACCGAATAAGAGGCCATGGTGATTGCCAGGCCTAGGCCAACACGGTGACTTGCGAGGGTTGTGGAGCGAGGCCCTTGGTACGTTCCAACATGCGCTCGGCAGATTGCACCGTATTCACCACCAACATGGTCACCGTCATGGGGCCCACGCCACCGGGCACCGGAGTGATGTAAGAGGCCTTCTTTTTAACCCCTTCAAAATCCACATCGCCCACCAAGCGACCATTGGGGAGGCGGTTAATACCCACATCAATCACCACCGCACCGGTCTTCACCATTTGCGGCAAAATGAGGTTGGGCACGCCTGCGGCTACCACCAGAATATCGGCCAGTATAGTGAACTGGGCCAGATCGCGGGTCTTGGCGTGACAGATCACCACCGTGGCCTCGCTTTGCATAAGCATCAGCGCCATGGGTTTGCCCACAATGTTGCTGGCCCCCACCACCACCACATTTTGCCCAGCCACAGAAATATTTTCTGATTCTAATAAACGTTGCACACCATAGGGAGTGCAAGGGGGAAAGACAATGCCACCCACCACCAAGCCTCCTACGTTATACAGATGAAAACCATCCACATCTTTTTCATGGGAAATGGTTTCTAGTACCTGACGAATTTGAAAATGCGGAGGTAAGGGCAGTTGCACCAAAATGCCATGAATACTGGGGTCGGCATTAAGCTTGGCAATTTCTGCAATGATGACATCCTGATGCACATCCGCAGGAAATCGATACACTTCAGAATGTAGTCCAACCTCCGCGCAAGCCTTGGCTTTTTTATCCACATACACTTTTGAAGCCGGATTGTCGCCCACCAAAATGACAGCAAGGCCGGGCTTGCACCCCAACGCCACCAAACCCTCAACCCGCGTGCGGTATTCCGCGCGCACTTGCTTGGCCACTGCATTGCCATCAATAATCTTTGCAACCATTTTCACGTTCTCCGCTAATACTCGCTACCAATACAGTTATTGCTCGAATAAAAAACCGGCGCCTACCCACCAAGAACGACTGAGCGCTCAGGACATATGGGGCGAGCTCCGGAGGGTATAACGAGGTACCCTAAAAAAATCTATAACGGCACGCCAGGAATCCAATTGGTTCCTGCCAAGGGCAGCTTGGCCATAGCTGCTGCTTCAATGGTGAGCGCCACCAAGTCTTCGCGCTCCAAATGATGCACATTCGACTTTCCGCAAGCGCGCGCAATGGTGGTGAGCTCCATATTGAGCGTCTTGAAGTAATTGCGCACATGCTTTGCCGCCACTTCTGGATTAAGGCGCTGTTCCAAAATAGGATCTTGCGTGGTGACACCCACCGGACATTTTCCCGTATGGCAGTGATGACAGAAGCCTGGTGCGGTGCCCAGCTTCTTGTAATCAGCCAATGCAGAATGATGTTCGCCGTTCTGGAAATAAGTTTCATTGTTGCAACCCAAAGCAAACAACACGCCCTGCCCAATGGCCACTGCATCAGCGCCCATGGCCAAAGCCTTGGCCACATCGGCGCCTGTGCGAATACCGCCGGACACAACCAATTGCACCTTATCCTTCATGTTGAGGTCTTCTAAGGCTTCCACTGCCTGGCGCACAGCGGCCAGCGTAGGAATGCCCACATGCTCAATGAATACGGTTTGGGTGGCCGCCGTACCGCCTTGCATGCCATCCACCACCACCACATCAGCACCGGCATGCACTGCCAGCTTCACGTCGTTGTACACCCGCGTGGCACCAATCTTCACGTAGATGGGCACTTGCCAATCGGTCATTTCACGCAATTCATTAATCTTGATCACCAAGTCATCGGGACCCGTCCAATCAGGGTGGCGACAAGCGGAACGCTGATCGATGCCCTCGGGCAAGGTGCGCATACCCGCCACCCGTGGGTTAATTTTTTGGCCCAGCAACATACCGCCACCGCCGGGTTTAGCACCCTGTCCAATCACCACCTCAATGGCATTGGCCTTGCGCAGGTCATCCGGATTAAAGCCGTAGCGCGAAGGCAAGCACTGATAGACCAATGTTTTTGATGACTGGCGCTCTTCTTGTGTCATACCGCCATCACCAGTAGTAGTGGTGGTGCCCAATTCTGTAGCAGCCAAACCCAAAGCTTCCTTCACGTTGGCGGAGAGCGAGCCGAAGCTCATGCCGGCGATGGTGATTGGCATATCCAACACGATGGGGTTTTTAGCAAAGCGCGTACCCAACACCGTTTTGGTAACGCATTTCTCGCGGTACCCCTCTAAGGGGTAACGCGATGCAGATCCTGCTAGAAACAGCAGATCATCAAAAGAAGGTAATGCGCGTTTAGCACCCAAACCACGGATTTCATATAGGCCATGGGCCGACGCATTTTGAATGTAATTGATCACATCACGGTTAAAACCGTGGCTTTCTTCGTGGGTAATTTTTTCGCTCACTTTAGTACTCCTGTTTGGCGTCCGCGTTCCAGTGATACAGCTTCTTGGCAGAGGCAATGCGCTTAAATTCTTTTGCGTTGTAATCAAAACCAGCTTTCTTAAGCAAATCTCCAACTTTTTTAATGTCTTGTTCGGTCATTTTTTGTTCTTCGGCATCAGCGCCCAAAGAACGAATTTCACCGCGCACATATAAGACGGCTTCGTATAAAGAATCACCCAGCGCATCACCGGCGTTGCCGCACACCACCATGTTTCCGGCTTGCGCCATAAAGGCGGAATAGCTGCCCACATCCCCACCCACCACAATGTCAATACCCTTCATGGAAATGCCACAGCGCAGCGATGCGTCGCCTTCGATAATTAAGGTGCCGCCATGTCCGGTAGCGCCCGCTGATGCAGAAGCAAAACCCTTCACGCGTACAGTGCCGGACATCATGTTTTCAGCTACACCAGTACCGGCGTTACCATGAATGGTGACGTTGGCGGTTTTATTCATGCCTGCAGCGTAATAGCCTGCGTGCCCTTGAATATCCACACTCACATCCGCATCCAGTCCCACGGCAATATTATGGGCCCCGTCGGGATTGGTAATGTTGACGTGCTTAACGCCCGCCTTCGCCAAATCATGGTGCAAATATTGGTTTAACTCTCTGACACTGACTTTGCTTAAATCCATGGTGAAGCCTCCCCATGCTTACAATTTAAATTGATGTTCATGCTTTTCCTTCCACGGTCCAAACATAGAGTTGCTCGGGAACCGGTTCGAATAGGCTTGCGTTTTTAATATCGGGCAACTGAGCCAAAGAACGAAACTCAGAGGCGATGGCCACGTAATCATCGGTTTCAGCCACCACCGCGGGTTTGCAGGCGAAGGGATCGCGCACCAAGGCTAATTTGTCACGGGTGCCCATGAGGAAGGTGTAGAAGCCATCCAGCTCTTCAAAACACTTTTTGATGGCGGTTTCCAAATCATCGCCACTGCGCATGCACCACTCGATAAAGCGGCATGCGGCTTCCGTATCATTGTCGGTATCAAAGTGAATGCCAAAATGTTCCAGCTTACGACGCACGCTAAAGGGGTTTGAAATGGTACCGTTATGCGCCAAACAAAAATCGGTACCCGCTGTAAAGGGATGGGCATGAGCTGGAGTGACCGCCGATTCCGTAGCCATACGGGTGTGGCCAATTAAGTGGCTGCCCTTTAGCTTGCCCAAGTCATAGCGTTCCACCACTTGCGCAGGCGTGCCAATGTCTTTGTACACATCCAGGTTATGGCCCACGGAAAGAATATGCACTCCGGGGAAATGCTCGCCAATCCAGGTCCTCACCACTTCCGTTTCCAAGTGAGAAATAAGAATGGCATGGTTGCCCTTGGTGCTGAGGCGCACTTTAGAACCCAAATGCTGATTGAAGTCGTTTTCCAACCCCGCCCAATAATTGAAGTCTGTGGTGTTGGCCCATAAATTGTATTTGAGCTCGCCTTTTTTAGCGCCATTAGTAAACACGGCCAAGCCCGCAGACTCCGGACCGCGCTCGGTCATACCAATCAACATAGGCACCATGAGTGCACCCAAGGTGTCATACAGAGCCGGTTTTTTAACCAGTAGTCCTACCAATCCACACATATTATTTTCCTCTAATGGTTAAAAGAATTCGATGTAGCGCTTGAATTCCCAGTCCGACACTTGCCGTTGGTATTCCAGCCACTCATTGCGTTTGTTGTCTACAAATTCTTCAATGAATGCACCGCCCAAGGCGTTGCAAATGGTCTTGTCCGCTTCTAGAGCGTCCAATGCCAAACTCAAGTTCTGGGGCAGAATCTTAATTTTATGTTTCTCGAGCTCTTCGTAGGTGAGGTTATAAATATTAAAGTTATGCGGCTCACCGGGATCCAAATTGCGCTCTACGCCATCCAAACCGGCTGCAATAATGGCGGCGGTGGCAAGGTAGGGGTTGCAAGAGGTGTCTGGTAAACGCATTTCCAAACGGCCAAAAGGCACGCGCAACAAAGTGGAGCGATTGTTGTTGCCGTAGGAAATGTAGGCCGGCGCCCATGTGGCACCGGTGCGCGAACCACCCACCACCAAACGTTTGTAAGAGTTCACCGTGGGGTTGCACAGTGCTGTGAGGGCGGGTGCATGTGCCAAAATACCAGCGCCAAATTGGTAAGCTAATTTGGAGAGGCCCATGCCACGCTTGTCTGATTTGTCCTCAAACAAATTGCGTTTTCCATCGCTCAAAGAAATGTGCTGATGCATGCCATTACCAGGGCGATTGGCGAAAGGCTTGGGCATGAAAGAACACACCAAGCCCAAATCATTGGCAATTTCACTGGCCGCCATCTTCACCAAAATGAAATGATCCGCAGAGGTTAAACAATCGGTGTAGGTGTAGTTAATTTCAAACTGACCGTTGGCATCCTCATGGTCAATTTGATACACATCCAACCCACATTCAATTAAAGACTCGCTCAGGCGCTCTAGGAATGCACGGTTGCGTGACATACCTTTGTAGTCGTAGCAGGGTTTCTCCAGCGTATCGGTATCATCCGCGGGCACATAGGCGCCGGCGGCGTTCTTTTTGAGCAATGAAAACTCAGGCTCCAGACCGGTAAACATGGTCCAACCGTGTTTTTTAAGACGCGCCACTTGGTTTTGCAACACGAAGCGGGTGTCGAAGGGGTGGGGTTTTCCATTCACGTGGCCCACGCAGACAATGCGCGCATAACCGGGCTGCCAAGGTACCAAACATAAGGTGTTAAGATCGCCCACAGCCATGTAATCAGGGCCATCGGGGCCAATGCCCAATCCGCCAATGGCGAAGGCTGCAAAGCCTGCACCAACGGTCAGAATGTCATCCAGATGCGCAACCGGAACCGATTTGGTTTTGGCCACACCATGAATATTGACGAACTGCGCCAAGATGTACTTAACGCTGTTGTCCTTTAAAAACTTCTTTGCAACTGCAACCGAAGCGAACTTCTGGTTTAATCCGGCACTGCTTCCCGTCTTTGTTGGTACTTTTTTAGTTGCCATGGGGCTCTCCTTTATCTCAGGGACAATGCTTTCAGCTTGGCCAGGTCCGGGTACAAGCTGTTAATACCAATCGCCGCCCCACCCAACTCTTGGGACACTTGCAGCAGCGTTTTCCACAAACAAGCGCCAAACGTGCCATCACACCAGATGCGGTACAAGGGAACGCCGTCACTTAATTTTCGAATCACCAAAACACTAATCCCAGTCATGGAGGTCATTACCAAGCGACGCTCATTCATGGGGAAGCTATTAAAATTCACATTGCAAGTCTGCACCAACAACGAATTGATCTCACTGCCGGTTATGGCAATAGAAGCGTCTTGACGGAATACCGGCGTTACACCCGGTAAGCCGCGACCCAATGCTGCCGCCAAGCGTGCCGCTGTCACCCCTTCCAAACCATCTTCCACCAAAAATTCTGTGCTGGCCAAGCGCGCCACCAAGCCGTTTTCTTCTATGGCGTCCCAATGATTAATTTCAGCGGGGGGTGTTACGCCCTGGCTGCGCAACCAGTCACCAGCGCCAGGGCCTTTAACCCCAAAGCGTGACAAAAAGCTCACATCCGCCAAGCCTAATTTTTGACGAGCCACATCTTCATGCGGGACAAACTGCAGGGGAATGGGCATATGGTTCAACGTAATCCACATGGGTTTCAGCGCTTCATGCGCACTGTGTAAGGGGCTGGATCGAACGGCGCTCATGCGGACTCCTCCAATTTCTGGCGTGCCCCTTCGGGGTCATAGAACGGTGTTTTTACCACCGTAGCCTCTACCAATTTTCCATCCACGCGAATTTTACAGTGCGAACCCACGGCCGATTGAGCCATTTCTATAAACATCAAACCGATAAAGTGGCCTAGGGATTCACTAAAAGCCACGCTGGTAATGCGCCCAATGATGCGTTGACCATCAATCACCAAGTGGCTTTCTTTTAAGGCTGGGCCGCGATAGCTGCCGGGCACAGCAAAGCCCACCAATACTTGCTTGCGTGCTTTTTCATTCAAAATTTTAAGGCTGCGCTGACCCACAAAGAAAGGTTTATCAAGCTTTACCGCCCAGCTCATGGCGGCGTCAAAGGGTGAGGTCAGCCCATCCGTGTCTTGGCTTACAATGATGTGGCCCTTTTCCAAACGCAGCAGTCGTTGCGCTTCAACGCCGAAGGGGCGGATGTTAAACCCAGCGCCGGCTTTCATGATTTCGTCCCACACATGTGCCGCGTAGGTAGCGGGAATATGAATTTCGTAGCCCAACTCGCCAATAAAGCCCACGCGCATTAAACGAGCAGGCACACCCGCCACATCGCCTTCGCGCACAGCAAGGTACGGAAAGCCCGCTTCACTCACATCCATAGACGTGAGCGCTGCCAATACTTTGCGCGACAGGGGTCCTGCTAAATTCATGCCGGCAAAAGAACCGGTCACATTCACGATGCCCACATTCAACCCCCATTGGGTGTTGAGTCGTGTCATTTCACGATATACAGTGGCAGAACCGGTGGTGGTGGTGGTGAAGTAGAAATGATTGTCGCCCAGCTTGGCCACCACCCCATCATCAATCACCACGCCCGCTTCATCCACCATCACGGCGTAGCGTGTGGCGCCCACCTTCATGTTGGAATAGCGGCCCACGTAAATGCGTTCCAAAAACTCGCCTGCATCAGGGCCAAACACTTCCATTTTGCCCAGAGTGCCCACATCAATCAAAGCCACACCGGTGCGCACTGCTTGTACTTCAGCGGCAATGGCACCTTCACGGGTAACACCCGCGGCGCCATAGTATTCTGGGCGCAACCATGCACCGGCTTGCATAAATACGGCGCCGGCGCTTTCGTGGCGCGACTGTAAGGGTGTTAAGCGCTCGGGATAAAAACTGCGTCCCGCCAAATGACTTAAAGGCACGGGATGAAAGAATGGGCGAGCCGTGGTGGTCCCTACTTCTTGAATGGGTTTCTGAGTAATCTTGGCCAACACGCGAATAGCATTCATGTTGGAATGCTTGCCCTGGCTAGGGCCCATGCCCACCGTGGTGAAGCGCTTCATTAACTCAATGTTATCGAAGCCTTCCTGGGCGGCATTGTAAAAATCTTTGAGTTGTAAATCTTCATCAAAATCCACAAAGTTTTTACCATTGGGGTGATCCACGAAGGGGTAAGGATGCGAAGGCGACACCGCTTCAGGCGCCACGCTCACCGAAGGGCCGCTGCCCAAACCCACATGTGCGGCGGCGGCTTGCCCTGCGCGCTCGCCATCTTTCAGTTTTTGCGTAAGGTCGTACACGCCATTCACGCGCCCTGCGGCAAACACACCGGCAGGTAAAACATCAGGAACAAACTGATGAACATGGGTGGCATAGCGCATGCGCGTACCGGCTTGATACAACAGCGGTGCAGCAGGCGCCCAACCAACGCTCATGAAAATGCCGTCGCAGGCCAATACACTTTGCACGGTGGTATCCACAACACCTTCTGCGTTACGAGGACAGATTACCGCAGCACGCACCCCATCATTATTGCTGGTGGGGGTGGCTTCATAGATGCAATGCCCCACTAAAATGTCAATGCCCAAGGCGGCCACTGCACCGGCATAAGGCGTGGACTCACCTTCGGGACGCAAGTCCACCAAGGCCACTACTTTTACCCCATGGTTATGCAAATTTACTGCGGTGCGGTAACCCTCGGTGTTGGCAGCCAGCACCACCACCTCACTGGCAGGCTGCACCGCATAGCGATAAATAAGGCGCTGTGCAGCGGAGGCCATCATAATGCCGGGCAGGTCATTGTTGCGGAATACTGCGGGCTGATCGTAAGCTCCGGAGGCTACCACCACAGCACGTGCGCGCATTTTGGTCATTCGTTTGGCGTCTACCAACGGCACCCAATGATCTGCGTAGTAACCGCTGGCAATAGTAGATAAGCGCACGTCAATGTTGGGTTGTGCCGCAATGGTTTTAAGCAGCCCTTGCAAAATGGCTGATGAATCATGCTGGCCACCACGGTTGTAGCCCAACCAACCGCCCACGCCCGCTTGCTCGTCCACCACCACCACCTTAGCGCCTGCGTTGGCCGCGCTAATGGCGGCTGATAAACCTGAGGGGCCGGAGCCAATGACCAATACATCTGTAAAATCGTATTGCTTGGGTGTTTTAATGCGCGGCGCATTAAAATCCACACGTCCCAAACCGGTTAACGCACGGAATAATTTTTCCCAAGCATGTACCAGAAATTTTGGGCTGTGGAACGCCTTGTAATAAAAACCTACCGGCAAGAAAGCGCTTAAGTAATCCAGAATGCGTGCTTTGTCCTTAGCCAAACCACCAAAGGTATTGACCGCGCGCAAATCCATGCCCGCTTCGAGTGGTGTGACATCGCCGCGCATATTAAGGCGCGCACCATCTTGCACCATGACATTAACGTCGTGATTGGCCATGCTGAGAACACCGCGTGTGCGGTGGTACTTAAAACTGCGACCCATAACCTTAACGCCACATGCCATTAAGGCGCTGCTGATGGTGTCTCCAACAAATCCGCTGTAATCCCGACCTTCAAAACGAAAGGCTATGGGTTGGCTGCGGTCAATCCATTCGCCCGATACCTGTGGCAGACGTTTACTCATGATGCGGTCCCGCCCCATATAAATAGGTTTCTTTAACTTCATCCGCTTGCGTATCGCGCACGGCAATAAACCACACGCCACTGGCCATGTGATACCACCATTCTTTCTTCACACCCGGCGCTCCGTTGCGGTGGAATACGTAATCTACCCACTCGCCGTCGGTGCACGTATCGGGGTTGGGCATATCACGACATTCACCCCAATAAAAAAACTCTTGCAGGGGGCGTGGACCATTGATAGGACAGTTCATTAGTTTCATGATCAATGCCCCACGGAAGCTGCGCCCTTTTCACCGGTCAGCTCATACTCGGCAAAACGGGACAGTCGGAATGATTTAATGAGATCGTGATCGCGGTCATTGGCTAAGGTGTAAGACATGGTCTTGCCGCTAATGGGCGTGGCTTTAAAGCCCCAAGTTCCCCAGCCCGCATCCAGATAAAAGCCTTCCACAGGAGTCTTACCCATAATGGGTGCAAAATCAGGGGTCATATCTGCCATGCCCGCCCACTGGCGATTTATTTTTACATTCGATAAGAACGGGAACATGTCCAACATATGCGCTGACAGCCCTTCTGCAAAGTCGAGTGTGGAGCGCGTGGATTGCACTTCATAGGGGTCTAGTGAGGCGCCCATGACCAGCTCACCGCGGTCCGATTGACTGACATACACATGTAAGCTGCCGGACACCAAAATGGTATTGAGCCAAGGCTTAATGGGCTCGGTCACCATGGCCTGCAGGGGGTGAATAATAATGGGGGTGCGCAAGCCCACCATGTTGGTAACCCGTGGCGTGGAGCCTGCCACAGCACATAAAATTTTAGGGGTGCTGATGTAGCCGCGATTGGTTGTCAAACCTTGCACGCGCCCACCCTTCACATCGATGTTGAGCACTTCTGTGCGTTGGTGAATTTCTACACCACGCTGATCGGCGCCGCGCCCATAACCCCAAGCCACGGCATCGTGGCGCGCAATGGCGCCCGGCGCATGATACAAAGCGCCCAATATGGGTGCATGTCCGGCACAGGTCATGTCCAATTGCGGGCAAGCATCTTGGATGTCTTTAGTGCCCACCACTTCGCTTTCAACGCCCATATGTTTGTTTACTTCCGCGCGCCAGCGCATGGTACGCATGGCGGAATCCGTATGAGCTAAGGTGAAGTGGCCGCGCTTAGAATAAAATAAGTTAAGGTCAAAGTCCTGACCCAAGTCTTCCCATAATTTAATGCTGGCATCGTAGAACTCAACGCCTTCGGGTGTGAGGTAATTGGAGCGAATGATGGTCGTATTGCGGCCCGTGTTGCCGCCGCCTATATACCCTTTCTCCAGCACCGCTACATTGGTCATGCCATGATCGCGCGCCAAATAATAGGCGGCCGCCAAACCATGTCCGCCGGCGCCGATAATAACGGCGTCGTAGGAACTTTTGAGCGTGTCATGGTTTCTGAACATGCGGGGTTCAGAATGTTTTCCATTGAGCGCAAAACGCAATAACCGCAAAGGCATGTGTTACTCCTGATAGCTCGCTTTATCGGGGTTTCCCGACCAGAACGTTGTTTCATGCTGTTCACTATTTACCACACAGCTTAAACACACTCTGATCATATTCTTCCCATGCGCGTGGGTTGTCAATACTACTATGCACTTTTTTTTAACAATAAGAATGTTTTTTTCGGTAGACTGTTCGGTCCGGCCATCCATGACGTAAAAGTAATGCTGAAACCGAAAGCGAGCTTCGCATACAATATTAAATGGTCGCAGGAAAACAGTTTAAGAATGCTGAAAGATTTAACCCATTTTGAAATAACTTGATGTAAATCAAGGCCAACAGGAGAAGGTTGTCATGTCATCGGATATCGAAATTGCCCAAGCAGCAAAAATGAAACGCATCACCCAAGTAGCCCAGGACGCCCTGGGGATTGGGGAAGAGCATCTGGAGCCCTACGGTCACTATAAGGCCAAGATTTCATTGGAATATCTTAATAGTCTGAAAGATCGCCCCGACGGTAAACTTATTTTGGTCACCGCCATCAGCCCCACTCCAGCCGGCGAAGGCAAAACCACCACCACTGTGGGTTTGGGCGATGCACTGAACCGAATTGGTAAGAAAACCATGATTTGCCTGCGCGAACCCTCACTGGGCCCCGTGTTTGGCGTGAAAGGTGGTGCCGCCGGCGGCGGTTATGCACAAATCGTCCCTATGGAAGACATTAATTTGCATTTCACCGGCGATTTTCATGCCATTGGTGCAGCACATAATTTGCTGTCTGCCTTAATAGACAACCACATTAACCACGGCAACGCCTTACGCATCGACCCGCGCCTCATTCAGTGGAAGCGTGTGGTAGACATGAATGACCGTGCTCTGCGTAAAATCGTAGTGGGCTTGGGTGGCACCGCCAACGGCTTTGTACGTGAAGATGGTTACGACATTGTAGTGGCCTCAGAAGTGATGGCCATTCTGTGCCTGTCCAGCTCCCTGGCCGATTTGAAAGAACGGTTAAGCCGCATTGTGATTGGCTACACCCAAGGCGACCGTCTGCCCATTTACGCACGCGACCTCAAAGCCCATGGCGCTATGGCCGTGTTGCTGAAAGACGCCATCAAGCCCAATCTGGTGCAAACACTAGAAAACAATCCTGCCATTATTCACGGCGGACCTTTCGCCAACATCGCCCATGGTTGTAATTCGGTCATTGCCACCAAGGCCGGTCTTAAAATGGCGGATTACGTGGTGACGGAGGCAGGCTTTGGTGCCGACTTGGGCGCTGAAAAGTTTATCGACATTAAATGCCGCATGGCAGGGCTTAACCCCTCTGCCGTAGTGCTGGTGGCCACCATTCGTGCCTTGAAATTCCATGGCGGCGTGAAGAAAGAAGATCTCAATAAAGAAGACTTAGTGGCACTTGAAAAAGGCATGGTCAATATTGAGCGTCATATGGAAAACATTCGCGACCATTACGGCCTGCCTTGTGTGGTGTCTGTAAACCACTTCACCTTCGATACCCAGGCTGAAATTGATCTGCTGCAAAAGAAGATTGAGTCATTGGGCGGCACCTTCGTTGTAGCGCGTCATTGGGCTGAGGGCGGTAAAGGGGCTGAAGGTGTTGCACGTGCGGTGGTGTCCTTGATTGAAAAATCCACCAAAAAACATACTTTTGTTTACCCAGACAACGCCACCTTGGAAGAGAAAATCATCGCTGTGGCCACCAAGATCTATCGCGCTGGGCAAGTTACTTTCACCGACAGCGTGAAGAAGCAATTGGCCGAATGGAATAAAGATTACGGTCACTTCCCAGTGTGTATGGCCAAAACGCAAATGTCGTTTAGTGCGGATCCTTCTGTTCGCGGTGCGCCCACGGGCCATACGTTGAACGTTCGCGAAGTGCGTTTGGCCAATGGTGCGGGTTTTGTGGTGGCCGTGTGCGGCGACATGATGACCATGCCGGGACTGCCCAAGGTGCCTTCTTCTGAAAAAGTGGATATCGATGCCAACGGCAACATCGTCGGCTTGTTTTAAACCATTCACGGACCGTCTAGAGTTGCTTAATCGAAATACGGTCCAAGGGACTTCGCCACCCTCCGCCCGCACCTTAGCGGAGTGGTTGGCGCATACCGAACGTCTACATGAACAAACCATTGATATGGGTTTGACCCGCGTGGCCGCCGTGCGCGATGCCATGGGCCTTCATCCCAGATTCCCCATTTTTACTGTGGCCGGCACCAACGGCAAAGGTTCCACCTGCGCCCTGCTTGCGGCCTGCTTAAGTGCTGCGGGCTATCGCGTGGGTGTTTATTCTTCACCCCATTTGGTACGCTACAACGAACGCGTGCGCATTGGTGATGCGTTTGCCAGTGACGCTTGTCTTTGTGACGCTTTTTCAAAAGTGGAGGCTGCCCGGGCTACACAATCACTCACCCCCTTCGAGTTTGGCACCTTGGCTGCCATGCAAGTATTCGTGGACGAAGCGCTGGATGCTGTCATTTTGGAAGTGGGTTTGGGCGGCCGATTGGATGCGGTTAATATTTTTGACGCGCACTGCGCTATCGTTACCAGCATCGCCATTGACCACGAAGCTTATCTAGGCCACACGCGCGAAGCCATTGGCTATGAAAAAGCCGGCGTGTTTCGTGCGCAGGTTCCTGCCATTTGCGCGGACCTCGACCCACCCATCAGTATTGCCAGCAGTGCCCATGAGCGTAACGCTCAACTAATGCAAATTGGCCGTGACTTTTCTTGCGGGGGCAGCGCAGATGACTGGTGGTTTTCTTTTGGCGACACCCATTACACGCATTTGCCGGCGCTTAAATTATCTGGCGAATTTCAGCACCGCAACGCCTCTGCTGCCTTGGCCGCATTAATCACCTTGCGTGAGCGTCTGCCCGTATCCGAAGAAGCTTTGCGTCAAGGCTTGCAGGCAGCGCGCTTACCCGGTCGCTTTCAAATGTTGAGCGGCAAACCACTCATCATTTTGGATGTGGCACATAACCCCCATGCCGCCACCGAGCTGGCCCATAATCTACAAGTGCTGCCTTGCAATGGAAAAACATTTGCTGTGCTGGGCATGCTGCGCGATAAGGATATTGCCGGTGTAGTGGCCATCATGAACCCACTGGTAGACAGTTGGCATGTGGCGGGTATTGAAGAGCGACGGGGAGCCACCCTAGCGGAGATGATGCAGGCCTTGTCTGCGGTGCGCGGAAATAAACTCGGTTATGAGTCGGCCTTAACTGCCTTCTTAGGCGTTCTTGAGGCCGCGCAACCTGAAGACAGGATTGTGGTGTTTGGTTCTTTTGTCACCGTGGGTCAGATTCTCGCCCATCTGGAAAGTCTTAACGCTTAGCGAGGGTCCGTGGCTTCATCACCATACATGGTGATGGCCAGCATTCGAATGGGTACTTTAATGAGCTCAATCGGACCATGCGCAATCTTTCCTTTAAAGGTAAGAGAGTCGCCCGGCGACATCAAATAGGTTTGCTTGCCATGCCGGTAACGCAACTTACCTTCCAACAAATAAATAAACTCCGTACCGGTATGCTCGAAATCGGGAAACACTTCGCTTTTGTCGTTGATGGTCACCAAAAAAGGGTCGAAAACTTTCTTCGGCCCTTGGTCGTAAGCCAGCAACTGATAAGAGTGCCCTCTCTTGGTTCCAGCGCGCACCACTTCCATGCCTTCGCCGTTTTTAATTAACTGCGCACCGCCCGTGGGCGTATTAAAATCGCGAAACAGATTGGAGATGGTCACGCCCAGGGCGTTGGCAATTTGAAACAGGGTGTCTAGGCTGCTGGAGGTTTGCCCGTTTTCAATCTTGCTCAGCATGCCTGCACTAATGCCCGCACGGGAGGCCAAATCGGCAATGGTTAAGCGGTAGCGCAAACGCAAATCGCGCACCGTAATGCCCAAATGTTGTTCCAGCATGCGTTCGCTACCGCTTCGTGTGGTTGCGGCAACGGTTGCGGGTTTACGTGCAACGCCTTTTGTGGGGCTCATGACATTCCCTGGGTGAGTATCGCTTTAACCAACCCTTACCATACCAGAATGGCGCGGAAATCGTTCACATTGGTAAGCGTTGGGCCGGTCTCAATTAAATCGCCCAGCTCTGAAAAGAAGCTATAGCCATCGTTATTGGCCAAAAACGCTTTGGCACTGAGTAATTTTTTCTCGGCGCGCGCCAACGTATCAGGAGCCAACTGCGCCCCGGCGTTATCTTCGGTGCCATCTACTCCATCAGTATCACAGGCTATGGCATGGATGCGTGGATGTCCTTCTAAGGCCACCGCCATGGCCAATAAAAATTCCGCATTGCGCCCCCCGCGCCCCTTGCCGCGCACGGTAACGGTGGTCTCCCCTCCGGACAACAGCACACAAGGCGCCGCCGCAGGTTGATTGTGATTGGCCACTTGCTTGGCGATGCCCGCATGCACCAAGGCCACATCGCGTGCTTCGCCTTCTAAACTATCGCCCAAGATGACGGGTGTAATGCCCGCCGCGCGAGCCACTGCGGCAGCCGCTTCCAATGAGGCCTGAGGTGTTGCAATCATGCGCACACTGGCACGCGCCAAGCGCGGATCGCCGGGTTTGGGCGTTTCGTCATGGGCTTTTTTGATATGCGCATAGGCGGCGGCAGGTTCCGTGATGCCGTATTTATCCAAAATAGCCAGCGCATCGGCGCAGGTGGTGGGGTCGGCCACAGTGGGGCCGGAAGCAATTACAGAGGGATCATCGCCGGGCACGTCTGAAATCATCAAGGTAATCACCTGCGCTGGCGCGCAAGCCGCAGCCAAGCGCCCACCTTTAATGGCCGAGAGATGCTTGCGCACGCAATTCATTTCGGTGATGGTGGCACCGCTTTTTAATAAGGCCTTATTCATGGCCTGTTTATCCGCCAATGTCAGGCCCGCGGCGGGTGCTGACATGAGGGAGGAACCCCCGCCGGAGATGAGGCAAATCACCAAATCATCGGCTGTAAGCCCTTTCACGGAAGCCAAAATGCGTGCGGCAGCGCGCTCACCTGCTTCGTCGGGCACGGGATGCGCTGCCTCTACCACCTCAATGCGACTGGTGGGCAACTTATGGTCATAGCGCGTCACCACCAAACCCTCTAAGGGGCCCGGCCAATGGTCTTCCAAGGCCTTAGCCATGGAGCCTCCGGCTTTACCTGCACCAATCACCAAGGTACGCCCCTTTGGAGGCGTTGGTAAATGCGCAGGCAAACAAGCAAAGGGGTCGGCTGCGGCCACGGCAGCGTCAAAGAGGGCACGGAGAAACATTTGGGGGCTGTCTGGATTCATATGGGGAATAGGCTGTGCGATAATAATCAATTGAGTTAATCAAAATACAGGTTTCAACCTTTGGTCGACAACCTGAACCAAGTTATTATAATTATAGCTTCAAGGTTCCATTAAAAGATTCTCTTATAGTTACGAGAAGACATTCTTAATTTTAATTTTGGCCATTATGTGGCTAAATCTTATGGGCTGAGTAAACCCTCTGCCCCGAGAGAAAATGCGCTGCAGCGCAACATTTAGGAGGATTACCGTGTTTGATTCCAGAAAGCTTCTTGCCGATACCGACCCCGAGTTATGGGGTGCCATCCAGAAAGAGTATCGCCGTCAGGAAGACCATATTGAGCTGATTGCCTCCGAAAACTATACCAGCCCGGCTGTTTTACAGGCCCAAGGCTCGGTGCTCACCAACAAATACGCGGAAGGTTATCCCGGCAAGCGCTATTACGGTGGCTGCGAATTTGTGGATATTGCCGAGCAATTGGCCATCGACCGTGTGAAGAAATTGTTCGGTGCCGAATATGCCAACGTACAGCCCCATTCCGGCTCACAAGCCAACGCAGCGGTCTATATGGCCATGTTGACCCCCGGCGACACCATTTTGGGCATGTCTTTGGCTCATGGCGGTCACTTAACCCATGGCGCATCTGTAAACTTTAGCGGCAAGCTGTACAAATCGGTTTCTTATGGCTTACACGCCGATACGGAACAAATTGATTACGAAGAAGTGGCGCGCTTAGCCCTTGAGCATAAACCCAAAATGATCGTGGCCGGCGCCTCCGCCTACTCCATGGTTATTGACTGGAAACGCTTCCGCGACATCGCGGACAGTGTGGGTGCGTACCTGTTGGTAGACATGGCCCATTACGCCGGCTTAATTGCGGCAGGCGAATACCCCAGCCCTGTGGGCATCGCACATTTCGTCACTTCCACCACACATAAAACATTACGCGGCCCGCGCGGTGGCATTATTTTATCTTCCATGGAATTTGAAAAGCCTTTGAACTCCATGATTTTTCCAGGCATTCAAGGCGGTCCTTTGATGCACGTCATCGCCGCCAAGGCCACCGCTTTTCAAGAAGCGTTGAAGCCTGAATTTAAGGATTATCAAATCAAAGTAAAAGCCAATGCCAAAACCATGGCTGAAACTTTCATTGAACGGGGACTGCGCATTGTCTCCGGCGGCACCGAAAGCCATGTGTTCTTAATGGACTTACGCGCCAAGAAGATTACCGGTAAAGAAGCCGAGGCCGTATTGGGCCGCGCGCATATGACTGTCAACAAAAACGCGATTCCGAATGACCCGGAAAAGCCTTTCGTCACCTCAGGTATTCGCATTGGCACACCCGCCATGACGACCCGCGGCTTTGGTATCCCCGAAGTGCAAAAGGTGGCGCATCTTATTTCCGATGTACTGGAAGCGCCCACCGATGACGCCGTCATCGCACGCGTGGTGGGAGAAGTGGGCACTCTGTGCAACAAATTCCACGTATACGGTTAATCATTTATTTAAAACATTAAGACAAAAAAGATTTATTCGAGGAGATTCACCATGGCTGGACATAATTTTCTGTTTGTACCCGGACCTTCCAACGTACCCAACCGTATTCAACGCGCCATGATGGTGCCTATGGAAGATCACCGCTCGCCCAAATTTCCTGAACTCACTTTAGCCGTCATCAGCGGACTGAAGAAAATATTCAGAACCCAAAAAGGTACGCCCATCATTTTTCCATCCTCCGGTACCGGTTGCTGGGAAGCCGCGCTCACCAATTGCCTGAACCCCGGTGACACCGTATTGGCGTCACGCTTTGGTCAGTTCAGCCACCTGTGGGTGGACATGTGCGAGCGTTTGGGCTTTAAGGTGCAATTGATTGAAGTGGAATGGGGTGAAGGTGCGCCACCCGATTTGTACCAAGCCGCATTGGGTGCAGATAAAGAACATAAAATTAAAGCCGTTTTGGTTTGCCAAAACGAAACAGCAACCGGTGTGGCCAGTGATGTTAATGCCATCCGTCGTGCCATGGACGCTGTTAAGCACCCTGCTTTGTTATTTGTGGATGCGGTGAGCGGTTTGGGCTGTATCGACTTCCGCATGGACGATTGGAATGTGGATGTGTGTGTATCTGGTTCGCAAAAGGGGTTAATGTTGCCTGCTGGGATGGGGATTACCTGCGTCAGCGAAAAGGCTTTGGCTGCTCGCCAAAATGCCACCCAACCCCGTTGCTACTTCGACTATTTGGATATGGTGAAGAACAACGCCCAGGGTTACTTCCCCTACACGCCTTCCATTCCTATGCTCTATGGCCTGAAAGAAGCCTTGGCCGTAATTGAAGAAGAAGGCTTGGACAACATTCTGGCGCGTCACACCTACTTGGCCAACGGCGTACGCGCTGCGGTACAAAAAGGCTGGGGGCTTCAGTTGTGCGCCAAAGATGCAAAATGGTATTCCGATGCTGTATCCGCCATCGTGGTACCTGAAGGCTTTAACGCCGCCCAAGTGATTGAACGCGCTTACAAGCGCTACAACCTCTCCTTAGGTGCAGGCCTTTCTAAGGTTGCCGGCAAAGTGTTCCGCATCGGACATTTGGGCGACTTAAACGAATTGATGTTGATGGGCGCTATTGCCGGTGCTGAAATGGCCATGTTGGATATGGGCATTCCTGTTAAAGCCGGTAGTGGTGTGGCCGCAGCTTCCGAGTACTGGCGCAACAACCAGCCTAAGGTGGCAGCATGACCGGCAAAGTCGTCTTTCTGGACCGCGCCTCACTGAAAGCAAAGGTCAGAAAACCTGCCTTTTCCGACAGCTATGTGGAGTTTGAAAAGACGTCGCCCGAGCAAATTGTGCCCCATCTGCAAGGGGCCACAGTGGCCATCACCAACAAGGTGCCATTGCGCGAAGAAACGCTCAAGCAATTGCCCGATTTGAAGATGATTGCTGTGGCCGCCACCGGCTACGATGTGGTGGATGTGCCCTACTGCAAAGCCCACGGCATTGCAGTGGCCAACATTCGCAACTATGCGGTACATACCGTACCCGAACATGCCTTCGCACTTATTCTGGCCTTACGCCGCAACATCTTGGCCTACCGCGCCGACGTGGAAGCAGGCGTCTGGCAAAAGTCTGATCAGTTCTGCTTCTTCACCCACGACATTGGTGATCTGCATGGCGCCACCTTAGGCGTTATTGGTGAAGGCGCCTTAGGCAAAGCCACGGCTCATATTGCAGAAAAAGGGTTTGGTATGCGCGTACTCTACGCGGACCATGTTCCCCCTAAAATGGAAGGCGTAACCTTCACGCCATTTGACCAAGTTCTGGCAGAAGCTGATGTGCTGACCCTGCATTGCCCGCTGACCCCCGACACCAAGAACATTATCGGCATGAATGAGCTGCGCAAAATGAAGCGCTCGGCTTTGTTGATTAATACCTCACGGGGCGGCCTGGTGGACGAATCCGCACTCATTCAAGCATTGGATGAAGGGTTAATTGCGGGGGCTGGTTTTGATGTGCTCACCACCGAACCACCGCGCAACGGACATCCCCTATTGGATGTGCGGCGCACTAATTTTATTCTGACCCCCCATGTGGCCTGGGCGTCGGACGGCGCCATGCAATTTTTGGCTGATCAGCTCATCGACAATATTGAATTATGGGAAAAAGGAACGCCTCAGCATCTGCTGACGTAATCGCTTAACCCGATACATCCGTGACACATAACGCGGAGTACAGTTTTTATTAAACAGCTGGAGGAGATTCATGGATATTCACGAGTATCAGGCCAAAGACTTATTGGCAGGTTTTGGTGTGCCCATTGCCCGTGGCAATGTGGCTTATAGCGCCGATCAAGCGGTATATGTGGCCACCGAATTGGGTGGCTGGCATTGGGCGGTGAAAGCCCAGGTTCACAGTGGCGGGCGCGGTAAGGCCGGTGGCATTAAGTTATGCCGCACCTACGGTGAAGTGGCACAAGCGGCCAAGGACATGTTGGGGAAAACTTTGGTGACGCACCAGAGCGGTCCGGAAGGAAAAATTGTTCAGCGCCTCTACATTGAAGTGGCCGAACCCTTTGATCGCGAAATTTATTTGGGTTTTGTGTTGGATCGCAAAGCGCAACGCATTCGCGTGATTGCCTCCGCTCAAGGCGGTATGGATATTGAAGAGATCGCCAAGAGTAATCCCGAATCCATTATGCAAGTGCAGGTGGAACCCGCCGTGGGCTTGCAACAATTCCAGGCGCGCGAGTTGGCCTTTGGTTTGGGGCTTAACATCAAACAAGTGAGTCGCGCTGTGGCCACTATTATGGGCTGCTATCGGGCTTTCCGCGATTTAGACGCCACCATGGTAGAAATTAATCCGCTGGTGGTCACCAAAGACAATCGTATGCTGGCCTTAGATGCCAAGATGTCCTTTGATGACAACGCGTTGTTCCGCCGTCCACGAATTTCTGAAATGCGCGACCCTGCTCAAGAAGACCCACGCGAAGCGCAAGCCAATCAACATGGCTTAAATTATGTGGGCTTGGCTGGTGATATTGGCTGCATTATTAATGGCGCCGGTTTGGCCATGGCCACCATGGACATGATTAAGCATGCCGGTGGTGAACCTGCCAACTTCTTGGATGTGGGTGGTGGCGCTTCACCTGAGCGCGTGGCTGAAGCGTTCCGCTTGGTGCTTTCCGATAAAAATGTAAAAGCAATTCTGGTGAATATTTTCGCGGGTATTAACCGTTGCGATTGGGTGGCTGAGGGCGTGATACAAGCCGCTCGCGGCCTTAAGGTGCCCCTCATCGTGCGCTTGGCTGGCACCAATGTGGAAGCAGGCGAGAAAATCATCCAGGAGAGTGGGCTGCCCATTATCAGCGCCAACACCTTGGCTGATGCTGCCACCAAAGCCGTGGCTGCTGCCAAAGGCTAATTGCCCAACCCAATTTCCAGGAGATTTTGAAATGAGCATTTTGATTGATGAAAAAACACGGGTGATTGTGCAAGGGTTTACCGGCGACAAAGCCACCTTCCACGCCACGGAAATGATTGCCTACGGCACGCGCGTAGTGGGCGGAGTTACTCCCGGTAAAGGCGGCATGACGCATTTGGGCCTACCAGTATTTAATACGGTTAAAGAAGCCGTGGCCGCCACAGGGGCTGAGGCCAGCCTGGCTTTTGTGCCCCCACCTTTCGCTGCAGATTCTTTGATGGAAGCGGCGGATGCCGGGTTAAAGTTGGTGTGTACCATAACCGACGGCATTCCCGCCCAAGACATGATGCGCGTAAAGCGCTACCTCATGCGCTACCCCAAAGACAAGCGCACCATGATTGTGGGTCCTAACTGCGCGGGTATTATCAGCGCCGGCAAAGCCATGCTGGGCATTATGCCCGGCAATATCTACAAGCGTGGCCCGGTTGGAATTGTGTCGCGCTCGGGCACCTTGGGCTACGAAGCCGCTGCACAAATGACCGAACTAGGCATTGGTATTACCACCAGCGTGGGCATTGGGGGTGATCCCATTAACGGCAGTTCGTTCCTGGACCATATGGCGCTGTTTGAACAAGATCCCGAAACTCACGTAGTGGTGATGATTGGCGAAATTGGTGGCCCGCAAGAAGCAGAGGCTTCGCGTTGGATTAAAGAAAACATGACCAAACCCGTGGTGGGTTATGTGGCCGGTCTCACAGCACCCAAAGGGCGTCGTATGGGCCACGCGGGGGCCATTATTTCAGCCGAGGGCGATACCGCTGCTGAGAAAGCCGAAATTATGAAATCTTACGGATTGTTTGTGGCGCCCAGCGCATCCGAATTGGGTGTAACCGTTGCGCGCGCCTTAGCGAGTATTAAGTCATGAGCTTTACCATTATTGAACAAGCCACACCCCGCCTGCACCGCTCAGAATTGGCGGTGCCCGGCTCTAATCCCGGAATGTTTGAAAAGGCCGCCGCTTCTGCCGCAGACATTATTTTTCTGGATGTGGAAGATGCCGTAGCGCCGGACGATAAAGCACAGGCACGCAAAAATATTATTCAAGGCCTAAACGACATCAACTGGGGCACTAAGACCATGATGGTGCGCATCAATGGTTTGGATACCCACTACATGTACCGCGACGTGGTGGACATCGTGGAAGCCTGCCCCCGTTTGGATATGATCCTTATCCCTAAAGTGGGTGTGCCCGCCGACGTCTATGCCATCGACATGATGGTGACGCAAATCGAAAATGCTGCACAGCGCACCAAACGCATCGGTTTTGAAGTATTGATTGAAACCGCGCTGGGCATGGCCAATGTGGAAGCCATCGCACAATCCAGCAAACGTTTGGAAGCCATGAGTTTTGGTGTGGCCGATTACGCCGCCTCCACACGAGCACGCACCACCGTGATTGGCGGAGTAAATAAAGATTCTGGCGTGTTAACCGACAAGGACGATTCAGGCAACCGTCTGTACTTCTGGACCGATCCGTGGCATGCCGCACAGACCCGCATGATGGTGGCTTGCCGTGCTTATGGTCTGCGCCCCATTGATGGCCCTTTTGGCGACTTCGGTGACCCCGATGGGTTTATTGCCGCCGCCAACCGTGCCGCAGTATTGGGCTATGAAGGCAAATGGGCTATCCATCCTTCGCAAATCGCTTTGGCCAATCAGGTATTCACGCCCTCAGAAGCCGAAGTTACCAAGGCGCGGCGCATTATGGAAGCCATGACACAAGCGGCTCGTGAGGGACGCGGTGCCGTATCGTTGGATGGACGCTTAATCGACATCGCCAGCATTCGTATGGCGGAAGCGTTGCTGACTAAGGCCGCCAGCATTGCAGGTTCTGTGGTTTAATTTTTATTGTGTTTGTTGTGCAACCCACTGGGCAATCGCTGAAAGCAGCACTGGCGATTCGCCCAAAGCCTGGGTTATAGTGATTTGTATTGTCGGGTGGGCTGTTTTGATTTCCGTTACTAGTTTTGGTAAATCTTCTTTTAAGTGACCTCCTTGGGCCATGAACAGCGGCACCAAGGTGATCTGCGTGATGCCCTGCTGCTTCAGTTCGTTTACCGCATCTTTCAGTCGCGGTTCCATTAATTCTAAATACGCCAGCCGTACAGTTGTATTGGGCGAGAGCTTTTCTACGTTGGCGTGAATAGCGTGAAAGGGTTCGGCCCACTGCGGGTCGCGAGCACCGTGCGCAAATAAAATAATGCCGCGCTTCATAGGCGACCGGTACTGCCAAACCCGCCGGTCCCACGTGCGCTGGCTTCAAACTGATCCACTACCGTTAATTCCACTTGCACCACCGGCACCACCACCAATTGCGCAATGCGCTCCATAGGTTTTAACTCAAACACTTCATGTCCGCGGTTCCATAAAGACACAAAAATTTGCCCTTGGTAATCAGAATCAATAAGTCCCACCAAATTTCCCAACACAATGCCATGCTTATGACCCAACCCGGAGCGTGGCAACACCATGGCGGCGAAGGCCGGATGACCAATGTGAATAGCCATTCCCGAAGGGATTAATTCCGTTTGGCCCGGATGCAACAACACTGTTTCATCAATGCAGGCGCGCAGGTCTAAGCCGGCCGCTCCTGCAGTGCCGTAGGCGGGCATATTGTCTTTGATACGCGCATCTAGAATGCGAACTTCTAAGGGGGTCATAGGCGTTCCTTCAAGTGAGCCAATGTAATGGCGTGGTCTAGCAACTGGCGCGCCAACACCAGCTTCGGCGCCGCCGGGAGGGGATGCGCGCCCTCATCATCAAACAAAGTCAGTTCGTTATCATTGCGGCCCAAAGCGCGCTGCGCCAAGTTGCCCGCAATTAAGGGGATATTCTTTTTGCGCCGCTTGGTTTCTGCGTAAGCCTCTAAGTTCTCGCTCTCAGCGGCGAAGCCCACACAGAAGGGCGGTTTGGGCAGCGCCGCCACATACCCCAAGATATCCTCTGTGGGCACCAGGGTAATCGTTAAATTTTGTTCGGATTTTTTTAATTTTTGTGCGGCGGGGGCAGCGGGGGTGTAATCCGCCACGGCCGCCACCGAGAAAAACAAATCAGTGCCACTCAACTCGGCTTTTACCGCTTCAAACATTTGTGCGGCACTGGTCACAGAGCGCAACTCACAGCCCGGTGGTGGCGTTAGGGCGGTGGGGCCACTTACCAGCACCACATGCGCGCCCAATTCCAGCGCTGCTTCTGCCACGGCATAGCCCATTTTTCCGGAACTGGCGTTGGTGATACCGCGCACCGGATCAAGGGCTTCTACGGTGGGCCCTGCTGTTACCAGCACCTTGCGCCCTTTTAAGCATTGCGCGGGGTAGAGCGCCAGAACGGCCTCTAATATCTGTTGCGGCTCCACCATACGCCCCTGCCCCACTTCACCACAGGCCTGATCACCGCTATCCGGACCAATTAGGGTAATGCCGTCGGCTTTTAGAATGTCGATATTGCGTTGTGTGGCCGGGTTGTCCCACATTTCACGGTTCATGGCAGGAGCCAGTAGCAACGGGCAATTGCGCGCACTCACGGTGGTGGAGAGCAAGTCATCTGCAATACCGCCGGCCACCTTGGCTAAAAAATTGGCACTGGCGGGAGCAATCACGATGGCATCCGCTTGGCGGGACAACTCAATATGGGCCATGCGATTAGGCACCCGAGGGTCCCACAAGTCGGTGAGTACCGGGCGCCCGGAGAGGGCCTGAAAGGTGGCAGGGGTAACAAATCCGCAAGCGGCTTCCGTCATGGCCACCTGCACCTGCAGGCCCGCCTTAACCAACAGACGCACCAATTCGGCTGCCTTGTAGGCCGCTACGCCGCCGGTAACACCTACCAAAATGTGACGATGGAAGCTTTTTAACATGCGCTATTATAGGGGTCAGACCCCATATCTTGCCAAGACTTCAGTTTTCGTGCCATAATTGACGTTTATCTTAATCCATTACTGGAGAAGCACCATGGCACGCGTCTGCGCGGTGACTGGGAAAAAGCCGATGGTTGGCAATAACGTTTCCCACGCCAACAATAAAACAAAGCGGCGCTTTTTGCCCAATTTGCAATACCGTCGCTTTTGGCTGGAAAGCCAAAACCGTTGGATTCGTTTGCGCGTTTCTAACGCCGGTCTGCGATTGATCGACAAAAAGGGTATTGAAGTGGTCCTGGCCGATTTGGCCGATAAAGCCGCTCTTCAAGCTTAAAGGGCAAACATCATGCGCGAAAAAATTAAACTGGAATCGACTGCCGGCACGGGTCACTTCTACACCACCACCAAGAACAAAAAGACCATGCCCGAAAAAATGGAAATCAAGAAGTTTGATCCCATCGCCCGTAAGCATGTGCCTTACAAGGAAGGCAAAATCAAGTAGCGTTGACGGCTTTCCCCAATAAAAAACCCCAGTCATGCTGGGGTTTTTTATTGAATGCTCGAGAGGGTCTGACCCCTAAAAAAAGATTACGCCAAGCGGCGGCGATACAAGGGGGCGGGCTTATCCACGCCAGACTGATAGGATTCGCTAAAGGTGTTCAGGCCCAATAAAGCATTCTCAGGTGTGTCAGAGGCACGCACCACAAAGGCATTAAAGCCGCAGCGTGCCAAATAAAACATCACATCACGGAACACATCGCCCACCGCACGCACTTGTCCGCGGTAGTGATACTTTTCACGCAACAGGCGCGCTGTAGAATAACCGCGGCCATCGGTGAAGGACGGAAAATCAATAGCCACCACGGACAGATGTTCTAAATCCTCGGCCAGAACTTCAGCGTCGTCCCCGGCTGCAAGCCACACACCCAATTTTCCAGAACGTGCCAACCACTGCGCTTTATGTGCCACAAACACTGTCAGCGGCACAATCACATCCGGTAGGTTTGCCGCTTGCTCCAGGCTCTCCACCGTTACAAAGCTGTCGTCCACCAAGGTGCTCCCTAAGATCAACTTAACCATTGGCGACCTCTAGATGAGGCTCATCATAGATGCGCGCCCGGAAGGGTTCCAACCCCACCCGCTCCACCACATCCACAAAGCGCTCATGGCCGCCATTGCGCTGTTCCAAATACACGTCGATTAATTGCTCCATCACATCCGGAACTTCCTCCTGGCTTACAGAGGGGCCGATAACACGGCCAATACGCGCAGGGGCTTGACTGCCGCCGATGGTGATTTGATAAAACTCTTGCCCGTGCTTATCCACCCCCAAAATACCGATATGGCCCACATGGTGATGCCCACAAGCATTCATACAACCGGAGATGTTAAGGTCGAGCTCGCCAATTTCGTACAGCTCATCTAAGTCATTAAAGCGTTCCTGAATGGCCTGCGCCACAGGAATGGAGCGCGCATTGGCCAAGGAACAATAGTCGCCACCCGGGCAGGCAATAATATTGGTGAGCAACCCGATATTGGGCGTGGCAAAACCGAGCTCTTTTAATGCCAAGTAAAGTGCTGGCAAATCATCTTGCGCGATGTCCGGTAAAATTAAATTCTGTTCGTGACTGACGCGAATTTCACCAAAGCCATATTGATCAGCCAAGTCGGCCACGGCATCCATCTGAACCGCGCTGGCGTCCCCAGGGGGCGTGCCGGTGGGCTTTAGTGATAGCACCACTGAGGCATATCCCGCCACCTTATGAGCGTGTACATTGCGCTCATGCCAGCGTTTAAAGGGAATGTCGCGTTCAAGCGCTTCTTTTAATACGGCGCTCTGAGCGGGCAGCGCTGCGTACTGCGGGCGGATCATGCGCGCTTCAATGCGTGCCAATTCTTCCGGCACCACGGTGGCAGGACCGTCTTTTAGCCGCGCCCATTCTTCTTCCACTTCCTGCTGAAAGCGTTCAGGGGTTAAGGATTTCACTAGTATTTTAATGCGCGCTTTATGTTTGTTATCGCGCCGACCATGGCGGTTATAAATGCGCAAAATAGCATCCAAATAAGTCAGCACATGCTGAACCGGTAGAAACTCTCGAATCACGGTGCCAATAATAGGCGTGCGCCCCAACCCGCCGCCCACAATGACACGAAAGCCCAAATGGCCCGCGTCGTCTGTGCACACATGCAGCCCAATATCGTGCACCCAAGTGGCTGCGCGATCGGCCACGGCACCATTCACTGCAATTTTAAATTTGCGCGGCAGATAGGCGAATTCAGGATGAAAGGTGGACCATTGGCGAATCAGCTCGCAGTACACACGCGGATCAATCAGTTCGTCCGCGGCCACGCCGGCAAAGTGGTCGGTGGTGGTGTTGCGCACACAATTGCCACTGGTTTGAATGGCGTGCATCTGTACTGTGGCCAGGTCGGCCAAGATATCGGGCACGCGTTCTAGGGGTGGCCAGTTGTATTGAATGTTTTGGCGGGTGGTGAAATGACCCAATCCGCGGTCGTAGGTGCGGGCAATATGGGCCAACATGTGCAATTGGCGCGACGACAGCACGCCATAGGGAATGGCCACGCGCAACATGGGCGCATGGCGTTGAATGTAGAGGCCGTTTTGCAGGCGCAATGGACGGAAATCATCTTCCGACAACTCGCCTGTCAAAAAACGTTGGGTTTGGCTGCGAAATTGCGCCACCCGTTCGTCCACGATGCGTTGATCTATTTCGTCATATTGATACATGAGCCGACCAAAAATGATTAGGAACAGGAGATTGTACGGGAAGGCACTATATATCTACAAAGACTAAAAGGTTAATATTATATAACTATATAGCATAAATAAGCCCCACGCCGAAGTGGGTCCAGAAAGATCAGATATAAGCCTAAGGGGCGCTAAGCGTAGGCGCGCAGGGTCATAGAGAAGCGTTCCAACTCTAAAATACCACTGGCTTCTGCCCGTCGACACCAGTCTTTAAGCTGGCCGAGCAACTGTTCGCGGGTGGCGTTGCTGGCGGTCCATAGATCCATTAAATCGCGACGCATGGCATCCACAGTGTTCATGACTGCACTGCCCGCCGTGCTGGCCTCAAAGCGTGCCAACACATCGTAACGGTTAAGGATAATGGCCTGTAGTGTGGCGTCATCGCATTCAGGCTTATTGCGATCAAAACGCACCTTGGGGGCCACGTTCTTAACCCGGGCCTGACCCACCATTTCCAATAACCGAATGTACATCCAGCCTATGTCAAATTCGTACCAGCGATTAGACAGCTTGGCAGATGTAGCAAAGGTATGGTGATTGTTATGCAACTCTTCACCGCCTATCAAAATCCCCCAAGGCACAATGTTGGTGCTGGCATCTTTGCAGGCAAAATTGCGATAGCCCCAGAAATGGCCAATACCATTAACAACTCCCGCGGCCCAGAAGGGGATCCAGATCATCTGCAGGCCCCAAATAACGAGACCCGGTACGATGCCAAACAGCGCCATATCGATAAGCGCCATCAGTGTGACGCCTAAGCGGCCATGGCCGGTGTACACGTGACGCTCCATCCAGTCATCGGGCGTGCCATGACCGTAGCGCTCTAGTGTCTCAGTGCGACAGGCTTCTTTTACATACAAGAACACTCCGCCCCACAGTACGCGGTTAATGCCATAAATCTGTGGGCTGTGCGGGTCTTCAACGGTTTCGCATTTGGCGTGATGCTTACGGTGCACGGCCGCCCATTCCTTGGTGATCATGCCTGTACTCATCCATAACCATAGTCTGAAAAAATGACTGGTAGCTGGCGCCAAATCAAGGGCGCGATGTGCCTGATGGCGGTGTAGAAAAATGGTGACCGCAACAATAGTGACATGGGTCATGACCAGCAGCGCGATAACATCGCCCCACCAGGACAGGTTTAAGAGACCAGAAAAAAACATGGCTATATAATCCTAAGATAAAGCATAACTGAACATTATACTAATTACTTAATCGTTCGTCAATACAAAGGGGCCACAGTTCGCTAAGGCAAAACGGCCTGCGCCCCATCGGTCAGAGGAACCTTAATCTGCGCAGAACGCAAGCCAACTTGCAGTTCCTGCAGTATTGCAGAACGCAAGACCCCATCGCTAATACCAGGATCTGCGATCCAAAACTGTAAGGTCAACTCTACCCCATGCCCGTTGAGGCGTGTTACGTTGGCCAACGGCGCGGGATAGGTCAGCACGCGCGTCTGGGCGCGCATAGCAGCCTCGCCTATGGCTTGCACCATGCTAAGGTCGCTGCCATGAGCCACTTCAAATACAATGCTGCGCAACACCCCCAGGCCGCTTCTGGTGTGGTTAATCACCGAGTGAATCATGAACGTTTCATTGGGCACAATGAATGTGGTGCCATCAATAGCACTTAAGGTGGTGCAGCGCGCCTCCAATTGAATAACGGTTCCTTGGCGTCCTTCAATCGTAATAACGTCGCCCAAGCGTACCGAGCGATCCAACAAAATAATAAACCCACTCACATAATTGCTGGCAATTTTTTGTAGTCCCAAACCCAACCCAACACCCAAGGCCCCACCCAGAACCGATAAAAATGTGGAGTCAATGCCTACAGCAGGTATGGCAATCACCAACGCTAAAAATATGAGTAGGCCACGCAACAGTTTGGAGACAATCACGCGCACAGTGGGGTCTAAGGTTTGCGAGCGCGTTAAGCGCCGCTCAAGGGCGCCGCTTAACCACAGTGCCAACACCAATACAACCCCCACGATAATGGTGGCTTGCAGAACTTGTAGCAACGATACATAACTATTGCCTATGGGCAGTCCAATTTCTTGCAACACTTCCATGATGGGCGACAACAGGCCAATAACGTGCAGCGCAAATAGAAGCCACACACCGCGCACAAAGGAGGTTTGCCAAACCACAGTACGGGCAGAGCTGGCCACCACGTGATTTAGTACATACACGCCCACGCGCGCCGCCACCAAAGCCAAGGTGAGCGCCGTGGCCATGTGCAGCAACGGGGCCGGACGGCCCATGCCGAAGAAGCGCCCCAATAAAGCGATGCTGGTGACGGCCACTAAGGCGAAGATAATGCCGCGCAGACGCCGCACACGGGTGCGGTCTTCGGCCTCACGGCTTAACTGTCGGCCCAAGGTGGCTGAAGCCCCGGCGCCTAAAGCCAAAGCGGCCAACAACACAGGAACTTGCCACAGGTGTTGCACTTGCGACAAAGACTGCAAAAAGTCAGTGAAGCCGGAAAAAAAACCCGGAAATTGTTCCATCATTAACGCTCTCCGTTATGAGACCCTAGCAGCACTAAAAGACCGTCTAATTTTACTCCTCGCGCTGCCAAACCGCAGCAAAAAACCCATCGGTGCCCTGCATCTGAGGTGACAAATGCAAGCGTTCGCCCATTTCCAGTGGAATATGTTGTTGTTTTAATATTTCCCCCACATGTAGCGACTTGAATTGCGGATGTTCCGCGCCAAAGCGATCGGCTTGCTCGTCGTTTTCTTCTGCCAACAAACTGCAGGTGGCATACACCAAACGGCCGCCCGGTTTTACCAAGGTGGCGGCAGCGTTTAAAATGGAGGCTTGCTTTATCACCAGTTCTGCCACCGACGCGGCACTCATGCGCAGTTTTAAATCAGGATTACGGCGCAAGGTCCCCAACCCACTGCACGGCGCATCCACCAACACACGATCAATCTTACCGGCCAAGCGCTTGACACGCGCATCATTCTCACTGGTAATCAGCACTGGGTTAAGATTAGAAAGCCCCGAGCGCTTTAAGCGCGGTTTTAGGTTGTCTAAGCGACGGGAGGACACATCAAACGCGTAGATGCGCCCCTGATTGTTCATCAGCGCGCCGAGTAATAATGTTTTACCCCCGGCCCCGGCGCAAAAATCCACCACCATTTCACCACGGCGCGGCGCCACCAAGAAGCCTAACAACTGACTGCCTTCGTCCTGCACTTCCACCTGCCCAGCTGCGAAAATGGATAAACGGTTAATAGAGGGGCGTCCTTCTACGCGGATACCCATGGGCGACCAAGGGGTAGCTTTAGCGCTAATGCCGGCTATTTTAAGCGCCTCTAAGACGCCTTCACGATTGGCACACAACGTGTTGACGCGTAAATCCAATGGCGCCTGAGATTGCATAGAGCGGCCCAAGGCCACCACTTGTTCAGGGGTGGCGTGGGCGCTTAATTTATCCACCACCCATTGCGGAAGGTCGGACTGAATGGAGAGGCTATCTACAACCTGCTGCGCTTTCACAGTGGCCAGCCATTCAGTCTCTTCACCCTGGCAAAGCGCCTGAAGCTCGCGCGTGCTGCGCCCTTGCACGCGCAACAACATGGCCAGCGCCATACGTCGCGGCGCCGTAAGGGGGGCCAAGGTTTTTACCAACTCGAAACGTCGCAAGGTGGCGTATACCCCCTCCGCCACAAAAGCGCGATCTTGCATGCCGAGGTCGGGGTTATTGCGAAAGAATTGGTGCAGAGCGGTATCCGCAGGCATTAGCGCCGGCAAGACGATTTCCAGCGCCTGCGCCAATGCAGAAAATTGTGTGGTGGTGATGATATTGCTCATTCGAAACTAACCTTTTGTAATTGTTGCTCCCAGCGATTTCCGCGCTCCAGTACTTGCATGCGGATGGGTGGGTCCTGTGGGTTATCAGACAACCAAATGTCAAAATAGGATTCGGCTTGCTGATTTTGATCGGCCATATGCCGAGTAGAAAAATGTCCGGCTGTGGTATCAAGTTCTTCTTTAGATACCAACACCAAATGATGCGTTTCCAAACGCTTTCCGGTGGTCAGCGCAATATCTGTATTCAAGGCTGCGTCCCCTGCAATACGAAATAAAAACTTAATCGATAGCGCGTCTTGAGTGCCAGCACTTAATCTCACCGTTTCTGTGCGGCCCGCAAAATGATTCGTCAGTTGGCTGGTCTCCCAATTAAAATCCGCCATTAAGGGGGTGGCTTGGTCGCTGCGGGAGTGCTCGAAATGCCGGGGTTGCAAGACTTTCCCCACCACTCGTCCTTCGCTCACTTCGCGAAACGTCGGAACCACAAAAGCCAATATGGGATAGGGCTTGGCATCGCTTTCTACGCGATAGTCATCGCCTTGGCGCACCCATGTTTCATTGACATTGCCAACTGGCACGCCCCGATAAAACAAACGATATTGCGCATGAATGGTCTCGTTGGCTTTGGGGTCAGGCCCCGATTCGGGGTCTGACCCCAAAGCCAACAAAGCCGACCCCATCAGCGCCAGCCACAAAGCAGCGCGCGCCACCCCCCTCATGCCACGGGCTCGGGCGCACTGAGTCCACCAAAGTTTTGAAACTCGCCATCCACGTGAATGCAGTCTTCCTGCCAATGCAAACGACCCTCGGCCCACCAACGCAGGGCACGGGAATAAATAACATGTTCGCGGCGCAACACACGTGCGGATAACAAGGCTTCAGTATCACCTTGCAACACAGGCACCGCAGCCTGCACCACGATGGGACCATGGTCCAAACGGTCGGTAACAAAATGTACAGTGCAGCCGTGAATGCGCACACCGGCTGCTAAGGCCTGACGGTGGGTATGCAACCCAGGAAAAGCGGGCAACAGCGAGGGGTGAATATTGATGAGTCGTTTTTCGTAATGCGCCACAAACTGCGGCGACAAAATGCGCATGAAGCCGGCTAACACCACCAACTGTGGGGAAAACTGATCAATGGCGTTCTGTAATGCGGCATCAAAATCTTCGCGCGTAGAAAAGGCCCGATGGTCCACTACGGCAGTGGGAATGCCTTGCGCAGCAGCCAACTCTAATCCAGTGGCATCCGCTTGATTGCTAATCACGGCGGCCACTTTAATCGGCAGAGAGGCCGACAAAATAGCCGCCATATTCGAGCCGCGCCCTGAAATCAAAATAACAATGGTGGGTTTCATGGTGTGCTAGATAACCCGGGTGGCGGCTTGATGGGCAGTACGCGCTTCAATTACACCAATGCGCCAGGCATCCAGTCCCTGCGCTTTAAGAAAGGCCAAGGTTGCTGCTTCTTCAGTAATCGACACAATCAACGTTAAGCCGATCCCACAATTAAACACCCGATGCATTTCATCGTCGGCCACATTGCCGGCTTTTTGCAACCATTCAAACACAGGGGGGAGAGGCCATGCATCGCGGTGCAGCACAGCAGCCACGCCTTCTGGCAACACGCGTGGAATATTATCCACCAAACCACCGCCGGTAATATGGGCCATGCCTTTAACGGTAACCTCTTGCATCAAAGCCAAAATGGGTTTGATGTAAATACGGGTGGGTTCCATCAACACATCGGCCAAGGTTTTGTTGGGATACTGTCCGCCGGGGAACGGGGCGTTTAAGCTGGCCTTGGCATGAGACACAATCTTACGAATTAAAGAAAAGCCATTGGAGTGCGGGCCGCTGGAAGCCACCCCCACCACCACGTCGCCGGCTTTAATACTTAGCCCATTAATGAGTTTGGATTTTTCGGCCACACCCACTGCAAAACCCGCTAAATCATACTCACCCTCAGGGTACATGTCGGGCATCTCGGCGGTCTCGCCGCCAATTAAGGCGCAACCCGCCTGCTCGCAACCGGTGGCAATACCACCAATCACCGCCGCGGCAATATCCACATCCAAACGACCGCAGGCAAAGTAATCTAAAAAGAACAGGGGCTCGGCGCCCTGCACCAAAATATCGTTAACACTCATGGCCACCAAATCAATGCCCACGGTGTGATGGCGTTTTAGTTCGAAGGCCAAACGCAGTTTGGTGCCCACGCCATCGGTGCCAGAAACCAGTACCGGCTCACGAAACCGTTTGCCAATCTCCACCAATGCCGCAAAGCCCCCGATGCCGCTTAAGACTTCAGGGCGCAGGGTGCGCTTGGCCAAGGGTTTAATGCGTTCAACCAGAGCATCCCCTGCGTCGATATCGACACCGGCATCGCGGTAGGACAAGCCCTCTGAGGGTATGGGTTGATTTGACACGAAAAGCCTCCAGAACAATCGGCCCCTGAAAGAGGTGCTCGACCTGCTAAAATACCGAACCGGGCGAATAAACGCCTGACAGACCCTGAATTCTATCGCAAATGACGACAAATCGCCCTCTTTCCCGCATCACCCTTTGGGGCATTGCCCTGACTTTGGGGATGATCGCACTCATTTATGCGCTCTCCAGCCTATTGATGCCCTTTGTGCTGGCCATTTTACTGGCCTACATCTGCCACCCCATAACAAGCCGCCTGACCCGCTCTTGGTTTCCGGCGGCCTTAGCGTCCCTTTTGGTGCTTTTGCTGCTCACCGGCATTTTGGTTACTTTTGGCATGGTCATTATCCCCATGCTGTACCACGAATTCAGCCAAATGCTGGCCCGTCTGCCCGCCGTATTAAACGAGCTGCGCGACTGGTCCGTGCCTTGGCTGCAACAAACCTTGCATTTGGACATCAGCAACAATCTGGACCAATTGCGCGAAATGCTGGTGCAAAACATGGGCAGTGCCGAGGCGGCATTACAAAAACTGCTGCGTTCCGCCAGTGATGGCAGCGCCTTTTTGGTCAGCATTGCCTTTACCCTGCTGCTGGTGCCGGTGGTATTTTTCTATCTACTAAAAGACTGGAGCAACATAGTCCAGTCCTTATTCTCCGCCGTGCCGATACGCCATCGCGCCTTGGTCAGCAGCGTGGCAGGCGAAATTGACTCCGTGCTGGGACAGTTTTTGCGCGGTCAGTTGGTTGTCATGGTCGTGATGTCGATTTACTACGCCACAGCTTTGCATGTGGTGGGATTAGACTCAGGAATCCCCATCGGCATTCTCACCGGATGCTTGGTGTTTATTCCTTACGTGGGCGTATTTACCGGATTTGTTTTGGCTATTTTAACGGCATTGGTACAAGGCCCCGGCATTACCCTGTTACTGCCTGTCACCATCGCATTTGTATTAGGGCATGTATTAGAAGGCACCGTCATCACGCCACGCCTGGTGGGTGAACGTATCGGCCTGCACCCAGTGATGGTTATTTTTTCATTAATGGCTTTTGGAAAATTATTGGGCTTCTTCGGTATTCTCATCGCTCTGCCCACCACCGCGGCCCTGTGGATTATTATACGTCGCGTAAACCAAACCATGACCAGCGAGAGCGAGACCCGCTAATGCGCCAGCTGGTATTGGACATTCAGCCCTCAGGTCCACCCACCTTGGATGATTTTGTCGTGGGTCGCAACGCCGAAGTGCTGGCCGCCTTGCGCCAATGGACGAAGGGCATGGGGGAACGCTTCATTTACTTATGGGGAGAACCGGGTGCGGGCAAAACCCATCTTCTTAACGCGGTGGGTACCGAGGCACAGTTGGGGTCACAGTTGGGGTCAGACCCCGCCAGGGGTCTGACCCCACTTAACTTGCCCCCAATTAGTTGCGATGCGCAAACCCGCTTTATGCCCAGTGATGCCGCTACTCTACGAGTGGACAATGTAGAGCGTTTATCCCCCGAGGGTGCTGTGTCACTTTTTAATCGCTACAATGAACGCCGTGAAGGCGCGGGGCGCCTGTTGGTCACCGGCTGCTGCGCGCCCGCTCAACTGCCACTGCTGCCTGATTTGGCTACTCGCTTAGGTTGGGGTTTGGTGCTGCGCGTTCATGCATTGGACGATTCCGAAAAGGTTGCCGCCTTGCAATCGCGCGCCCAACATTTGGGCGTCCACTTACCCACCGATGCCGCGCGTTATATTCTGACGCGCTGGACCCGTGATACCCCTTCCCTCTTTGCGCTGATGAACGAACTAAATATTTGGTCGCTGTCTTCGCAACGCGCCATTACCATTCCATTGATTCGCGATGCACTGACGTCTATTCAACGGCCCGCTCCATGAAAAACTCCCGTTTGGTTTTATTCGATTTGGACAATACCTTACTCTCAGGCGACAGCGACTTTGAATGGGGATTATTTTTGGCATCCCGTGGTGTGCATGACCGTGAAGCCTATGAAGCGCAAAACTTAGCCTTTTACGAAGACTATCGCGCAGGCCGTTTAGACATTATGCATTTTCTACAATTTCAACTCAGCCCATTGGGTCGACACAAGCGCAGCCAACTCAATACTTGGCACAAAGAATTTATGAGCGAGCGCATTATTCCCATCGTGAGTGTTGCGGCTCGTCAAAAAATAAAAGAAGAGAAGGCTCAGGCCACTTTATTGGCTATTGTCACCGCCACCAATCGTTTTGTGACGCAGCCCATTGCGGATTATTTGGGCTTTCAGCATCTGGTCGCTACAGAACCTGAAGTGGGGAATGATGGTGAATTTACGGGTAAAATTACCGGGCGGCCCTGCTTCAGAGAAGGCAAGATGGGTTGTGTCGACGCATGGCTGGCGTCCCTCGGACGTCAATGGTCAGACTTTGACAGCACTGTGTTCTATAGCGATTCACTCAACGATATCCCATTGCTAAGCCGGGTTTCTCACCCCATCGTGGTGGACCCCGATAACACCCTACGCGGCCATGCTGAGGCTGAGCGCTGGCCAATTATTTCATTGCGATAACGGACATTATGATTCGAAAATTTATTCATTCAATGTTGGGCAGTGGAAAGAAATCAGCCGCCGGAAAACTGCGCGTTATCCCTGCCTCGGCTCACAACATTCGCCCGGAAGATTTAAGTGACTGCGCCTTACGCGTGGTGCGCACTTTGCACGAAGCGGGTTTCAAAACCTATGTGGTGGGTGGCGCAGTACGCGACCTGTTGTTGGAAATTTCCCCCAAGGACTTCGATGTAGCGACAAATGCAACTCCTGATGAGGTGCGTCGCCTCATTCGTCGCTCACGCATTATTGGACGTCGTTTTCAGATTGTTCATGCCATTTGCCATGATGAGGTGGTGGAAGTGTCCACATTTCGCGGCACCGCCAATGATGATGATAAGCAACAAACCGATGAGCATGGCCGCATTACCCGTGATAACGTATTTGGCAGCATTGAGGAAGATGCGGCGCGGCGCGATTTCACCATCAACGCTCTGTTCTACGACCCCATTCGCAATGAAATTTTAGATTACTTTAATGGTGTGGCCGATATCCGCGCACGCCGTCTGCGCATGATTGGCGACCCCCCTACCCGTTATCGTGAGGACCCAGTACGATTACTGCGTGCCGTGCGTTTTTCGGCCAAGTTGGGTTTTGATCTGGACAAAACCACGCGCGCGCCGGTGAAAAAAATGGCCGACCTGCTGCTCAATGTGCCCGAATCGCGTTTGTTTGAGGAAGTGTTAAAGTTGCTGCTCTCCGGTCATGCCCTCTCTTGTATTGAACGTTTGCGTGCGGAAGGTTTGCATCACGACCTGTTGCCGCTGCTCGATGGTATTCTGGCTCTGCCGCAAGGCAAAAAATTTATCGAACAGGCGCTGGAAAACACCGATCAACGCATTCGTGATGAGAAACCCGTTTCTCCAGGTTTCTTGTTTGCCGCCCTACTGTGGTATCCGTTAATAGAAAACTGGACCGCCCGTAAAGCGGCTAACGAACGCCCTATGCCTGCTCTTTTTGAAGCCATGACGGATGTGCTGGAAGCGCAGCGCAAAAGCTTGGCCATTCCACGGCGCTTAGATGCGGTGATTAAAGAAATATGGGCGCTACAACCACGCTTTGACCAGCGTTCTGGCCAACGCCCAGTGCGCCTCTTGGAGCACCCGCGCTTCCGCGCGGCCTATGACTTTATGCTGCTGCGCGCTGATAGTGGTGAAGTGGACCAGAGCGTGGCCGATTGGTGGACCGATTTTCAACAGGTAGATGTAGAAGACCGCGAGTCCTTGTTGGTGGAAGAAACGAAACCCGCACCGCGCACACGCCGCCGGAGACGTCGTTGAGTGAAACTGTCTACGTCGGTTTAGGGGGCAACCTGCAAGACCCTGAACGTCATTTGCAAAACGCTTTTGATGATTTGGCGAGCTTACCGCACACCCGTTTGCTAGCGCATTCCAGTCTTTATGGCAGCGCACCGGTGGGTTACACAAATCAGCCGGACTTTATCAATGCTGTGGCCATGATTAGCACCGAGTTAGAGCCCGAACCCTTATTGGACGCATTGTTGGCTATCGAATTACGCCATGGACGGCGACGCGATTTCCCCAACTCACCGCGCACCCTGGATTTAGACATACTGCTGTATGGGGAGCGCATACTGGCCACAGAGCGCCTAACCGTCCCTCACCCGCGCATGGGTGAGCGCGCCTTTGTGTTGCTGCCCCTGCAAGAATTGTCGCCACAACTCATGATTCCGGGTGTGGGTTTGGTAAGCGACAAAGCGGCGCAATGCCACGATCAACGAGTAAGCGTACTAAAACCATGAATGCTATCGTGAACACACTTCCAGAAAAATACCGCTACATTGTGGTGGAAGGTCCGATTGCCGTGGGTAAAACCAGTCTGACGCGGCTCTTGGCCGCGCGGCTCAATGCGCAGTTGATGCTGGAAGATGCGCAATCCAACCCATTTCTAGAGCGCTTTTACCGCAACCCCGAACGCTTTGCCTTTGCCACGCAAATGTTCTTTTTATTTCAACGCGCTTTGCAGACCAGCGACATTAAGCAACGGGACATGTTTGGTTCGCCCACTGTGGCCGATTTTTTAATCGACAAAGACGTGCTTTTTGCACGTATGAATTTGGCCGATGATGAATTTGACCTATACCACCGCATGTATCAGTTTTTGCAACCCAATACCGCCACACCCGACCTGGTTATTTATTTGCAAGCCCCTGCCAATACCTTAATTGAACGCGTACAGCGTCGCGGTTGGTCGGTGGAAAAGCCCATATCCGAACGTTATTTACGCGATGTGGTGGACGTGTATGCGCAATATTTTCATGAATACGATGCCTCGCCTTTGCTTATCGTGAACAGTGAAAACTTGAACTTTGTGGATAACCCAAAAGACTTTGAATTGCTCTTACAACGGATACGCAATTTGCGCAGCCGCAGAGAATTCTTCAACTGTTCCTAACTCGTGTCACAATTACACTTTTCAAACCCTAATTAGCCGTTATTTATGGACGTTATTCATTCCGTTGCCGAACTTCGAGCGCGTCTCTACAACGAGCGCCAGGTGGCCTTGGTGCCCACCATGGGCAACTTACACGACGGCCATATTGAGCTGATTCAAATAGCCAAGCCCCGTGCCGCCTGTTTGGTGGCCAGTATTTTTGTAAACCGCCTGCAATTTGGCCCCACCGAAGACTTTGACCGCTACCCACGCACCTTGGCCGCCGATTGCGAACGGTTGGCGCAAGCCGGGTGCAATGTGGTGTTTGCCCCCGACGAACAGGAAGTCTACCCCGAGCCGCAGGAATACACGGTGGACCCCTGTTTGATTCAAGATGTATTAGAGGGCGCTTTCCGTCCCGGACATTTTAGGGGAGTGGCTACAGTGGTACTAAAACTCTTCAATATGGTGCAACCACAAATCGCCATTTTTGGGAAAAAAGATTATCAACAGTATTTGGTACTGCGCGACATGGTGAAGCAATTGGCGCTTCCCATTGAAATCATTCCTGCCGATACGGTGCGTGCAGCAGATGGCCTGGCCTTAAGCTCGCGCAACACCTATCTAAACGACCTTGAACGCTCTGAAGCCCCGGCACTTTACCAACAACTGCACACTATGGTACAAGCGTTACGCAAGGGGCATCGCAACTTTGCGGATTTAGAAAAAGCCGCCAGCGCTGCACTAGAGACGCGGGGTTGGAAAGTGGATTACATTGCTATACGCCGGCAGTTAGACCTCATGGAACCCGATAGCCACGCCCGTGCCTTGGTGGTTTTAGCCGCCGCACGTTTAGGTCGCACCCGACTTATCGACAACCTAGAAGTGGAGCTGATTTAATATGGACGCTTCGGAAGTTCGCGAAAAATTAGAACAATTGTCCCGCGAACATCGGGAGCTTGATACCCTGATTCACGAAAAATCTGTGCTGGCGCAGCCCGATGAATTGGAAATGCAGCGCCTTAAAAAAAGGAAGTTGAATCTTAAGGACCAAATCTCATCTCTTGAGACTAGCCTGGTGCCTGACATTCCGGCTTAAAATCGCCCTCTGTCCGGGTTATACTGGACAACATTCATGAAAACAGAACCCGCACCACGTTTTGCTTGGGGAATTACCGGCTCTGGTCATTACCTCAAAGAATCCCTGGCCATATGCATGACGCTGCCGGGAGTGGATCTATTTCTTTCCAAAGCTGGTGAAGAGATACTGCGCATGTATGGCTATAAACTCGAGGATCTTAAAGCCCGTATGCGAATTTTTCGTGATAGCACGGCCAGTGCTGCACCCGTGGGCCTGTTTTATCATGGCAACTACCATACAGTCATTATTGGCCCCGCCAGTTCCAACACGGTGGCTAAGTGCGCCTTGGGCATTTCAGATAGCCTTATCACCAATATCTTTGCTCAAGCCGGAAAATGCGGCCTACCCAGTATTGTTTTTGCCTGCGACACAGAGCCTGAAGTGACCACCGAATCTCCTAGTGAGTGGGTTACCTTAAACCCACGGCGCATTGATTTACAACACACCGAAACCCTTAAAACATTCGAGAATGTTCAAGTGGTCTCTTCGGTAGAGGCTTTGCAACAAGCCATTACGGACAGAGTGACATGTCTGAACATATCCTCTTCTTAACTGGAAAACTGGCTGAAAAAAATCTGCAGCGCGTACTGGCTGATATGCAGCCCACGCCCTTCAGTTTTGAGGTGCAGCAAATTGGCGTGAATGTGGCGGCCCTCATGACGGGCGATATGATTAAACGGCGCGTCACCAACATTGGCCAAGCCAACCGCATTATCGTGCCCGGCCGCTGTCGTGGCGACCTGGATGCCCTCACCCAACATTTCTCAGTCCCTGTTAATCGCGGCCCCGATGAATTAAAAGATCTGCCGCAATATTTTGGTCGCGCTGGACATGTGGTGGATTTAACCCGCACGGATGTTACCTTGTTTGCTGAAATCGTCGACGCGCCACACTGCAGTATAGAAAAGGTATTAGAGCGCGCCCGGCGCTACCGTAACGACGGTGCGGATGTCATCGACATTGGTTGTTTGCCCGAAACGCCTTTCCCGTATTTGGAAGAAATGGTACGTGCACTAAAATCTGAAGGATTTATGGTGAGCGTGGATTCCATGCAAACCGAAGAGCTGTTGCGGGGCGGGCGAGCGGGTGCCGATTATTTGCTGAGCTTGCATGAAGGAACGCTTGGCGTTTTAAATGAAGTTTCCTCCATACCCGTATTAATTCCACAATCTCCAGGTGATTTAGATTCTCTTATGCGCGCCATTGGTGCGGTACGTGTTTTAAAACGCCCCTTCTTGGCCGACCCCATACTCGACCCCATTCACTTTGGTTTTACCGAGTCTCTTTGCCGCTATCGCGAGCTGCGCCAGCGTTGCCCGGATGTAGGCATCATGATGGGGGTGGGTAACTTAACCGAACTCACGGATGCCGACACCACAGGCATTAACGCACTATTGTTTGGTGTTATTTCCGAATTGCGCCTGAATGCTGTGCTCACCACTGAAGTCAGCACCCATGCGCGCAGTGCGGTGCGTGAAGCCGATGCGGCACGACGCATGATGTTTGCCGCACGCGAGGAAGGCAGTTTGCCCAAAAACTATTCCGGCGCATTGCTCGTCAATCATGAACGACGCCCTTTCCCCGATAGTGCTGCGGAAATTGCCGAGATTGCCGCGCAGGTTAAAGACCCAAACTTTCGTATTCAGGTAAGCGCTACGGGTATTTCTGTGTACAACCGTGATGGTTTGCAGGAGGTGACCGAGCCTTTTTCCGCTTGGCCGCAATTAAAATTAGAAGCCGATGCCAGCCATGCTTTTTATATGGGCGTGGAACTGGCGCGCGCCGAAATTGCTTGGCAGTTGGGAAAACGCTACACCCAGGACGAAGGATTGCATTGGGGTGCTGCCGTAGAATTTGAAGAGGATAACCTGTTGGAGCAGAAAGCCGCGGGCACCACCTTATCCCATAAAATGCGTGGCCTTAAGTGAGTTTCATTTTAGAAACCATTGTCACCACGCGTGGACCGGATGGTTCGGCGCATGTGGCACCTTTGGGCGTACATGTGCGTGGGGATAGTTTTGTATTGGCCCCCTTTCGACCCTCGCGCACCTTAGATAACTTGCTGCGAGAGCGTTCGGCCAGCATTAACTTTTGTGATGATGTGCGCGTATTCGCCGGTGCTCTCACGGGACGGCGTGATTGGCCTACTGTGGCGTGCAGCGTTATTTCTGGGCATCGCCTTCAAAATGCTTTGGCGCATAAAGAGGTGGTGGTGGATACCGTTGAAGAGGATGGTCTACGCCCCCGCTTTGTGTGCACTACTGTACATAGCGCCACGCATCAGCCCTTTCAAGGTTTTAATCGCGCTCAATCAGCAGTAATTGAGGCCTCTATTTTATTAAGCCGTTTGCACCTTTTGCCCCCCGAAAAAGTTCAGGCAGAATTAACCTATTTGCAAATTGGTGTGGATAAAACCGCCGGACCACGCGAACTGGAAGCGTGGGGATGGCTAATGGAAAAATTTAATGAGAAACGTAATGGTTGATACGAATACCTCCACAGCCACTGCAGTGAAAACTGGTTTTTTAGCCAGCGTCACCAGCGTAGAAGAGGCCCTACTGGCCCGTGCTCATGGTGCTGGCATTATTGATTGCAAAAACCCTGCTGCGGGCGCCTTGGGCGCATTGCCCGTGCGTACCGTATCCGACATTGTGCGCGCCTTAACTGGCCAAGCACCCATCAGCGCTACTGTGGGCGATGTAGCGCTTAACCCTGAGGCTTGGGTGGCGGCTGTGGACGGCATGACCTCCCCTGGCGTGGACATTATTAAAATTGGCCTGCTGCCCCCAGGTGATTATCGGGCCTGCCTAGAGGCCATTAAACCCTTGGCGGCGCTCTACCCATTGGTGGCCGTGCTGTTTGCAGATAAACCTTTACCCGGTGTTTCTTTAAAAGAATTGGTGAGCGCTGTGGCTGAAGCCGGTTTTTTGGGCATCATGATGGACACAGCCGATAAAAACGGTGCGCGCTTAACCGCAACCACATCGCTTGGTGCGCTACAGGAATTTGTGGATATGGCTCGTGCTGCAGATTTGGTGAGCGGCTTGGCCGGCGCACTAACCCTAGGGGACATTCCCTCTTTGCGCGCTCTACAACCCGACTATTTGGGGTTTCGTTCCGCCTTATGCGCTGAAGGCGTTCGCGATGCGGCAATCAACCCAGAGCGCTTAAGCGCCGTGGCGCACGCCTTGACCTTATGAGGGGTCAGACCCCACCCG